>NC_017167.1:624809-937214 GCF_000219875.1 Alicyclobacillus acidocaldarius subsp. acidocaldarius Tc-4-1
ACGACCTCGATCACGCGGCTTCGCTCGAGCTCCTGATACGCCTTCGCGACGGTGTTGTGGTTGATGGCGAGGGAGACAGCGAGATCCCGCACGGAGGGCAGGCGATCGCCGGGCTTCAGCCAGCCAGCTGCCACCGCCCCTTTGATGCCGTCCACAATCTGCTGATAGACCGGCGTGGGAGACCGGGGGTCCACCTGAAGCCACACGGCCATCACCCCCTTGGCGGACGTTTGTGGGCGCGCTCGGCGAGTGTCTCATGTGTACTAGTTCGAATAGTACACATGCATCATACGGGGGCTGGACGCCGATGTCAAGCGGCCGGGCAGGAGGTGCCGGCAGACTTCAGGCGTCCCACTTACTCCGCGGAATGTCGTAGATCATGCCGTCGTGCGCGAGCAGCGTGTTGGGGAAAACGGCTCGGGCCTCCGCGAGGAACTCGTCCTCCTCGGTCCGCTCGTAGCGCGCGCTCAGATGCGTGAGGATGAGGCACTTGGCCCCTGCCTCCCGCGCGATCTCGGCGGCTTGGCGCGCCGTGCTGTGGAAGAAGGCCGAGGCGAGATGCGCATGTCGATCCAGGAACGTTGCTTCGTGCACGAGACAGTCGGCGCCGCGCGCCAGTTCCACCGCGGCCTTACATGGCCTCGTGTCGCCGAGGATGGCGATGACGCGTCCGGGTTCGGCCGGATCGACGAAATCGGCCGCGCGCAGCCGCCGTCCATCGGGGAGGGTCACGTCCTCACCGGCCTTGAGCCGCGCCCAGAGGGGGCTCGGTTGAAGGCCCTCCGCGCGGAGCTGCTCCGCATGGAGGCGGCCGGGGAAGGGCGCCTCTTCAATTCGGTAGCCGTAGGAGGGTATGGCGTGATCGAGGAGTGCCGCGCGCACGGTATACAGCCCTTCGCGGAAGGGCTCGGGCTCGGGTGACGTCCACTCATGAAATTGGATCGCGTAGCTGAGGTGCGTCTGACTCAGATCGAGGGTGGCGCGGACGAACGCTCGGATACCGGCTGGGCCGTAGAGCTGCAACGGTCCGACGTTCTCTGGAAACGACCGCGTGCTGAGGAGCCCCGGAAGGCCGAAGATGTGATCGCCGTGGAGGTGTGTGATGAAGACGCGATCGACCCGGTTGGGGCCGAACGGCGCGTCGAACATGCGGTGCTGCGTCGCTTCGCCGCAGTCGAACAGCCATACGGTGCTGTCCTCCCGGGTCAGGCGAAGCGCGATGGCGGTCACGTTGCGGCGCCGGGAAGGGGCCCCGGCGCCCGTGCCGAGAAAGATGAGCTCCATACCGTTCATCCTCTGCCGCGTCAGTGGGCCACGTATTGGATGTGGCGCAGATGGTTTCGTCCCATCCACAGTACCATGATGGCCACCACGACGCCTAGGCATCCGATGAAAAACGGCATGGCGGGTCCGACCGCATCGCTGAGCTTCCCCGCCAGCCAGGGGGCAACCGCGCCGCCCACGAAGCGGACGAAGCTGTATGCGGCGGATGCGGTGGGCCGCTCGACGGGGGCCGCCTGCATGACCGCGGTCGTGATGACCGTGTTGTTGACGCCGAGGAAGGCGCCGGCGAGGATGATGCAGATGACGAGCGTCAGCCGCGAGTGCACGCTCAGGCCCATAACCAAGAGGTCCAGGGCGAACAGCGCGAGGATGGTGTACATGACCGGCAGGATGCCGAACTTCTCTGCCAGCCACGGAGCGACGAAGACCGACGTGACGGCGAGCAGGATGCCCCATCCGAAATACGTGTAGCCGATGCCGATGGCGGACATGTGCAGCGGATACGGGCCGTAGCCGAGCAGCGTGAAGAAGCCGAAGTTGTAAAACAGGCTCGTCAACCCGAGCGTCAACAGGCTGAGGTGCCCGAGCGCCCGAAACGGCGCCGCGATGGAGGCGCGGTGCGCAGGCTTGGGCACGCCGCGGAGAAAGAGCAGGACGGCCACAAATCCGATGGCCATGAGCATCGCCACGCCGTAGAACGGATAGCGCCAGCTGTGCTCGCCAAGCGTCCCGCCGAGGAGGGGCCCCACGGAGATGCCAAGCCCGAGAGCGGCCTCGTACAGGATGATAGCGCTCGCCGCGGTGCCTCTCGCGGCCGACACGATGACGGAAAGCGCGGTGGCGATGAACATGGCGTTGCCGAGGCCCCAGCCGCCGCGGAAGCCGACGATTTGGCCGACGCTGTTCGACCGACCGGCGAGGAAGGAAAAGACGATGATCAGCGCGAGGCCGCAGAGCAGCGTGTACTTCGGGCCAATGCGGGTCGAAATGAATCCGGTGAACACCATCATGCAGCCGGTGACAAGCATATAGCTCGTAAAGAGGAGCTCCGTCTGGGCCTTGGTGGCGTGGAGTTGCGCCGAGATCGCGGGTAAAATCGGATCAACCAGCCCAAGCCCCATGAAGGCTACCACGCAGGCAAAGGCGACGGCCCAGACGGGCGCAGGCTGCCGCAGGATGTTCGACTCCGCGTGATCGAACTCCTGTGCGACATCGGGTTGCGCGGACACGTGGAATTCCTCCTTTCGTGTGACGGCCAACGAGAGCGTGAGCCCCAAGTTGTTCAGGGACACGAGAAATGAACTCTACACAACTATTGTATTATACAACTATCACGCTGAAAATGCACCCAAAGGAGGCCGACATGGATCAGGCCAGCATGGACTCGTTCGACTCGTTCGAAGCGTTGGAGCGCGAAATGGCCATCTTCGCGCGGCGGCTTGAGGGCGCACGTCAGTCGTGGCGCAAGCATCGGGAGATTGACCGCTCGGCGTATCTGATTTTACTGGCGCTGCGCGAGGAGGGAGAGCTCACCGCAGGGCAGCTCGCCGCGCGGTTTTTGCTCGACATTTCAACCATCAGCCGGCAGATCACGCCGCTTGTCGCGGCGGGTTGGATTGCCAAGGAGCGAGATGAGGAGGACAAGCGCCAACTCCGCCTGACCATCACCGAGGCGGGGGTGGAGGCGCTCGAGGCCACGCGCGCGTCCCGCATCGAGCTGTATCGAGAGCTTGTGGGGGACTGGACAGAGGAGGAGCGAAGGACGTTCCTCAGCCTTTTGCGCCGTCTCAACGAGCGAATTTGGGCAAGGCAGCAGGCGGAGCGCACATGAGCCTGGTCAGTGTCGTGAGCGTCGTCGTGGCGGTGGTGCTCCTCTCGGGCGTCTTTATCGCGAGCGCTCACAGCCGGATGGGCCTTCCGGCGATGGTGGGGTTCGTCGCGCTCGGCTGCGCCATCGCCGCGCTGGATCCGGATCTGCTGACCGCCATTTCCCCGGACGTGGCCACGAATCTCAGTTCATTGGCGCTCGCGATGATTCTCTTCGACGGAGGGCTGCATACGACGCCCCAGCGCGTGCGCCGGGTGTTCTGGCCGGCCATGTCTTTGGCCACGCTCGGCGTCCTCGCGCAGAGCGCTATCATGACCGCCTTGGCGCATGCGGTCCTGCGCCTGCCGTGGCTCTCGTCGGCGATGCTCGGCGTGGCCGCGAGTTCCACGGATGCCGCCAGTGTGTTCAGCGCGCTCGGCAACACGTCCCTCAAGGCGAGGTTGGCCGACGTACTCGAGGTGGAGTCGGGCACCAATGACCCGATGACGTTCTTTTTGATGACGGTCCTCATCGATCTCGCTCGGACAGGGCGTCCCGGGCTCCGCCCGCTCGAGGTGGCCGTGCTCTTCGCGGCCCAAATGGGCATCGGGCTCGGCGTCGGACTCGCCGCCGGGTATCTCGGCCGGAAACTTCTCGCCGCGGCGCGGCTCGACACACCGGGCCTCTATCCAGCCGTGACGTTGGCGATGGCGCTCCTGTCGTTCGGCATGGCGCAGTCGATGTCTGGGAGCGGTTTTCTCGCGGTCTACCTGACCGGCGTTGTGATGGCGGGCGGGCGCATGAGCGAGCGCTTGGCGGTGCTCCGCTTCCACGAAGGGCTCGCTTGGATTGTGCAAATTGTGATGTTTGTCGTGCTCGGATTTTTCCTTGTTCCCCGCGATTTTGCCGACGTGGCGGTGCCAGGGCTTCTCCTCGCCTACGGTGCCATCTTCGTGGCTCGCCCGGCCGCCGTGTGGCTGTCGACTCTCTTCTTCAGAATGACCGCAGAGGAGCGCTGGTTCATCGCGTGGGCCGGGCTCCGCGGCGCGGCACCCATCGTCCTCATCTTGTTTGCCGTCGAGGCGCACGTCCAGGGCTACATCGCGCTCGTGGAGGTCGTGTTTTTCGTCGTGCTCGTCTCCGCGCTGGTTCAGGGCATGACGGTCGAGTGGCTCGCCGAGAGATTCGGACTCGTCCAGTCCACGCCGCCCGAATCGATGTGCGAACTGCTCGCTATCGCGCGCGAAGCTGCGGTCATGGTGCCCATTGTGGTGATGCCGGGATCGCCACGCGCCGGAAAGAGGCTGCGCGATCTCGCCTTTCCGCCCGACACCCTGTGCTACGCCGTGGTGCGCGGCGGCAAAGCCATCGTCCCGCGCGGGAGCACCCGAATCCGAGAAGGCGATCACCTGCTCGTCCTGGCCCACGAAGGCGCCGTCAGCGAACTTAAGCGGCTGTTTCAGGAGGATCAGGTGGGGCACGCAGAGGCGCTGCCATGAGGACCACCTAGGGCCGCGACGCGCGAATTTCGCGGCTCACGAGTGCTCCTCACTGCGCGGCTTCTCGTCTCCTTCGTCCTTGATGGATGGGAAGCCGGGTAGCTCTTCGGCCATCTCGAGCAGGAGGTCGTCATCCTCCTCGTCGTCGAAATGAGGCCGAAACCATGCCGGTTTGGTGCGAACCCGCATTGTACGTCCCTCGCCTTCCGCTTGCGGGTCGGTGGATATCCCCATGATACCGCATGGGCGCGCACCTCGCATGGCGCATGCTCGGCGTGTGACATTTGTCACATCCCGCCGATGACGGCGTTCACTGGTCGGCAAAGCTCATACCGGGTAGGATCGACATCAAGATGGGACCTGGAGGCGATGTCCTTTGGCGGCAGCCGCCATTTCGGTGGAGCACGTTTCGAAGCGGTTTGGCGCGATTCACGCGGTGGACGATGTCACGTTCGATGTCGAGCCCGGCACTATCGTGGCCCTGCTTGGGCCGAACGGGGCCGGCAAGACCACGCTCATCTCCATGATTCTGGGACTGTCGCAGCCGACCCATGGTTCGGTGCGGGTCTTTGGCCACCGCCCGCGCGATCGCGCCGCGCGAGAGCGGCTCGGGGTCATGTTGCAGAACGTGACCCTGCCGCAGAGCGTGAAGGTGAAGGAACTTGTGGCGTGGTTCCGCAGCTTCTACCCGCATCCGTTGCCGGCGGACAACCTCCTTCAGATGGCCGGCATCGAACATCTCGCAGAGCGGGAGGCCGTGAAGCTGTCCGGCGGCGAGCAGCGGCGGCTCCAGTTCGCCCTCGCCATGGCGGGCGATCCGGCGTTGCTCCTGCTGGACGAGCCGACGACGGGCATGGACGTCGAGTCGCGGCGGGCGTTTTGGGACAGCCTGCGCAGCTTCGTGTATGACGGCCGGCGCACGCTTCTGCTAACCACGCATCACTTGGAGGAGGCCGAGTCCGTCGCCGATCGCGTCATCTTGCTCAAGGGCGGCCGGGTGATCGCGGACGGGAGCCTTGCCGAGATCAAGGCGCAGGCCGGACATCGGTATGTGAGCTTTATCGCGGGGCCGCGGTGCACGAAGGAAGAGATCGAACAGCTTCCGTACGTCCGGAGCGTGCGGTACAGCGGACGCCACGTGCGAATTGAGACGGATCGGCCGGACGACGTGCTTCGCGCCATCATCTTGCGCGATCTCGACGCCTCGTCGTTTGAAGTCTCGCAGGGTGCGCTTGAGGATGCGTTCGTCGCCCTGACGGAGTTGGACGACCGTCTCGAAGAGAGGGGGGTGACCCGATGAATTCGTGGCTTCTGGAGTGGCGTATCGAGGTCCTTCGGAACGTGCGCAATCGCCGGTTTTTCATCTTCACCCTGTTGTTTCCGGTCGGGTTCTACCTCCTGTATGTGAATCTGTACGGCCGGCACGCGCAGGTGGGCGGGATCGAGTGGTCGAAGTATTTTCTCATCTCCATGTCCGTGTTCGGCGTCGTGGGCACGGGGCTGAACGGCAACGCGGTGCGGGTGGCCATCGAGCGGACGCAGGGATGGACGAGCTGGATGCTCACGACCCCTCGCCCGGCTGCCCAGGCGGTGACGACGAAGATCGCGGCGAACGTGGTGGTGAACGCCATCGCCATCGCCATCATGTTCTTGGTCGGCGCGTTCGTGGAACACGTCCGGATGCCGGCCGGCGAATGGCTTGGTTGCGGTGCGGCAACGGTATTCGGCGCGCTAGTGTTCACCGCGCTTGGCATTTTGATTGGGCATATCGGTGGTCGCGAGGCCGCGCAAATTCTCGCGAGCATCGTGTATTTCCTAATCTCCATTGCGGGCGGGCTGTGGATACCGATTCAGGTCCTACCGCCGTTTTTCCAGCATCTTGCGCTCTGGATGCCGATCTACCGGCTGGCGGATATCGCCTGGTCTCTCATCGGGCAGCGCACCGTCCAGTGGAGCGATGTGGCCGTTCTTCTCGCCTACCTGATTGGCTTTGTGCTCTTGGCGGCGTGGGTGTCGACGCGGCCGCGGGAGGTTCGTTCTGTCGCATGAGGAAAGCGTAGGCTTAACAGTCGGGAGGCTGTCGACATGAGGCGGAAACTCCGCCGAGGCGCCATCGAGACGATGATCTTCTTCTTGCTGCAACTGGTGTATCCCGCCTCGTTTTGTTGGGACTTCCGGTGCGGGCCATGGCGGCTGGCCTAGGGAGCCTTGCCGCCTTTGGAGCGCTTTACGTCGTGGCTTTTCTCACGCCGCGCAACAGCCCTTGGCGAATCGCGGCGTTCTTCGGGCAATTGGCCATCCTCCTGACGCTGATGGCCGCCTTCAGTCTGAACTACGTGTATCTCCTCTTCTACCCCGTTGCGACCATCCTCTACGGGCCTCTTCGGCGCACCATGGCGCTCTTCGTTGTCCTGTGCGCGAGCGTCGGCGCGCTCGTGGCCGTCGAGCGGGCCCATCATATCCCATTCCCGCAGGGGTTTCATTACCTCTTGATTGGCGCCTTGTTCGGCGGAAGCATCCTGATTTACATGATGCGCGCCTGGGCGGCGCTCGAGCAGACCAACGCGCGGCTTCAGGCGGCTCAGAGCGAGATTGCGCGGCTCAGCCAGGCCGAGGAACGGGCGCGCATCGGGCGCGACCTGCACGATCTTTTGGGCCACCAGTTGTCGCTCATCACGCTGAAGGCGCAGGTGGCCGGGCGCATTCTGGAGCGCACGGGGGACGTTCCTCGAGCGCGCGACGAGATCGAACAGATTGAACGGGTGAGCCGCGCGACGCTCGAATCGGTGCGCGCGTATGTGGCCGACATGCGCGCGACGGACTGGCAGGACGCCTGGCGCGCCGCGGAAGAAGTGCTCGCAGCTGCAGGCATCGAGGCGCACATGGCGTGCGAGATGGACGCTGTGCCGAAGACGGTGGAGCATGCGTACGCGATGTGCCTGCGCGAGGCCGTAACGAACGTCGTCCGGCACAGCGGCGCCAGGCGATGCGCGGTCCGCATGTGGCGGGACGGGCCGCTCGTGGTGCTTGCCGTCGCAGACGACGGCGAAGGAGCGGCAGAATTCGCGACGATCCCGACCTGCGGCGGGAGCGGCATTGCCGGCATGCGCGCTCGGATGGCGCAGATTGGCGGGGAGTGCGAGCGATTGGGACGGGACGACTGGCGCCGACGAGCCCTCGGATGGCCCGAGTTTGAGCCGGGCTGGGTCGTGGTGCTGAAGGCCCCCGTTCCCATCGAGTGACGGGAGGGTCTGCCGTGATACGCGTGTTATTGGCGGAGGATCAAGGCTTAGTGTCCGATGCGATTGCGACGCTCCTCGCTCTGGAGGGCGACTTTGACGTGGTCGCCACTGCGGGTGACGGCGAGGAGGCGGTGGCGAAAGCCCTCGCCTTGCGGCCCGACCTTGCGCTGTTGGACATCGAGATGCCCAAACTGAGCGGGCTCGACGCCGCGGCGCGCATCCTGCGGGACGTGCCAGGCGTGCGCGTGGTTTTGCTCACCACCTTCGCGCGGCCTGGCTACCTCAGGCGCGCCTTGCAGGCCGGGGTGCATGGTTACCTGTTGAAAGACGGCAAAGTCGAGCAGCTCGCGGCTCACCTTCGTTCCATCATGGCAGGCCAGCGCGTGTTCGATCCCGCCCTGATGATGGCGGCCATCGAGACGGATAATCCGCTGTCTGCGCGCGAGATCGACGTGCTGCGGCTCGCCAAGCGCGGACTCACCACGCGGCAGATGGCCAAGGAACTGTTCCTCTCCGAGGGCACGGTCCGCAATTACTTGTCTGGCGCTTTGGCCAAGCTCGGCTGCGCCACACGCCAGGAGGCCATCCGCAAGGCGGACGACATGGGTTGGCTGTGATCGGCCGCCGTGATCGCCCGGATGGAAACGCGTACAATGGACATGACCACCATGGGGAGGGGAGTGTCGATGCGACTCGCGTTTTTCTCGGACGTGCACGGAAACGAGCTGGCCCTCGATGCGGTCATTGGCGATCTGCGGCAAGTGGGATGCGATGGCGTCTATGTACTCGGCGATCTCGCCTTTCGGGGCTATGCGCCGAAGGCGTGTGTGGAGAAGGTCGTCGAGGTGGCAGACAAGGTCATCCGCGGCAACGCCGACGAATGGGTGGTGCGCGGCGTGCGGCCCGGCGAGGTGCCGGAGGAGCGGCGCGCCGGCATGGACGAGGAGGCAGCCTTTGCACGGGGGTTGCTCAACCGAGCGGAACTCGAATACCTCGCCAACTTGCCGCTGCTGCTCCAGGAGGAGTCGCCGTTTGGGCGCTGGCTCGCCTTTCACGCCACGCCGCTCGATGCGTTTCCTGTGGTGGCGGCCGACGCGCCGGATGAGGACATCGAGTCGCGCATCTTCGCCGGCTGGGGCGCGCGTCTGTACCTATACGGCCACATTCATGTGCCGTATGTCCGCGATATCCGTGGGAGGACGGTCGTCAACCTCGGCAGCGTCGGCATGCCGTTCGACGGCGTGCCCCAGGCCTCGTACGTCATCCTGCACGTGGATGGGGACGCGTTCCGCGTGGAACATCGCAGGGTTCCCTACGACGTGGAGGCCGCGTGCAGGCGATACGACGAGATCGGCTATCCGGCGGCTGACGTGATGAAGCGGGTGTTACGCGCCGCGCGACCCGTCTGATTCGAGCTGGACGGCGAGCTCCGCGCCGGCCAGGCCCACGGCCTCGACCACGCGCTCCACGGCCTTGGCGTATTGCGCGCGATCCCAGCTGTTGTACGACGGGTGAGGCACGCCGTCGATCACGTCCCACTTCTCGTCTGCCACGTCGGCCAGCGCGAAGAACTTCTGCGCAAACCGCCCACAGGGAACGAGGGTGATGGCGCGGCCGCGGTAGGCCTCGAGCTTTTTGCGCAAGTCGTTTGCGAGATAGGACTGAATGTCCTGTTGGCGCGGGTCGGCGAATGACCACTTCTGGTTCTGCGTGCGGACGGCATTCATCGCCTCAAACCAGTCGGCGTACCGAACCTGAATGTCGCGCGGGTACGCGGCCGCCTGCAAGGGAATGTTGCACACGTTCATCAGACCAATCGCGGAGAGGCGCGGCCGTTTCGCGCCTGTCTCCGCATTTTTCTTCACCATGCGGCCGAGCGGCAGGTGGCCATATTCCGGGCCGAAGATGTGTCGCGACATGGTGGCCCCAGACGATCCCGCCACTGGCGCGCCGTGGCGAAGTTCCTGGATGTGCGGAGATTCCAGGATGAAAAGCACCGTGGACGTATCCAGCACGATGTCCGGCACTCGGTAATCCTTAGAAAGGGCATCCACGAGGTCTGCAAACGTCGTCACGAGCTCCATCGAACGTCCCGCCTTTGCAAGGGTTCAGGGATACGTGCGCGCCATGGAAGCGCAACCACGCGATACGTCCATTGTAACATGGTTTAAATTGCCTACCCACAAGCAATACTAGGTTGCGGGATTTGTGACGCCGCGGCAGGAGGCCCGGAGCGAAGAGGCCCGCGCCTTATCGTTTCAAGCATGCTTTGCTTATTGAACGTTTTTCAAAATCGTCATATTGTCAAGCGCGCCGCTCCGCGAAATATGTCGGGCCAAGTGGTATCATCAACTTGGCGATGGAGCGCGCCGCAATGGCCCGCAGACTGCGATGCGTGCAATCGTTCCGGTCGGATGGTTTCGTTGTCGATCGTCGTCTGCAAACGGGGGGGCGCCGCGGAAGTTTCGCAACAGATAGGACAGAAGGGAGACGAAAGCGACGATGAAGCCAAAAGGGCGTCGAGTGGGAGGACTGATTGGGCTCATTGGTTTTACGGTACTCGCACTCACGGGATGCGACAGCCCGAAGTATTGGCCGGTTCTGAGCCCGCAGGGGCCAGTGGCTCGGAGCGAGTATTATCTCATTATCTATTCGTTCATCTTGATGCTGCTTGTCGTCTTGGCCGTGTTCATCCTGTTTTTCTGGGTGATCATCAAGTACCGGGCGCGGCCTGACAACGCGGATTACGTGCCGCCGGAGATTGAGGGCAACGCCAAGCTCGAGACCCTGTGGACCGTGATTCCGATTCTGGTCGTGATTGCCCTTGCCATTCCGACGGTCGCCGTGACGTACAAGCTGGTCTACCCGCCGAAGGTCGAGGCGGCGACGGCCAAGGTCGTGGGCAAGTCCATCACAATCGACGTCATTTCGGAGCAGTGGAAATGGGTGTTCAAGTACCCGGCTCAGAACATCGAGACGGTCAACTATGTGGACATCCCGGCGGGCGTCCCTGTCAATTTCCAGCTCACCTCGAGCGGGCCGATGAACACGTTCTGGGTGCCTGCGCTCGGCGGCATGGAATTTACGATGCCGAATATGGATCTGAGGCTGTGGCTGGAAGCCGACCACCCAGGCAGCTATCTCGGGCGCGGCGCTCAGTACAATGGACGGGGATTTGCACACATGACGTTCACGGTCAACGCGCTCTCGCCGACGGACTTTGAAAGCTGGGTCAAGAGCGTTCAGCAGACCGCACCCAAATTGACGCAGCAGGCCGAAGCGCAGATCAACCAACCCGGTCTCGTCGGCAAGCTGACCTTCTCGTCGACGACGCCAGAGTAAGCTTGTTCGCAGACGCGAATTCAGGGATGAAAGGGGAAGCGAGCATGCACGGAGTGGTCAATTGGGCCGTACATTTCTTCATGCTCGACGAAGGTCCGCTCATTTGGCTGTCCGACTTCTTGATCATTTGTGCGTCGCTCGGCATCGTGGTGGTCCTCACCAAGTTCCGCTTGTGGAAGTGGCTCTGGGACGAGTGGCTGACGACGGTCGATCACAAGAAGATCGGCATCATGTACATGATCGCGGCCATCCTGATGCTGTTCCGCGGAGGTACCGACGGCCTCCTGATGCGCGCACAGCTCGCGTGGCCGAACATGCACTTCCTGAGTGCGGATCACTATGATCAGATTTTCACCACGCACGGCACCATCATGATCCTGTTCATGGCGATGCCGGCCATCATCGGTTTCTTCAACGTGGCGGTGCCGCTCCAGATTGGTTGCCGCGACGTCGCGTTCCCGTACCTAAACGCCATTTCGTTCTGGCTGTTCTTCTTCGCAGCGCTGTTGTTCAACCTGTCCTTCGTCGTCGGCGGTTCGCCGGATGGCGGTTGGACCAGCTATCCGCCTTACGTTGAGAACCAGTTCGATCCAGGTCCCGGCGAGAACTATTACCTCGTCGCGCTGTCCATCACCGGTATCGGTACCATCGCGACCGGTATCAACTTCCTTGTGACCATCCTGCGGATGCGCGCGCCGGGCATGACATTCATGCGCATGCCGATGTTCACCTGGTCCGTCTTCGTGACGTCTGTGATCATCCTGTTTGCGTTCCCGGTGCTCGCCGTGGCGCTGGCGCTGTTGCTGATCGATCGCGACTTCGGATCGCACTTCTTCACCGTGAATGGCGGCGGCGCGCCGATGCAGTACGTGAACCTGTTCTGGTTCTGGGGTCACCCGGAGGTGTACATCGTCATCTTGCCCATCTTCGGGCTCATGTCCGAGGTCATCAGCACCTTTTCGCACAAGCGGATTTTCGGGTATTCCGCCATGGTGGTGTCCATGGTGGCCATCGCCATCCTGAGCTTCGTGACCTGGGTGCACCACTTCTTCACGATGGGCGCCGGTCCGGGCGTCAACTCGTTCTTCGGCGTGTCGACGATGGCCATCGCTATTCCGACGGGCGTCAAGGTGTTCAACTGGATTTTCACCATGCACAAAGGGCGGCTGGAGTTTAAGACCGCGATGCTGTGGAGCCTGGGTGTCATTCCCAACTTCCTCATCGGCGGCCTGACGGGTGTCATGCTGGCCGTGCCGCCTGCAGACTATCAGTATCACAACTCGTACTTCCTGATTGCCCACTTCCACTACACGCTCATCGGCGGTACGGTGTTCGGCGTGTTCTCGGGCCTGTACTACTGGTGGCCGAAGATGTTTGGTGTGTTGCTCAACGAGAAGTTGGGACGTTGGCATTTCTGGACGTTCATGATTGGGTTCAACATCTGCTTCTTCCCGCAGTTCTTCCTCGGCTTCATGGGGATGACGCGGCGGATGTACACGTATCCGGCTGGCTATGGCTGGGGTGTCGTGAACCTGATCTCGACCATCGGCGCCTTCCTGATGGGCGTGGCGTTCATCATCTTCGTCTACAACATCCTGTGGAGCGCGCGCTATGGCGAGCGCGATACGACGGGCGATCCGTGGGATGGCCGCACGCTCGAGTGGGCGACCACTTCGCCTGCGCCGCACTATAACTTCGCCATCATTCCGACGGTCAAGGGCCGCGACGCTTGGTGGCTGATGAAGCAAAACGGCGAGTCCATCAACGGGCCGAAGGGCGTGCCGTTCCGGCCGATTCACATGCCGAACAACTCGGGCCGTCCGTTCATCATGAGCGCCCTGTTCTTCATCATGGGCGCGGGGTTTGTGTTCCAGTGGTGGATCTTGGCCATCGTTGGGTTTGTGGGCGTGCTCATCTGCATGGCGCAGCGCTCGTTCGAGTATGACGACTCGCACTACATCCCGGTCGAGGAGATCGAAAAGACCGAGGCCGCGGCGGGGAGGTTGTAAGGCATGTCGAATGCGAACACGGCGGTTCACGGGGATCACCACCCCGTGAACCCCAACGTTCCGCTCGAGTATCACGAGGAAGAAAACAGCCTGCGCATCACCGGCTTTTGGCTCTTCCTTGGCCAGGACATGATCCTGTTCTCGAGCCTGTTTGCGACGTACATCGTGATGCATGGCCGCGTCGCAGGCGGGCCCACTTCTCAGCAACTGTTTGACGTCACAGGATTCACGATTGAAACGATTGCCCTGTTGTTCTCGTCGTTCACCTGCGGTCTTGCCACCTATGAAATGCGGCGAGGTCATCGCAATGCCGTCATTGGCTGGATTCTCGTGACGATGGCGCTTGGCCTTGTGTTCCTCGGCTTCGAGGTGACCGAGTTCATTCACGACGTCGGGATTGGGGCCACCCTTCAGCGAAGCGGATTTCTGTCCGCGTTCTATATCCTGGTGGGTACGCACGGAAGTCACGTGACCGTCGGTCTGCTCTGGGTGACATTGCTCATCTTTCAACTGTTGCGCCGCGGCATCACGCCGGTCACCGCGCGCAAGGTGTTCTTGTGGAGCATTTACTGGCACTTCCTCGACGCCGTCTGGATTTTCATCTTTACGGTCGTATACCTCACCGGGAAGGTGATCTGACGTGGAAGCCAAGGAGCACAAGTTCCACCGCGAGGAGGGCTTCCCCTGGAAGCACATCCTCGGCCTGTTTTTGTCCCTGTTGTTAACGGCCATTGCGTTCTGGCTAGCGCTTGCGACGCATCAGCCGCCGGCGCTCGTCATCACCATCATCGTCATCCTCGGTGTGGGGCAGCTCTTGGTCCAGCTGTACATGTTCATGCACTTCACGGAGAGCGACGATCGCGCCTGGCAGGTTCCGGCCATCTACTTTGGGCTGTTCATCGTGTTCTGCGTCGTCGGAGGATCCATCTGGATTATGACCTTCAAATCGATCGTGGCGTGATGGTCGGAGGGCCCGCGAGGGGGTGAGAAGATGATCAGGAGCCGCGGCTTCGGGGTGTTTGTGTTCGTCATCGCCATCCTTTCGGCGGTGCAGAACTTCATCGTGAACGGCATCGGCTTCCTTGACGCGTACACGGGCTCGGCGTTCGGATGTGGGCACGAGTGGTTCCTGTGCAACGGTCAGGTTCTACCGAGCCTTCAGGCCCTCGAGAAGTCGCTCAGCATGTTCATTGAATTCATGCACCGCGTGGGCGTTCCCATCCTCACAATTCTGCTGCTCGTCTCCGCGGTGAGCGCCTTGTTGAGGTATCGGGGATGGCGTGAGATTCAACTGTTTGTCGCCCTGAGCATCTTCTTCGTCCTCCTTGAGGCGGTCCTCGGCGGGCTCGCGGTGGTGTACAACGAGCCCGCTTCGGTCATCGCGACGCATTTCGGCGTGTCGCTCTTGGCCTTTGCCTGTACCGTGCTCCTGGCCATCTATGTGCGCCGGGCCGAGCGCGTATACGGAGAGTACCTCGCGACGGGCGTCAAGCTTCCGCTGCGCGACGAGGCCCCGAGCGTCGGCTTTCGCTGGTTTGCGTGGCTTGGCGTTCCGATTCTCTACCTCGATATGTACATCGGGGCGTACATCTCGTCGAGCGGCGCGGGCGATGCGTTTCGGGGGCTTCCGTTTCCGACCGAGTCGGGGATTTACAATTTCCATGACGCGCTGCTCCTCGATTGGGTCCATCGCTCCTTCGCGCTGTTTTTGGTGCTCTGGATGTTGACGCTTGTGGCGTGGACGAACCGGTTGAAGGCTGAGCGCCCGGACTTGTTCCGCGGCGCGGTGTTTGCCCTGGTGTTTGTCGTGCTTCAGGCGTTGTCTGGCGTATATTTGATTGCTTCGCACGTGAGCATCCAGGCGTTCATGTTGCACGTGTCCATTGTGTCCGGTCTGTTTGTGTCGCTCCTTTATGTGGCGTTTCAGTCCGTCCCTCCGTTTGTTCCGGCCGCGAGCCGAAACGCGGTGGATGTGGGACGGGAGCGAACGGCGCATTGAGTTGTGTTTTCGAGAGCCTGCTGGTCGCCGCTTGGCGCCGGCAGGCTCTTTTTGACTTGTTGTTGGTCAAATGCGGCACTAGCCAAACGTGCAATCCAACCTCTAAACTAGGGGATTAGAGCGCGCATGACGCGCGGTGAGTGGATAGGAAAAGGTCTGGAGGTGGCTCGGTCGCATGGCATTTCGTCTTATCCGCCTCGGATGCGCCGCGCTTGCTGCGGCCGCGTCGTTGGCCGTGTACAGTCCCGCGGTGCGGGCAGAACGCTCGACGTCGCCTCCGGTTTCGACCGAGTCGCTCATTCCTCGCGAAGACGTGTTGAACGTTCAGCTCGGTCCCGTTCCCTACGTCGTCGGAGAAGACGCCTCCGCATGGCCTTCCATTGTGTCGCAGGCGGCTGTGGTGATGGACATGGACACGGGCGTTGTAGTCTACGCCAAGCACCCCACAGCACTTCACTACCCCGCCAGCATTACGAAGATCATGACGGCGCTCCTCGCCCTGCGGCTCGGGCACCTGACCGATGTGTTGACGGCCTCCACCGATGCGGTCCGCCAACCCCCGGACAAGCTGTACATGCGCGCCGGCGAGAAGGAGACACTGAAAGATTTGCTGTACGGCCTGCTGATCGATTCCGCCAACGATGCCGCGGTCGAGATCGCCGAGCGATACGGCGGCAGCGTGGCCCACTTCGCGGACATGATGAACGCGGAAGCGCGAGCTCTAGGCGCCACCCATACGCATTTCGTGAACCCCAGCGGGCTGCCGGACCCTCGCCACGTCACCACCGCGTACGACATGGCGTTAATCGCCCGCGCGGCGATGCAGATCCCAGAGTTTCGCACGATTGTCGATACGCGATCCTACCCGTGGAAGGGAACCGCGTGGCAGGCGACGCTCACCAACTTGAATCGCATGCTGTTCACGTATCCGGGCGCCATTGGCGTCAAAACGGGATTTACGAGCGTGGCGCATGAAACCCTTGTCGTGGCCGCCAAGCGAGGCGGTACGACATTTCTCGCAGTGCTGATGGACTGTCCCACGGACGCGCAAATCCGCCAGGATGCCACGGACTTGCTCAATTTCGCGTTTGCGCACTATCAGACGCAGCGCATTCTACCCGCCGGATACCGAGCGGGCTTTGTCTCGGCGCGCGATGGGAAGGATCCCGTCATCACGCCAGAGCCGGTCCTCGCGACGGTGCCCCTCGGTCACCCTCTCGATGTGGAGAACGTGTTGCACGAGCAGGCGCCGCTCCATGCAGCGCCGAAGGGAACGGTGGCGGGGGAACTCGATCTCGTCGATGTCTCGACGGGCAAAAAGCTCGGCACGGTGCCGCTGGTGCTCGCGGAGCCATACCAACCCGTACCAAAGCCCATTCCGTGGGTCAAGCTTGCTGCGCGCACTGGCACGGCGGTGGTGCTGATGGCGGCCCTTGTGTCTGGGTGGCGTCGGCGCAGACGGTCGCGCTTGTCCTCGCGCGCTCGCGTCGTGCGCGTCCAGCCGTGGCAGGAATCCTGGCAGAGCGCGCGGCGGGGCCGCAGGTAGGAGGCTCGTCACGCGAGGACGCGCGCGATGGCCACGCCGTCAAACATGGGCAAGAGGGTGCTCACGAGGCGCGGATCTTCGAACAATCGGCGATGGAGTTCCCTGAGCGCGACCGGCGTGGGGCTTTGGGCCGACGGATCGAACACCCGATCTCGACCAAACGCGTTGTCAAAGACGATGAGGCCGCCGGGGGACAAAAGATGGAGCACGAGGTCGAGATATCGCGGGTAGTTTGGCTTATCGGCGTCGACAAAGGCGAGGTCAAATCGATGCCCATCCGCGCGCAGGCGGGCCAGCGTCTCCGCGGCGTCCCCCAGGGCAATGTCGACGCGATCGCCAAGTCTCGCGGCGTCGATGTGGTGCCGGGCGAGATCGGCATGCTCGGCGCGAGACTCGAGCGTGATGAGCCGCGCGCCGGGGCGGAGGCCGCGCGCGATGCAGATGGCGCTGTAGCCGGCGTATGTGCCAATTTCGAGCGCGGCGCCCGCGCTCATGGCGAGTTGCGTGAGGAACCGGCCGAGCGCTGGCGAGACGCACATGTCGGGCCACCCGCGCTGCAAGAGCGCGTGCCGAATGGCGTCTCGGACGGGATCGGGCGGCAGGATGGCTTCGATGTACCGCTCGCGATGGCGAGGTTCGGACAAGGTGACTCCCTCCTTCGCATACGATGCGAGTGTATCCGCTTTGGATGCCGCTGTCACGCCTGTGCGAACGCGCACCGTCCCTCGCTCGTCTATCAGTTGGTGCGGATGCGCTTTCGGATTAGAATGTTGTTGATTGCGCGGTGGGCGCGGCCGAGGCCGCTGCCCAATCACAGGCCTGTCCAGGCCGAAATGGGTGAAAACGCAGAATGGACGAGCGTCGACCAACGCGCACACGTCGGGAGAAGCAGCCCAAGAGCCCAGGTCCGCGAAAGCCGCGCCGGGGCCTGCGCGCGCTCCTGTACGTGGCGTTTACCCTGGTGTTTGGTTACGTGTCCACAGTGCTGTGGATCTTCGAAGGGCCGTTTACGAATTTGAAGAAGTACATCATCGAGAGCGTGGATCAGACCCGCCATGCGTACTTGCTGCGGCCCATGTCGCTTTTCTTGGTTTCAGAGGCCACCATCAAAAAGTACGCGCTGCCGGACAACCTGAGCGGGCCGACCATTCCCATCCAAGACATCCAGCGGCGCGACTTCAGTCATATCAACGATCCGACCGTGCAGATGATCACGCTGCGCGAGCCGACGTTCAACGCCTTCATCCTCTTAGTTAAAGATCCGAAGCGCATCCGCGTGGTGGCGACGAAATACTTGCACGTGCGCGGCGAGACCGTCATGCAGATGGTGCAGGATTCTGGCGCCATCGCGGGGATCAACGCCGGCGGCTTTGTCGACACCAACTGGCAGGGTACCGGCGCGTATCCGCAGGGGATCACCATCACGGACGGGAAGCTCGTCTCCATGACGGGATCGCCCAATCAGCCGCAGCCGGTGATTGCCTTCACCAAGGAGGGCCAGATGATTGCGGGGACGTACTCGCTCAATCAGCTGCGCTCGCTCGACGTGTGGCAGTGCGTCGGGTTTGGGCCGGTGCTCGTGGAAAACGGCAAGCCGACGGTGTCCGCCGAGAACTACGCGGTGAATCCCCGCACGGCCATTGGGCAGACGAAGGACGGCACCGTCATCCTGCTCGTGACGGACGGGCGGTATGCCACGGGGCCGAACGACGTGGGCGCGAGCTTTGCGGACGTCGCGCGCATCATGCTGCAGTTCCACGCGGATATCGCGGCCAATCTCGACGGCGGATCGTCCGCCACGTTCGTCTACAAGGGGCGCATGTGGAACCGGCCCGTCGACATCCTCGGCGCCCGCGCGGTGGCCACGTCCATCGTGGTGATGCCGGAAGGCGGTGGCAAGCGTGGCTAACCGCGTGTGGCCGAAACTTGTGGGCATCGCAGCGGTCATCACGGCGCTGCAGTTGCCCCTCTTCTACCACTACAATCGCCTGCTCGGATCGAGCGCCAATGCGGTGGACAACATCACCGTGTCGCCGGCGCAGGAGCAGGCGGAACAGAAGGAGATTGCGGCGCTCAAAAAACAGTATCGCTTCGTCACCGTGTCGGCGGACGGCCAGTACGTGGCGTATCTGGACTCGAAAAACGTGTTGCACGTCATGGATCTCGCAAGCAAACAGGAACTGTGCGCGGCGAATAACCCTTACACCGTCCAGTACGTCGAATGGATCGAGGACGAGCGGCTGTTCGTCGGCGAAGAGGTTCAGCCGGGCGACCTCGAGCTGAAGACAGTCGATGTGCCGAGCGGCGTGCAGACCATCGTCACGCGCTTCGAAGGGCTGCCGGCGGACGCCTCGTTCACGAAGATCACGTTCAGCACGTACACGAACGACATCTACATTCTCATCAACGGCGGCACGTCGAGTTCGCTCTACCATATCGGCACGATGAGCAACGTCTCGCTCGTGCCGACGGGCGGGCGGTATATTAAAAACATCGCCATCACGCAGACCGGGAGCAAGCTATACTTCGAGGATTACGCGGACGGAAGCTTCAACGTCCTGTCGCTTGACGATCAGGGCACGATTCGCCTCATCAAGCGCGACGCGGCGCTCGTCGCGGTGGTGGGGAACACGCTGTACTACGGCGACATCAACAGCCAGGGCCTCGTGACGTCCGTGTACAGGTACAATGCCGCCACGGGCGCCTCCACGCTCGTCAAGACGCTGGCGGCGCCGACCTTAGCGGCGAATATCGAAGTGACGGACAGCGGCGCTGTGCAGGTGAATGCGCCCACCTGACGCCCGCCTGAGGCGCCGAGCGAAGCGTCAGGTGGGACGGTGGTCGGTGTACACTTTCGCAGGGTACGCGTCGCGCAGGCGCGCCATCTGCGCGTCCGTGAGCGGCGGAAGTTTGCCGGCCTCCGCGTTCTCGCGCACTTGCTCCATCCGCGATGCGCCGGGGATGGCGCAGCAGACGGCGCTAGGCGCCAGGGAGAACTGGATGGCCGTCTGGGCCGGTGTTCGATCCGGCGCGACCTCCCGCAAGATTTGCAGCGCGCGGGCGAGATCGGCCGCCCCATAGCCGAGATACAGGTCATCTGGTTTCGGGACCTTCTTGCCGGTGAGCCACCCGCTCGCCACGGGCCCTCGCGCAATGACGCCCACGCCCTTCGCTTCGATCTCTGGAAACCACTCCTCCGGTCTCCGATCCAGCAGGCTGTACTGCATCATGATGGTCGCGATGTTGGAGCCATTCAGATAGCGGCGAATGACGTTCGGCCGAATCGACGAGATGCCGTAGGCGCGAATGAGGCCCTTCTCGACGAACCGCTCCATCAGCGCGACGATCTCGTCGAACGGATCGTCCATGGTGCCGCCGTGCAACTGGTACAGGTCGATGTAGTCCGTGCGCAAGCGCCGCAGGCTGGCATGAATCGCCCGCTCGATGTAGGCGGGCGACGGATCCCAGGTCCACCCGGGCTTGCCGGGCTCGAACCGGTTGCCGACCTTGGTGGCGATGACGACGCGCTGGCGCACGGGCGCAAGCGCCTGGCCGACCACCTCTTCGTTCATGCCCTGCCCGTACAGATCCGCGGTGTCGAAAAAGGTGATGCCGAGATCGACGGCCTCGCGAATGATGCGCACGGCTTCGGCCCGATCGGCTGGAAGGGTCATGCAGCCGAGGCCCACTTCGCTGATTTGGATACCGCTCCGTCCAAGTACGGCGGTGCGCATGTCTCATCCCTCCTCGGAAGCTCATGGCGTCAGTCTGCATAGGCCATCTCGAGCACCGCGCGGTAGTCGCTCACTGTCATCGGGCGCGGGTTGCTCGGCGTCGAGGTGTTCTCGTACGCGAGTTCCGCCAGGCGGTCGAAGTCCGACGGGTTCACGCCTGGCAGATCTCGCAGTTTTGGAATCTCGAGGCTCTCGAGCCAAGTGCGAAGTCCCGCGAGGAGCGCTTCCGCCGCGCGCTCGGCGCCATCCTCCTCGCGCGCCAGGCCCATGGCCCGCGCGACCCAGGCGTACAGTTCCACCGAGCAGGGCAGGTTGTATCGAAGCGTCGGTAAAAGCATCACCGCGTTCGCCAAACCGTGCGGCGTGTCGTACAGACTGCCCAGGGCCTCGGCCAGGCAGTGCACGGAGGCCACATCTGTCGATCCAAACGCGAGACCCGCGAGCAGGCTGCCGAGCAGCATGTCGCGCCGCGAAGCCGGATCGCCGTGCTTGACGGCGCTTGGCAGCGCGCGATAGATAAGGCCAAGTGCCTTGTGGGCGTAGGCTCGCGCGATGGGGTGCGTCCCCTTGCACGTGGAGCCTTCAATGGCGTGCACCAGCGCATCGACGCCGGTGTGGGCCGTCACGTCGGGCGGGAGGCTCGCGGTGAGGGCCGGATCGCACACGGCAAGCGGCGGGCGCAGCGATTCGTGCTTCAGGGTGAGCTTTCGGTGCGTGCCCTGTTCCGTGATGACGGCCGATCTCGTCACCTCCGATCCCGTCCCGGCCGTGGTGGGCACGGCGCAGACTGGCGCCGGCGGGCCGTACGGACGGCGGTTGAGCGCATAGTCGCTCGGCGTGCCGCCCTGGCGCGCCAGCAGCGCAATAGCCTTACCCGCGTCTAGGCTGCTGCCGCCGCCCACGGCCACCACGCCGTCCGCGCGGTGCTCGAAGAAGGCGTCTCGGCCGGCGAAGCAGACGGATTCATCCGGGTTGGGCCGAACCTCGGCGAACACCCGGGGCACAAATCCGGCGCGAGCGAGAAGTCCCGCGATGCGATCCGCCACGCCGGCCCGCACCAGCCCGGGATCCGTCACGATGAGCAGGCGGCGCCCAAACCCTCGGGCCACGAGGTGCTCGGGGAGCTGCTCGACGGCGCCGTCGCCGAACTCGATGTGCGTCTGAATGGAGTAGGAAAACATCAGGCTCGTCCCTTCGTCATTCCACATAGATCATTTTGATGGTCATGCCGCCATCGACCACGAAGTTTTGCCCGGTGATGAACGAGGCGCCGTCCGATGCGAGGAACCGGCACACTTCCGCGATGTCCTCGGGGCGACCGACGCGTCCCACCGGGTGCTGGGCGTGATCGATGGGGCGCAGATCGGGCACCGTGCGAAGCGAGGACTTCTTCCACTCGGACACCTCGATCCACCCTGGAGAGATGGCGTTCACGCGCACCTCCGGGCCCAGGCTCACGGCCAGCGCGTGCGTGAGCGCGAGTATGCCGCCTTTGGAGGCAGAGTACGGCTCCGTGTTCGGTTCCGACATGAGCGCCCGTGTGGAGGCGATATTAACGATACATCCTCGGGTCTTGCGAAGGAGCGGCGCGGCGTGCTTGGCCATGAGAAACGGCCCGCGCAGGTTGACGGCGAGGATGCGATCCCACACTTCGGCTGGGAGTTCCTCCAGGGGAACGCCCGGGAAGCCGAGGCCCGCGTTGTTGACGACGAGATCGAGCCGGGAAAACGCGGTTTCGACCTCGCGAACGAGCGACTGCACCGACGATTCATCCGCTACGTCGGTGTGCACAAATCGTGCCTGCACCCGGCCTTCGCTTTGGGCCAGTTCCGCTTCCGCCTCGCGGCCCGCCTCCTCGTCCACCTCCGCGATGACGACCTGCCAGCCGTCCTCCCAGAAGGTTTTCGCGATGGCGCGGCCGATGCCCTGGCCGCCCCCTGTCACAATGGCCACACGCGTGTCCAAAACGTTCACCTTCTTATGCGAGCTCGGTTTCTCTTTCACGATAACGCAGAATGAGGCGCGTTCCAAGACATGGAGAATGCGGCTTGTGCGTGCGAGCAACAAAAATATCCTCCTGCGGCGAACCGCCAGGAGGATAGGGGAGGCAGCCGGACGACGCGCGTCTCAGCGCCCGAGATACGAATACAAGAGGCCCGCCGCTTGACCCGGCGTGTAGACGATGTAGAGTAAGATGAACACCACCAGCCCAGTGGCCGCCGTTACAAACCAGGTGACAAGCGTCCAAGGGGCAATCTTTCGATGACGTGAAAAGCGCGCGCGCGACGCATACACGAGCGTGATGACTCCGAGAATGGCCGCCACCGTCGCGAGCACGGAGTGGACCTGGAGAAACCCGTAGTAGAACGGGCGCATGGCTTTTGGCCCGCCGAACTCGTTGTCGCCCAGGAGCACCGTCTTCAGCGCGTAGATGATGAAAAAGAGTGCGGCAAACACGACGCCTCGGAGCATCCATCGCCGATGCACACGCACGCGGTGATGCCGGATGTGGTACCAGCCCACGATGAAACATGCCACGCTTATCAATATACAGGCCTCGTTGATGTACGAAAACACGATGGCCAGCACGCGCCTCACCTCGCCATTCTGCGCGTATTGTAGCATGCCCGACTAGGACGTGCATCTTCACCTCGGGCGCGGCTTGGCGCGCGCAGGCATGTGTCAGTGTTCGTTCGGAATTACCAGGGGGCCAAATCGCCAGTCTTCGTTCAGCGTCGGTTAAGACTTGGCTCAGGCGGCGTTCAGCGACAGGGTGTACGCTGCAATCGATGAGGAGCGTGACCTGATGGGGCGAATGCGTGAGAGCCCGCGCCTGAGCCGGCAAGTCCTGGTGTTCGCCGCAGTGGGCGTGCTCAACACGGCCGTCGACACCGGCGTCTTTTTGGGCTTGCGGCGCTGTGCCACGTCGCCTCGGCCGTGGCTCAGGTGGTATCCTATGCCTGTGGAATGGTGAACAGCTTCGCCTGGAACCGCGCCGTGACGTTTCAGGCCGGCGCGTTTCGCTGGGGGGAAGTCGCCCGCTTCGCGGCGGTGAACGGCGTGTCGCTCGCGGCCTCCGCCGTGAGCATCGGGCTCTTGTCGCGCGAGGGATGGTCCCTCGTCGCGGCGAAGGCGGTGGTCACCCTCGGAACTTGGAGTCTCAATTTTGTCGGATCGAAATGGTGGGTTTGGCGCCATGCCAGGGGACAATCGAGTGACTCTGTACGATCCGTCTAAGGTTCGCGTGTTGGTCGTCGATGACGAGCCGAGCATCGTCAAATTCTTGGAGTTTGGCCTGCGGCGAGAAGGGTATTGGGTGCAGACCGCTCGCGACGGCGTGGAGGCCATCGCCAAGGCGCGCGAGTCCATGCCGCACGTCTGCATTCTGGATGTGATGATGCCCGGCCCGGACGGCTTCGAGGTGTGCCGGATGCTGAAGGGCATGGGCAACGTCGCCGTCATCCTGCTCACTGCGCGCGATGCCATCGACGATCGCGTCAAAGGGCTTCTCGGCGGCGCCGATGACTACGTCGTCAAGCCATTCAGTTTTGAGGAGCTCCTCGCGCGCATTCACGCTCGCGTTCGCAACCAGTTTCCGAGCCTGCTCAAGCAGCAGGAGATCGGTCCGTTTGTGATCGACGACGCCCGCAAGGAGATCTCGTTCCGCGGCGAAACCCTGAAGTTGTCGTCGACCGAATACGAGCTTTTGCGCTATCTTCTGCAGAATCACGGGCTCGTGCTGAGCAAGGCGCAGATCCTCGATCACGTCTGGGGCTACGATTTCAACGGCCAGGACAACATCGTCGAGGTCTATATCAGTGCGCTGCGCGAGAAGCTGGGCGACCGGGATCGGACGCTCATTCGCACCCTTCGCGGCCAGGGCTACCGGGTGGATCTGCCATGAGCGCGGTTGTCCGGTTCGCGCATGTTGCCGCCGTCACCGCGAGGCGGGCCGCTGGAGGTGTGCGCGCTTTCGCCCGCCACCTGCTGGCGGCCGTTTCCCGGGCGTACGTACGGCTCCGCTCGGCGACGCTCGCGCTTCACCTTTCGCTCGTCACCTACGCCGTGATGATCGCCGCCATTGCGCTCGTCGGCGCCCTGCAGGCGCTCTTTCTTCGCCAGTTCCTCCTCGCGGAGACGGCGAGGTCGCTCCATCAGGAGCTCATGGACGTCCCGGCGCAGGCGTGGATCTGGCTGGCCAACGGATCCAGTGGCGCTGAGCCTTCCGGGCCGCCGTTTCGCCTCGGGCCCCTGCCGTTTCTCGCGGCGCGCGGCAGCCTCGCGTACGTGGATCCGTCCGGTCAGGTGCACCCCATCTACGCGCCGCATGGGCTGCCGGTCCTGTCGCGCGAGACGTACGAGGCCATGCTCAACTTCGGCGTGCCGGCGTCCGCGTATCAGCTCGCCTCGACGAGCCACGGGCGCGATCTCGTCGTGACGGCCCTCATCGGGCCGCCGGATCGCCCGCTCGGCCTGGCGCAGGTGAGCGTGCCGACGAACGAGATTGACGCGCTAGTCGCGCGGCAGATGCTGCTCTACGGCGTAGTGGCGTTCGCGGTGCTGGTGACCGCGCTCGCCGCGTACCGGGCGCTCATCCGCAGGGCGCTCGTCCCGCTTCACCGCGTGGTGGAGCACGCGCAGCGCATTGACGCCGGCAACCTCGACGAGCGTTTCGAGGTGCGCCCGGGCATGCAGGCGGAGGTGCGGTCGCTCGCCGCGTCGTTCAACGGCATGCTGGATCGTTTGGCGCGCGCGTTTTGGGCGGAGCGGGACGCGAAGGAGCGCATGCGGCAGTTTGTCGCGGACGCCTCGCACGAGCTGCGCACGCCGCTCACGGCACTGAGCGGCTACCTCGAGGTGCTGCAGAAGGGCGGGGACTTTACGGAAGAGGAGTGGCGGGAAGCGCTTCAGCAGATGCACGCGGAGGCCAGGCGGTTGACCGGGCTTGTGGAACAAATGCTCAGGCTTGCCCGCGCCGAGGACGTGCGCGCGTCGTGGGCAGGCGAGAAGCGCGAATGTGTGCGGCTCGGGACCCTCGTCATGTCGCTCGACGCGCTGTGGCGCGGGCTGTGTGGGTCTCGCGAGCTGACGTATCGCATCGAGGGCGATCCGGCCGTCTTCGCGGATCCGGACGCTTTGAAGCAGGTCTTGTTCAACCTCGTGCAGAATGCCGTGCAGCACACGCCTGAAGAGGGCGGCGAAATTGCCATCTCCGTGTGGACGGACGGGTGCGAGGCCAAGCTCGCGGTGGCGGACAACGGCGTCGGCATTCCCAAGGCGCATCAGCCATACGTGTTTGAGCGATTCTATCGCGTGGACGAGGCGCGATCGCGCGCGAAAGGCGGCGCAGGGCTCGGGCTCGCCATCTGCAAGGCAATTGTGGAGGCGCACGGCGGCGGGATCGAGTGCGAGAGCGAGCCAGGTGAGGGCGCCGTGTTCACCGTGACGCTGCCCGTGGCGAGGCCGTATGGCGCTCGCGACCGCGGATAGGGGGAGATGCGCGTGGAAGTGAAAGTGACAGATGCGGCAAAGGAGCGGCTGGTGGCCATGGGCGTGCCGGAAGGCAGCCGCCTTCGCCTGAAGGCCGACATCGAGGCGCACGTGAGCTGTGCGTGCCAGATCGACATCCACATGATCGCCGACGGCGCGCCGCCGCTCGCCGTGTCGCTCGGCTACGACGTGCGCGTGGACGAGGAAACCCAAAAGCTGTTGGGCGAAGAAGAGCCGCTCGTGCTCGACTACGTCCCCTTGAGCGGGCTGGTGTTGCGTTCGCCGTACGAGACGCTCGCGCATAACATCCAGGTGGAGGCGTGAACCGAGGGGCGCTGGTGAGGCGCCCCGACCGATGTCAGTACGCCGTCCAGCCCGCGTCGGCGATCACGACGGCCCCGTTCACGAAGCTCGCCTCATCCGACGCGAGAAACAGGGCCACGTTCGCGATCTCCTCGGGCTTGCCCGTGCGCGGGTTGATGCCCATTCCCGCCATGGCTGCCTGCACCCCAATGGACGACGGATCGACATTCGGGCTCGAGCCCATGATGTTCGTCTCCACGCCGCCGGGCGCGATGGCGTTGCAGCGAATGCCGAAGCGCGCGTACTGGTAGGCGACGTTCTTGGTCAGACCCACGACGGCGTGTTTGGAGGCCGTGTACGCCGCGCCCGCGCGGGAACCAAACAGGCCTCCCACCGATGCGATGTTGACAATCGCGCCGCGCCCTTTGTCCATCATGAGGGGCAGCGCCCTGCGAAGGGCGCGCATCGGCCCCGTGACATTGACCGCAAACACGCGCTCCCACAACTCGTCCGTGACCTCGTGAGCTGCTTTCATGCCGTCCATGATCCCCGCGTTGTTGACGAGGATGTCGATCCCGCCGAACACATCGACCGCGCGTTGAATCATGCCATCGACATCGTCCGCGGAAGCCACGTTGGCGACGCAGGTCTCGACGCGGCCGCCCGCGCTGCGGATTTCGTCGGCGACGGATGCCAGACCGTTCTGCGATTCATGGACAAATGTCCACTTCTCGCTTCCTGCTTCTACGACCCGTGACTAGCAGCCGAAGGCCGCCCCGTCAGAGGGATCTCCACAGGCGTCACTTCCCGCGGAACTCGCGGTACTGATTCTCAAAAGATTTTTCGCTGCGTTGATGTCGCGGTCATGCCGCGTGCTGCACGCCGGGCACGTCCACTCCCGTGCCGACAATGGCAGCTCGCTTATCACGTACCCGCACGCCGAGCACGTCTTGCTGCTCGCGTAAAACCGTGGTGCCACGATGAGTTCCGAGCCGTACCACGTACACTTGTACGTCAACATTCGCCGAAACTCGCCAAAACCCACGTCCGAAATGGCTCGCGCCAACGCTCGATTCTGCACCATGCCTCGCACATGCAGGTCTTCCATGGCGATTGCTCGCTTGGTTTTCGCGAGCTCCGTCGTCACTTTGTGCAAAAAGTCCTGACGTATGTTGCGGATCTTCCGGTGCAGCCGAGCAAGCGCCAGCGCCGACTTCCGCCGATTTCGCGAGCCTGGTTTCTTTCGGCTATGCCGCTTCGATAACCGCCTTAAGCGGCGAAGGTATCGGGCGAGCGGCTTTGGCGCCTCGATTTTCGTCCCGTCAGACAACGTCAAAAACCACGAGACCCCCAGATCCACATCCACCGGCTCGCCCGAAGGTGGAACAGGGTCCGGAATCTCCGTTTCTGCCGACAAACTCACATACCATCGGTCCGCCTCCCGCTTGACCGTCGCCGACAGGATTCGGCCTTCGACATGCGGTTTTTCTTTCAGCCGAATCCGCCCGAGCCGAGGCAGTTGTATGGCGTTGTCCAAGACGCGAATCGAACCCGTCAGGCGAAATGAATCGTCGCGCCCTTTTTTCTTGAAGCGAGGGAATCCGACCCTGCGTCCCTCCTTCAACCCGCGAAAAAAGTGTTGAAACGCGCGATCCAAGTCCCGCAGCGCTTCCTGCGGGGCGCATTTGGAGACCTCGTACATCCACGGGAAGTCGGTTTTCTTCAGGCGGTTGAGTTCCCGATGCTGTTCGATGGCGTTCGTGCTTTGCCCCGTCTCTTCATAGAGCGCGATGCGTCTGGCAAGCCCCCAATTGTACGCAAATCGGGCCGCACCTGCGTGCTTGGCAAGCAGGCTCCGTTGCATCCGATTCGGCGCCAACTCATACCGATACGCCCGATGAATCTTCACGTTTGAAAACCTCCAAAGCGCGCTTGGCGCGGTGACGAGCGGAACGTCGCCCGTACAACCGCGCGCAAAACGACGTGAGGACTTCGATCATGTCTTGCACCAAGTCGTCCTTGACCTCGCCTGGCTCCACGACGAGGATTCGTCGGCCTTGAGCCGCCAAAGCCGCCTCGACGTATTCAAACCCGAACCGCATGAGCCGATCCCGATGCTCCACCACAATCGTATGCGCATCTGGATTGGACAGTAGTTTCATGAGCTTCGGTCGATGTCCGTTGAGCCCCGAGCCGATTTCCGTGACCGCCTTGACCACGACAAGCCTCTGTTCCGTTGCAAATTCCATGAGTCGTGCGATTTGGCGATCCAAATCGGCTTTTTGATCGGCGCTTGACACGCGGGCATACAAGGCCACGGCATTCTCCGTGGAAGACTCGGGTTCGTGAACAAGGATGGTGCCCGAAGGAGTTTGCTCAAAAGGCACGGGCATCCGGCCTTCTTTTACCCCAACGCCAGGCGGTCTTGTACGTGATTCCATTCTTTCTTGCCCAATCACTGATTTTCATAGAAATGAAATACATCAAATGTACATGATTGTCCATCATTCAATGAGCAGTTCTCAGCCCTCGGCGGCGATGTCGACCGCGAGCACGCGTGCACCCTCCTGAGCAAAACGAATGGCCATCGCGCGGCCCATGCCGGATGCCGCACCTGTGATGACAGCGACGCGATCTTCCAGGCGCAAGAAGAAGACCTCCCTTATGCATGAAAAATGTTTATCATTGAAAACATTCGTGATGGCGCGAGGGAATCCTGCGGCTTTGGAGACGCGGATGAGGCAAGGGGGCGGTACGCGACAGCGCGGCCAAGCCAGGGGCCTATCGCACGCGAATACGAAAAAATCCGCGCAACAATGCGCGGATTTTCGATCTTGAGTGGTCGGAATGACAGGACTCGAACCTGCGACCTCACGGTCCCGAACCGTGCGCTCTACCACCTGAGCTACATTCCGTCGCCTTGACGCCTCAAAGCGGACAGCGATAAATATAGCAGAGGGCACCTTCCTCGTCAAGGCCTTTTTGTGGAAAAGGGATGCCTGAGATGCTTTCCATCAGACAAGCTCTCCAAATGCATATACGCTGTTGGCGAGTGAGCCGTATTGCCAATCGCGATGCAAAAGCCTCCCTTGTGGCCGCTCTTCACCAGCACCCATCGCGTAAAATAGCGGGATCAAGTGCTCCACGCCCCACGACGGCGCGGCCCACTCCGCATACGGCGCCTCTTCGCGGTAGGCAAACAGCGCATCGACGTCCCCTTCGGAGATGCGCGATTCGAGCCAGCGCTCGAACGCCTCCGCCCAGGCTTCCGGCTGGCCGTCCTCCCGGTTCCATTGAAGCATACGCAGGTTGTGCACCGTCGCACCGCTTCCAATGATCAAAACGCTCTCTTGTCGCAGGGGTGCGAGCGCCCGGCCAATTTGGAACTGATGTTCCGGGCGAAGCGCCGGATCGACGGACATCGAGACGACGGGGATGGACGCATCCGGGAAGATGCGAGACAGAATCGTCCAGACGCCGTGGTCGAAGCCGCGGGCTAGGTCCAGGCGCGCTTCGATCCCGGCGCTCACGAGAAGTTCTTGGATTCGAACGGCCAGCGCAGGGTCTCCTGGGGCTGGATATCGGATCTGGTACAGCGTCTCTGGGAAACCGTAGAAGTCGTGGATCGTGTCGGGTTGAGGCGATGCCGAGATGGTCTGAACTCCTTCGGTCCAGTGGGCGCTGAACACGACGATGGAGCGCGGGACAGGGAGATCGCGCGACAACTGATCCAGGTAACGTCCGTAGACACTGTCCTCGATCGCCACCATCGGGGAACCGTGGGCGATAAACAGGCTTGGCATTTCGCGAGTCATAAAGGTACTTCTCTCCTTGTGGGAGGAATTTTTCCTCTCCGTTCAGAATGGAATGCAGATACGCCTGATTGTCATGGGAGGGGACGATGTTTTACCAGACGATTGACGATGATTTGAGGCTTCGGCTGTTGGAACCCAGAGATGCCGACGCCTTGTTCCGACTGCTGGATGAGTCGCGCGCCTACCTGCGCGAGTGGCTGCCGTTTTGGACGACAATCAGAGTTCGGCGGACACGCGAGCGTTTATTCAGTCTGGTCTCCAACGATATGCGGCTCAGAACGGCGCCGAGATTGGCCTATGGTACCGAGGCGAGATCGCCGGTGTGCTGGGGTTGCACTACATCGATTGGGCCAATCGATCGACGAGCCTCGGCTATTGGCTGGGCGAGCGATATCAGGGCAAAGGAATCATGACCCGGGCTTGCAAGGCCGTGATCGACATCCTGTTTCGTGAATACGGCCTGAATCGCGTGGAGATCCGCGCCGCGACAGGCAACTACAAGAGCCGGGCCGTCGCGGAACGGCTTGGCTTCCAGTACGAAGGCTGCAAACGACAAGCCGAGTGGCTGTACGACCACTACGTCGATCACGCCGTGTACAGCATCCTCGCGGAAGAGTGGCGAAGCCTGCAAGCCCGGTGACGCCAGGCGCCTACCAAACTTTCCGCATCTCAATCTCGTCGTGCAGCGGAATGCCATCGAGGCCGAGGCGCGGAATCGACGGCTTTCGCTTCCGCGCCTCGTCGATGGCACCCACGTGCACGGCGTGAAACCGGTAGCCACGCCGCTGGTAGAATCGCATCGCTTTCAGATTGTCGTTCGATGTGATGAGCGTCACGCGCGGGACGCCGACCCATTTCGCCCTATCTTCCACCGCCTGCAACAAGCGCGTCCCCACGCCGATGCCTTCCACCAGGCTGTTCAGGCTCAGCAGTTCACATTCTTCGTCCAGGACCACGAACGTGGCGGCACCGACGTAGGCGCCGCCCTTCACCGCGATGACGGCTTCGACATCTTCCAGTCGGTACACCCTGCCGCGCGAGACCATCGTTTCGCCGCCCCATTCGCGGTTCCATAAGTCGAGGAGCCACTGTCGATCCGCCTCTCGCTGCGGGCGAATCACTTGAATGGTGTGGTGAGTCCGGGAAAGCTCCATGGGTTCATCACTCCTCGGCGCCGCTCTTCGATGCGAACACGTGATCGCGTTCGTTGGACAGACCTGCTATACTGATCAATAACACAACGGTGCGTGCAAAGGGTGATGGATGGTGGCCACGGCGGGAGCGAGCGACATTCTGAAGGGGCTCAACGAAAAGCAGCGCGAGGCGGTTACGGCGACCGACGGGCCGGTGCTCGTCATCGCCGGCGCGGGTAGCGGCAAGACGAGTGTGCTCACGCGGCGAATTGCGTACCTCATTGCCGAGCGCCGCGTGCCGCCGTGGGCCATTCTCGCCATCACGTTCACGAACAAGGCGGCGCGGGAGATGGAAGAGCGGATTGAGCGCCTAGTGGGGCCTGTCGCCTCCGACATCTGGACGTCGACCTTTCACGCCATGTGCGCGCGCATTCTGCGGCGCGACATCCATCACCTGGGGTACACCTCGGCGTTCACCGTGCTCGACGCCGCGGATCAGGTCTCTCTCGTCCGCCGCCTGATGCAGGAGATGAACATCGACGTGCGGAAGTTCGAGCCGCGAGCCGTGCTTTCCGTCATCAGCCAGCACAAGAATGAGCTGCGTTCGGCCGAGAAGGCGCTCGATCTCGCCGGATCGCCGTACGACAAGATGGTGGGCGACGTGTACCTGGCGTACGAGAGGCGGCTGCGCGAAAATCAGGCGCTCGATTTCGACGACCTCCTCGTAAAGACGGTCGAGCTCTTCCGCAAGGTGCCGGATGTCCTCGCGTATTATCAGCACCGGTTCAGCCATATCCATGTCGATGAGTACCAGGATACCAACCACGCCCAATACGTCCTGGTCAAGCTGCTCGCAGAGCGGCGCCGCAACCTGTGTGTCGTCGGCGATTCGGACCAGTCCATCTACGGCTGGCGGGGAGCCGACATCCGCAACATCCTCGAGTTCCAGAGGGATTACCCGGATGCGCGCGTCATCCGGCTCGAGCAAAACTACCGCTCCACCGGGCGCATCCTCCGCATCGCGAACCAGGTCATCCAGCACAATCAGCTGCGGCTTGAGAAGAACCTGTGGACGGATCGGGGCGAAGGTGAGCGGGCGAAGCTGTTCGTCGCGCCGGACGAGCGCGTGGAGGCCGATTGGGTGGCGGACGAAATTGCGCGCATGGTGGCCGATGGGCGGCGGTACCGGGACGTGGCTATCCTGTACCGTACCAACGCGCAGTCGCGCGTCCTCGAGGAAGCGTTTCTGCAGCGCGGGATTCCGTACCGCATCTACGGCGGTCTTCGCTTCTACGAGCGGCGCGAGGTGAAGGACGTGATCGCCTATCTGCGCCTCGTCGCCAATCCGAACGACGATGTGTCGTTCCTCCGCGTGGTCAACGTGCCGAAGCGCGGAATTGGCGATACGACGCTCGAGAAGCTGGCCGAGTACGCGCGGCAGCGCGGAACGTCTCTTTTTGAGGCGGCGCTCCACGCTCCCGAAGCGGGCATTTCGAAGAAGGCGGCGTCCGCGCTTCAGTCGTTCGTGGAGCTGATTCAGACGCTGCAACTCCAGCGCGCTTTCCTGCCACTGACGGATCTCACGGACGAGCTGTTGGAGCGGTCGGGATATCGCGAGGCCCTTCGCGCGGAGCGCAGCATGGAAGCCGAGAACCGCCTGGAAAACCTCGACGAGTTCCTGTCTCTGACGCGCGAATTTGACGAAGAGGGCGTGTCGGACGGCGAGATGGGCGCGCTGGAACAGTTCCTCACGCACGTCGCGCTCGTGTCGGACGCGGATCTCCCTGGTGGGCGGCCGGGACGCCGCGAGGACGTGGACGAGGTGTCCATGATGACGCTTCACGCCGCGAAGGGACTCGAATTTCCGGTGGTGTTCCTCGTCGGCCTCGAAGAGGGCGTGTTTCCGCACCGGCGAGCGCTCGACGGGGGCGAGGAGCTCGAGGAGGAGCGCAGGCTCTGTTACGTCGGCATTACGCGAGCGATGGAGCGCTTGTACCTGACCACGTGCCGATCCCGCATGCTGTTCGGCGAGCGGCGCTCGTTCACGCCTTCGCGTTTTCTGTCCGAGATGCCGGCGTCGGACATCGAGCGCGTGGGCGAGGAGGAAACGATGTTCGGGCGCGGTTGGCGCGATGCGCGCGCTGGGATGCGTGCGCCCGTGCACGTGGTGGCCGATGCGGCGTCCGGGCCGCGGATGAGCGTGCCGAGATCGTTTGGCGCGGATTTGTCCGTGCCGTACGAGCCTGGCGATCTCGTCGAGCACCGCAAGTGGGGGCGCGGCGTGATCGTCGCCAAATCGGGCGAGGGCGAGTCGCTGGAACTCGTGGTGCGTTTTGACGATCCCATCGGCGAGAAGCGGCTTTTCGCCAAGTTCGCGCCGATTCACAAGGTGGATCCCTAATCGGATGCAAGCATCCCATGCAGTCCGTGATGAGGAGTGTGATGCGTGTCGTGGACGCCAAATCGGCCTTGTCCTTGGAAGAAGCGCGTGCGCGCGCCAAGGTGCTCCGGGAACAGATTGAATACCACAACCGAAAATACTACCTGGAGGACAACCCGGAGATCTCCGACGCGGAGTGGGACGCGCTGATGCGCGATCTCATCGAGCTTGAGCGCAAATACCCGGAGCTCGTCGATCCGGCCTCGCCTACGCAGCGGGTGGGTGCCCCGGCCCTCGAGGGATTCGCCAAGGTCGTGCACGAGGTGCCCATGCTGTCGCTCGCAAACGCGTATTCGACGGAGGATCTGCTCGATTGGGATCGCCGCGTGCGACAGGCGGTGGGCGACGACGTCCGCTACGTGTGCGAGCTCAAGATTGACGGCCTGGCCGTGGCACTGCGCTACCAGGAGGGCCGGCTCGTGCTTGGGGCAACGCGCGGCGACGGCGAGGTGGGAGAGGACATCACGGCCAACATTCGCACCATTCGCAATGTGCCGCTGGAACTTTCGGAACCTGTGTCGCTCGAGGTGCGAGGCGAGGCGTACATGCCAAAGCGCGAGTTCATGCGGCTCAACGAACTCCGCGAGCAGCAGGGCGAGCCGCTTTTCGCCAACCCGCGCAACGCGGCCGCCGGATCGCTCCGCCAGCTCGATCCGGCCGTGGCCGCGAGCCGGAGGCTCGGCGTGATTGTGTACCAGTTGGTGCGCGCCGAGGCGCACGGGTGTGAGACGCACAGCCAGGCGCTGGATTACGTGGCCCGCCTCGGCCTGCCCGCGCACCGCGAGCGGCACGTGTGCGCGAACATCGAGGACGTGATCGCGTACATCGAGGCGTGGGCGGACAAGCGCCACGAGCTGCCGTACGCGACGGACGGCATGGTGGTGAAGGTGGATTCTCTCGCACTGCAGGCGCGCCTCGGCGCCACCGCCAAGAGCCCGCGCTGGGCCATTGCGTACAAATACGCGGCGGAGCAGGCGGAGACCACGCTTCGCGCCATCGAGTTAAACGTCGGCCGCACGGGCGTGGTGACGCCGACCGCTGTGTTCGATCCCGTCCAGCTCGCGGGCACCACGGTCTCGAGGGCGTCGCTGCACAACGAGGACTTGGTGCGCGAGAAGGACATCCGCGTGGGCGACGTCATTGTGGTGCAGAAGGCAGGGGACATCATTCCCGAGGTCATTCGGTCGCTGCCCGAGCGGCGCACCGAGCCGCTGCCCGAATTTCGCATGCCGGAGACGTGTCCGCAGTGCGGATCCAGGCTCGTGCGGCTCGACGGCGAGGTGGCGTGGCGCTGCATCAACCCCGACTGCCCGGCTCTCCTGCGCGAGGGGCTCATCCACTTCTGTTCGCGCGACGCGATGAACATCGAGGGCCTCGGTGAGCAGTGGATCACGGTGCTTTTGGAGCGCGGGCTGGTACGGACGCACGCAGATTTGTATCGCCTTCGAAAGTCGGATCTCATTCAGCTCGATCGGATGGGCGACAAGCTCGCCGATAAGCTGTTGCACAATATCCAGGAGAGCAAGCGAAACTCGCTCGAGCGCCTCTTGTTTGGACTCGGCATCCGGCACGTGGGCGAGAAAGCGGCCAAGACGTTGGCGGAGCACTTCGGGACCATGGATACGCTCATGTCCGCAACTGAGGAGGAGTTGATGGCGGTCCCCGACATCGGCCCCAAAGTCGCGCAGAGCATCCGCCAGTACTTCGATACGCCCCGCGTGCGCCAGTTGATTGGGGAATTGAAAGATCTGGGTGTGAACATGGTCTATCTCGGCCCGCAGAAGGTGTCGGACGGCCCGCTCGCCGGAAAGACCGTGGTATTGACCGGCGTGCTTCACGCGGCGGATCGAAAACAGGCGACGGAGTGGATTGAGCGGATGGGGGGCAAGGTCGCCTCGAGTGTCAGCGCAAAGACAGACGTGCTCATCGCGGGGGAGAAAGCCGGATCGAAGCTCGCCAAAGCCCAGGAGATCTTGCGGACTCATCCGGACGCAAAGCTCGAAATCTGGGACGAGGCGGCGTTTCTGCGCCTCGTGGACGAGGCGGGACTTCGCTGAGCCTCGTAGATCAGGCAGGACTTCACGCTCACTCGACGAGCAAAAAAGCGGGCTGGCGTGTTGCCAGCCCGAAATTGAGGATGGGTTGCGGTGTTCGTCCCCGACATGCTGCCCTTCGCCGCGCTTTGGCCACTCGTTCTCCCGCCGCTTCGGTGGCCACGCGATGGAGGCGCCTGCCTCGCCGTGGACAACCGCCCGCGTGCGAAGGCGATTCACCGATGGGGGCCGCCGCGGACATCGGTGAGCTCGCCCCGGTGTGCACGCCTGTGCCAAACGTGTTTTGCGATTGCCCCGGCACCATGATCATGCCTCGAGGTAGGCGATAAGGGAAATACATGTTTTGTATATGAATGATAAATCAATTCTTATCACTCCTGTCATCTTGCTGTAACCAAGTGGCGGTATACTCTACCTACACACGGCGGACATTCTCCCCTATCTGGCGTGTCTTGCAAAATTGCATATTGACGATTCAGCTTTTCCGTTGCCACAATCATAGGAGCGAAGGTAGATTTGGTTGTCAATCGCTTACATAGGTTGATACATCGTGAATTCGACAGGGTGATTCGGACATGCGGAGTCGGTGGATGGGCGGATTTTTGGCCGCAAGTCTCGTGGCACTCGGGACCATGGGCGCAATGGGGGATGGGGCAAGCGGAGCCCTGGACATGCATCGGCAGGCGGCTTCGGTTGCCGATGGCAGCAAAGCGGTGAAGGAGGCGACAGCGTCCGCGCCCTCCGACGTACCCGGCGTTCACTTCTCTCTTCCGTTTTTCTTCGGACCGCCGGTGAAAATCGTGACCTTTGGCTCCGGCATTCCTTCGTCCGAGGTCACGCACATTCAAAATCTTCTCAATCGTGTGAATTCCATTCAGCGCATTCGCGACTTTCTCGGCGTTCGCATGAACCACACGGCGACCATTGTCCTCGTGAAAAACGCGTCGGACTACCAAGCGGAACTCCGCCAGCTCGGCGTGTCGGCCGGGGACGCGTCCAGTCTTTCCGAGGACTCCAATGGTTTCACGCTCGGCAGCACGGTCGTCATTCCGTTGTTCCAAAATCCTACGGACGTGGACTTGGCTAACGTGTTGACCCATGAGCTCACGCACGTGGACATCAACCAGCACATTTCGAACATTCCCAGTTGGATGAATGAAGGCATGGCGGTCTACATGGGGATGAACGGTCAAAAAGCCATCGAGAATCCCGTCGATTTCGCGAGCGATGAGAAGCAGGACGCCGAGGACATTCTGCAGGTTGTCCAATCGAATCAACTGGTCCCTCTGACGGGCAGCGAGGCCGCCATCCTGTCCGGCCAGGAGACCTATGATTACGAGTTGCAGGACTGGCTAGCGGTATGCTATCTCATCGCGCACTACGGCAAGTCGTCCATTCAGACGCTGGTTCGCCATCTGGAATCAGAGAATCCCAACCAAGCGTTTTTCGACACCTATGGCGAGACGGTGTCAGCGTTCAACGCCCAATTCACCAAAGCCCTCAAGCAGTCCGCCAGCGTGGCCAGCGCGGGCGCGTCGCTCGAAATCAGCATTTCTCCGTCTTATCACGGCGAAATTTTCGTGCAACCGCCCAACCAGGCCGTCGGCCACGGATTCAAGGCTGAGCCGGGAACGCACCATGTGACCGTGACGCCTTCTGGACAAGTGCAGGCCGACCTGCCGTCGGTCGGGACGAAGAAGAGCAAGATTCCGGCCACACCCGGGACGATGTACGTTTCGCTGTTGCCACAGCGGTTCGGGAACGTGGACGGCCAGAAGTTGCTCGATGCCGAGATGGAAATTCAGATTCAAAACGGCCTGTACACCTTCGAAAATGCGTGGGAAGAACTCGAAAATAACCCGATGTACGATCCGTCCTATCTGCCGGAGGTGCTGGGCGTCTCCATCACGGCCATCCACGACGAGGCTCCGAATGATCCCATTCTCACCATGCTGAACGCCGAAAACGCATGAGACATCGTCCACATGAGGACACAGGAGGGAACAAAGGGCCACCTCGCGATGGCCTTCGCGAGGTGGCCCCTTCTGACGAATCGCGGCGATGCGCGCGTCAGTTGCGCGAGCGAAGGAATTCCTGTACTGAGAGCTTTTGCTCCGTGCGCGCGTGAAAGAATGCGATGCGGTTGGAATACCGGCCGGCGATGAAGGACGCCGGGATGACGACGGCGAGGGTGACGAGCAGGTCATGCATGGTCAAGGTCATAGGCCCCTCCCTGCAATGTGGTCCTTCATTCGCTCTATGTCTATGAGATCCCGAGGAGGGACATGACTGAACCGGGCGCATCTGCGCCTCTCAGGGGAAAATCGGCATCCATGGCCGGCCTGTGCTATAATCCCGAGAGGAACTTCGTCTGACAAACCTCATGACCATCCAATGGCACCCTGGAGAAGGAGGATGCTCATTGAAGATCACCGATGAGACGGTGAGTCACGTCGCCAAACTTGCGCGGCTGTGGCTTCATCCTCAGGAACTCTCGCAACTCGTTCCCCAGTTAAACGACATTCTCGAGTACGCCGCAAAACTGCAGAGCGTCTCGTTGGACGGCGTGGAGCCGACAAGTCACCCGTTCCATGAGGTGAATGTGGTGCGCCCGGACGTGCCCCGCGAAAGCCTGTCGAGAGTGGAAGCGCTCCGCAATGCGCCGGATCAGGATCAGGGCATGGTGCGCGTTCCGGCGGTTTTGGAAGGAGGGGGCGGCGCATGAGTACTCCGACGGTGAAGGAGATCCTCCGGTCCATCGCGGCAGGGGAGACCAAGGCGCGCGACTGGGTGGAGCAGTCGCTCCGCGCGATTCGCGAGATTGACGGCCGTCTGAAGGCGTTCCTCCTCGTGGATGAGGAGCAGGCGCTCGCGGCGGCGGACCGGATCGATCGCGCCAAGATGTATCAGCATGCACCGCTTCGCGGCGTTCCGTACGCGGCCAAGGACAACATCGTCACGCGGGGCGTGCGGACCACGGCCGCGTCCCGCATCCTCGAGAATTACATACCGCCTTACAACGCCACCGTGATTGACAAGCTGCAGCAGGCCGCGGCCGTGATGGTGGGCAAGACGAACATGGACGAGTTCGCGATGGGATCGTCCACGGAGACGTCCGCGTTCCAGAAGACCGCGAACCCGTACGGCGAGGACCGCGTGCCCGGCGGATCCAGCGGCGGGTCGGCGGCGGCGGTGGCGGCCGGACTGGTGCCGTTCGCACTGGGTTCGGACACGGGTGGATCCATTCGCCAACCGGCGGCGTTCACCGGCTGCTTCGGCATGAAGCCCACGTACGGACGGGTGTCCCGGTACGGGCTTATCGCGTTTGCGTCATCGCTCGATCAGATCGGCCCGTTCACGCGGACGGCGGAGGACGCGGCGCTCGTGCTGAACGCCATCTGCGGCCACGATCCGCTGGATTCCACCTCAAGCCGCCAGCCGGTGCCCAATTTCGCGGACGGGATCGACAGGGGCGTCAAGGGCGTGCGCGTGGGTATCGTGCGCCACCTGCCGGAAGAGGGGCTTGAGCCGGGCGTGAAGGCGGCGGTCCATCGCGCCATTCAACAGCTCGAGGCGGAGGGCGCTGAAGTGGTGGAGATTGAGCTGCCGCACATGGAGTACGCGGTGGCGACGTACTATCTCATCGCGCCGGCGGAGGCGTCGTCGAACCTCGCTCGCTACGACGGCGTGCGGTACGGGCGGCGCGCGGAAGCGTCGAGCCTCATTGAGATGTATGAGCGGTCGCGCAGCGAGGGCTTCGGCATGGAGGTCAAGCGCCGGATCATCATCGGCACCTATGCCCTGTCCTCCGGATATTACGACGCGTACTACAAGCGGGCGCAGCAGATGAGGACGCTCATCCGCCAGGACTACGAACGGGCGTTTGAGGCGTGCGACGTGATCGCCATGCCGACGGCGCCGACGACGGCGTTTAAGCTCGGCGAGAAGCTGGACAACCCGCTGCAGATGTACCTGAACGACATCTACACCATTCCGGCCAATCTCGCGGGCCTGCCGGGTGCGAGCGTGCCGTGCGGATTTGTGGACGGGCTGCCCGTGGGGCTGCAGCTCATTGGCCGGCCATTCGATGAGGCGACCATTTTGCGCGTGGCGCACGCGTACGAGCAGGTGCGCGACTTCGCGTGGCCGAAACCGGTGCTGGGGGTGGCAGAATGAACTACGAGACGATCATCGGCCTCGAGGTGCACGTCGAGCTGAAGACGGACACCAAGATCTTCTGCGGCTGCCGCAACGACAGCAAGTCGGAGCCCAACACGAACGTGTGCCCGGTCTGCCTCGGCCATCCCGGCACCCTGCCGGTGTTGAACGAGCGGGCGCTGGAGCTTGCGGTCAAGGCGGCGCTCGCGCTCCACTGCAAGATCAACCAGAAGTCGAAGTTCGACCGGAAAAACTACTTTTACCCGGATCTTCCAAAGGGGTATCAGATCTCGCAGTACGACAAGCCCATCGGCGAACACGGGTACATCGAGATCGAGGTGAACGGCGAGACGAAGCGCATTGGCATCACGCGCCTGCATCTTGAAGAGGACGCGGGCAAGTCGATGCACGCCTCGGATGGATCGCACACGCTCGTCGACTACAACCGCACGGGCGTGCCGCTCATCGAGATTGTGTCGGAGCCGGACATCCGCTCGCCGGAAGAGGCGCGGTTGTACCTCGAGGCGCTCAAGAGCATCATGGAGTACTGCGACGTGTCTGACTGCAAGATGGAGGAGGGGTCGCTGCGCTGCGACGCCAACATCTCCCTCCGTCCCGTGGGGCAGACGGCGTTTGGCAACAAGGTCGAGTTGAAAAACATGAACTCGTTCCGGTTCGTGCAGCGCGCGCTCGAGTACGAGGTCGAACGGCAGCGCGAGCGGTACGAGAGCGGCGAGCCCGTCATCCAGGAAACGCGCCGCTTTGACGAGGCGACTCAGACGACGGTGTCGATGCGCACCAAGGAGGAGGCGCACGACTACCGCTACTTCCCCGAGCCGGACTTGGTCGATCTCGACATCGACGACGCGTGGCTCGAGCGGATCCGGGCCTCACTGCCTGAGTTGCCGTCGGCCAAGCGCCGCCGGTATGTAGAGGAACTGGGCCTGCCCCGGTACGACGCGGGCGTGCTCACCTCCGATCCGAAGATGGCCGCGTACTACGAGGCCGTGATCGCGGCCGGCGCCGACGCGAAACAGGCTTCGAACTGGGTGATGAGCGACGTCTCCGGCGCGTTGAACGCCGAGGGCAAGACGTTTGCGGATTGCCCCATTCCGCCTGAGCATCTGGCGGGGCTCATCGGCGAGATCGCGAGCGGCAAGATCTCGTCGAAGCAGGCGCGCGAGGTGTTCAAGCTGATGTGGGAGACCGGCAAGAGCGCGGCGGAGATCATCAAGGAGAAGGGCTTCGAGCAGGTGAGCGATCCGGCCCAGTTGCAGCCCATCATTGACGAGGTCGTGGCGAACAATCCGAAATCGGTGGCGGACTACAAGGGCGGCAAGGAGCGCGCGCTGGCGGCGCTCGTCGGCCAGGTCATGAAGGCGACGCGCGGCAAGGCCAACCCGACGCTGGTGAACGAGATGCTGATTGAGAAGATCAAGAGCCTCTGACGGAGGGATGCTTCCATGGCGAACACCCAATCGCCGCCCGTCGCGGCGGGCGAGGAATACGAGGTCGAGGCCATCCGCCAAAACGACGACGGCGACGGGGTCGCCCAGATTCGCGGGATGACGGTGTTCATCCCGTTTTTGTTACCCGGCGAACGCGCGCGCGTGCGAATTGAGCAGGTAGAGAAGCGATTTGCGCGCGCTCGACTGTTGGATCGGATGAACGACGCGCCGGATCGCGTGGAGCCAAGGTGCCCGGTGTTTACGCGGTGCGGCGGCTGTCAGGTGCAACACATGGGGTATGCGGCGCAGGCGGGGTGGAAGGAGGCCCGGATTCGGCGGATGGCCGAGCGACTGGGGCTCGATACTGGTCTGGTTCGGCCCATCGAGACCTCGTGCACCCCTTACCGCTACCGGAATCAGGTCCAGATGCCCGTGCACTGGAACGAGGCCGCGCAGCGCGTGGAGATGGGCTTCTTCGAGCCCGGCTCCCACGACATGGCCGTGACGGAGACGTGCCTCCTCGTTCCCGAGGCGATGGACGACGTCCTCCGCCGCGCTCGCTGGTTTCTCACGTCGCTCGGGTCGACGGCGCAGTTTGTCCACCACGTCATTGTGCGGCAGTCGGACGCGACGGGCGACATGGCGGTGGTGTTCGCGCTGGCCACGGACGATCCGTCTGTCAAGCGATCCGTCGGCCGCTTCCACGCTCCGCAGGTCGCGCAGGTGGCGGTGACCGTCCAGCCCCGCGCGCATGGGCCCGTGTGGGGACCGACCGTTCACGTCATGAAGGGAGAGGACCACCTTGAGGAGAACCTCTGCGGGCTGCGCGTGCGGTGGTCGCCGCGGTCGTTCCTGCAGGTCCAGGCCGACATGGCGGAGCGCATGTACCAACACGTGGTGCGCGCTGCCGAGATCCGGGAGACCGACGTCGTGATTGACGCCTACTGCGGCATTGGCGCCATGACCCTGCTTCTGGCGAGCCACGCGGCCAGGGCGTTGGGCGTCGAAGAGGTGGAGGACGCCATCCAGGACGCGCGCGCCAACGCGAAGCTGAACCAGGTGCGGAACGCGGAGTTTGTCGTCGATCGCGTCGAGCGCTGGCTGCCGCGCTTCGTGGAAGCGGGCAACCGAGCCGATGTGCTGGTGTTCGATCCACCGCGAAAGGGCGTGGACAGGGCCGCGATTGAGGCGGCCGCCGAGGCGAACGTTGAGCGGCTGGTCTACGTCTCCTGCAATCCGGCCACACTGGAGCGCGATCTTCGCCTCCTTTCCGCGCGCGGGTTCTATGTGACGGACATGCAGCCGTTTGACATGTTCCCACAGACGTCGCACGTGGAGTGCGTGGTGACCATGCGGCGAGGGTAGCGATGCCACCGGCCCGCCCATGTGGCGGGCTCTTTTCCGCGCGTTCTCCATTGGCCCCGCCTTGCGGCGCGGCGGTCCTCATGGCCGATGGCTGGCGTCAGGTTCTGCGCAAATCGAGTGAATCCAATCGGCGATGTCTTCGATGACCTGGGGATGCACGTGTTGTGGTACCTGGTACTCCCGTTTCGCCTTTCGGATATCTCCGTGGACTGACGGCATGAAAAGGTGATTGAGGTTCGCGTAGAGCTTGAATGTGGCGTTTGGTCTTTGGCCAAGCAGCTTGCGATACCCGTTGAAATCGCTCTCCACCGACACGTGAAAGTCCTTGTCGCCCTGCAGAATGAGAATGGGCTTCGTCAAATCGCGCAGGTAGCGCTCGCTCGGGTGTTCTCCCATCTCCTTGAAGTAATAGGCTGAGACGCGGCGGTTCAAGAGTTTTGTCGCCTTGGCCTCTTCGTCGCTGAGTTCGTAGAGACGCGAAAATTCAGCCGTCAGCTTCGCAATCTGGCGCTCGGCGATTCGCTTCACAAACCGGTTGCGCAGCCCGTTGAGAACCGCAAGATTTTGGTCCATCATGATCTCCTCGAGTCTCCGGGGCGATCCCGCCATGATGATGATTCCCGCAAAATTCCCTCCCTCCGCGTCGATCCGCGGCGCCAGCATGCCACCCAGGCTGTGGCCGATGAGAAAGACCTGGTTCGGCGCTACGCGCGGGTGGTGGCGCAGGAGCGCCGTCGCGCGCAAGGCATCCTCGATGGTCTCCTCCCGGACGGTGATGTAGGGGAGGCGGCGCATCTGGTTGCGGTAGACATAGGTCCGCTTGTCGTAACGAAGCACGGCGATGCCGCGCGCCGTCAAACCCTCGGCAAGATCGCGAAACGGCGCGTTGTTCCCGACGCGTTCGTCCCGGTCATTCGGCCCAGAGCCGTGGACCAAGAGCGCGGCGGGCAAGTCGCACTTTTCGCCGTCCGGGAGAGACAAGCGCCCCGGCAGCGGATAGTCCGTGTCCGAACCGACGATCACGTCTTCCTCGAGCATGAGACCGTCCTCCTCGCCGCGGTTCACATGTCACACGGAACGAGCTCGACGAAGCCGGAGCAGTTCGGAGTCGTGTTCCAGCGCGTGCACCGCCAAGGTCTCGAGCATGCGATGGTGTTGCGCCTGCGTGCCTCGCACGTCGACCATATCCGAACGGAGCCCAGCGTACATCGTGTTGGTGGTGGTCACCATGGAAATCAATTGGGTGAGATGATGTTCATGGCGCGCCAAGGTGAGGGACTGCTCATCCAGCAGGCGCCCGTGTTCGCGGAGCAGATTCGTGTGCTCATCCAGCGTCTCGGTGTGGCGCCGCAACGTCTCAGCTTGCGTCACCAGTTGATGTTCAACCGCTGAGAGGCGGGTTTCGACGCGAGCGAGTCTCCCTTCGATGCCATCGAGCCGCCGCTCGATCTCCTGTCTCAGGTCTGAAATGAGGACCTGGAGTCCCTCAATCGCCGTCAGAATAGCCTGAGGCTGTTGTTCCATCGATCATTCGCTCCTTGCCCAGACGAGGATAGGGAAAACGACCGCCATGAATCGATAGAGCGATGATAATCCTGTTCAGAAAGAGGATCAAGAGGGTTAGGTTTATCATTTTGTAAACGAAATCTACGTGAGTAGACGACTCTCCGTTTTCGTCTGTTTGGATTCCATCTATGTACTATCGGGGTCAAGAACTGCTCACATGATGGACAATCATGTACATTTAGTGTATTTTATTTCTATGAAACTCAGTGATTGGGCAAGAAAGAACGGAATTACGTACAAGACCGCCTGGCGTTGGGTCAAAGAAGGCCGGATGCCCGTGCCTTTTGAGCAAACTCCTTCGGGCACCATTCTTGTTCACGAACCCGAGTCTTCCACGGCGAATGCCGTGGCCTTGTATGCCCGCGTGTCAAGCGCCGATCAAAAAGCCGATTTGGATCGCCAAATCGCACGGCTCATGGAATTTGCAACGGAACAGAAGCTTGTCGTGTTCAAGGCGGTTACGGAAATTGGTTCGGGACTCAACGGGCATCGACCGAAGCTCATGAAACTACTGTCCAATCCAGATGCGCATACGATTGTGGTGGAGCATCGGGATCGGCTCATGCGGTTCGGGTTTGAATACGTCGAGGCGGCTTTGGCGGCTCAAGGCCGACGAATCCTCGTCGTGGAGCCAGGCGAGGTCAAGGACGACTTGGTGTAAGACATGATCGAAGTCCTCACGTCGTTTTGCGCGCGGTTGTACGGGCGGCGTTCCGCTCGTCACCGCGCAAAGCGCGCTTTGGAGGTTCTCGAGCATGAAGATTCATCGGGCGTATCGGTATGAGTTGGCGCCGAATCGGATGCAACGGGTCCTGCTTGCCAAGCACGCAGGTGCGGCCCGATTTGCGTACAATTGGGGGCTTGCCAGACGCATCGCGCTCTATGAAGAGACGGGGCAAAGCACGAACGCCATCGAACAGCACCGGGAACTCAATCGCTTGAAGAAAACCGACTTCCCGTGGATGTACGAGGTCTCCAAATGCGCCCCGCAGGAAGCGCTGCGGGACTTGGATCGCGCGTTTCAACACTTTTTTCGCGGGTTGAAGGAGGGACGCAGGGTCGGATTCCCTCGCTTCAAGAAAAAAGGGCGCGACGATTCATTTCGCCTGACGGGTTCGATTCGCGTCTTGGACAACGCCATACAACTGCCTCGGCTCGGGCGGATTCGGCTGAAAAGAAAACCGCATGTCGAAGGCCGAATCCTGTCGGCGACGGTCAAGCGGGAGGCGGACCGATGGTATGTGAGTTTGTCGGCAGAAACGGAGATTCCGGACCCTGTTCCACCTTCGGGCGAGCCGGTGGGTGTGGATTTGGGTATTTCGTGCTTTCTCGCGTTGTCTGACGGGACGAAAATCGAGGCGCCAAAGCCGCTCGCCCGATACCTTCGCCGCTTAAAGCGGCTGTCGAAGCGGCATAGCCGAAAGAAACCAGGCTCGCGAAATCGGCGGAAGTCGGCGCTGGCGCTTGCTCGGCTGCACCGGAAGATCCGCAACATACGTCAGGACTTTTTGCACAAAGTGACGACGGAGCTCGCGAAAACCAAGCGAGCAATCGCCATGGAAGACCTGCATGTGCGAGGCATGGTGCAGAATCGAGCGTTGGCGCGAGCCATTTCGGACGTGGGTTTTGGCGAGTTTCGACGAATGTTGACGTACAAGTGTGCGTGGTATGGCTCGGAACTCATCGTGGCACCACGGTTTTACCCGAGCAGCAAGACGTGCTCGGCGTGCGGGTACGTGATAAGCGAGCTGCCATTGTCGGCGCGGGAGTGGACGTGCCCGGCGTGCAGCACGCGGCATGACCGCGACATCAACGCAGCGAAAAATCTTTTGAGAATCAGTACCGCGAGTTCCGCGGGAAGTGACGCCTGTGGAGATCCCTCTGGCGGGGCGGCCTTGGGCTGCTAGTCATGGGTCGTGGAAGCAGGAAGCGAGAAGTGGACATTTGTCCATGAATTGCAGAACGGTTTGCACTGGGGTAACTCACGCGCTGTCACAACGAGTGTGATACGTTACGATGAATCTATCACAGGGTCGGTATCGAGTCACCGGAGGCGTCCGGTATGACCCGCAGAGATTCGATGCTCACATGGTCAAAGATATCGCGCTTGACGGAGGTATGAACGTGCTAAAAGCAGTCAACACGCCTCACCACCTGGGCATTGAGGTGAGTGGGGATACCGAAGACTTTCAAACATTGTATGAAGCGCTTTGGAATTTAGCTGGGGACGAAGATCAATGGTCCGAGTTGGAGGAGGCACGCCTTCGCATTCTCGCGGTGTGCTACGATCTTCGCCATGCCCTACAAGGGCATCGCGAAGTCGAGGTATACGACAACGGATTGACGCCTGGGATGATGCGAACCTGGGGCCGAATTGGGCCGCGAGAGAACGTTCGTTTCGCCTTTAAGATCCTGTATCCTGAGGCATTGTTCGTCACGGCGGCTCTGAACGACTTCTTGTTCATCTACACGGGCCCCCATGGCGAAGCCATCACATCTCGAGCACACGCGGATCAGATGGATCTCAACATCGTGTACGGGCGGTATTTCCAGACGCTCGTGCTCCGCTGCGCGGAGGAGATCACCAGCAAAAGCGGCTTTAAGCGCCTGCGGAAAGCCTTGAATACCCAGTTCCCGTGGACCTACCAATACTTCAGTCAATACCTTGACTACCTCGATGACGAGTTCGTGCAGAAGCGCCCCGAGCGGCGTGGCGTCATCTTACCTACGCTGGTCGAACGAATGACGTCCAAGGGGCCAGAATACCAGGAAATAGTGAATTCCATCCTCCGATACGCGGACGAGCATGGGTGTACACCCGACGAGGTCAGGTTCATAGACGAGATCGACTGGGATAATCTGGTGTGGTGAGGGCCGGCTGGTCCTGTGAAGGATACCTCGGGCCAGAGGATTCCAGCCGATCACGACATTACTGCCTATGCTCGGCGCCTGGGCGAGGCATCCGGCTTCATCCTTGCGTGATTGGCACGAAATCCTTGGGCCCATCCTCACGATTGCCGGTATCGATGAACCCCTCGTCTATCTGGAGGACGAGCGCTTGGGCTCGTTGTGCGTTGCGTCTAAGGAGCGGGTGGCGTCCAGATGTTGGGGATCTTTGGATGGCTCGCTCTGTTCGGCCAATCGCGTGGACGTCACAAATCATGGTACAACACGCCAACCGTATGCATTTGCTGCATGCGACGAGAGGGTATCTCGCCCGCGAACAAGGGGCTGAGCCGCTGGTGCGCGCTATCAATGCGTGGCTCGCGGAGAACTGGTCGATCCAAGCTGAGAGGGGGCAAGAGATCTGAATGCGTTGGTTCCCGGATACAGGCGGTTGTCATCCAGAGTTAGTACACGGACGAGCATGGCGAGGACGGGCCAGGCCCTTGGCTTTACCGTGCCGACGTACGGCGATAGACATAGCCCCCTTGGCGCAGTCCCTGTACCAGTATCCCAGCGGGACCCAGTTTGCAGCGGAGGCGTGACACGAGTTTGGCGATACCCTTCGGATTGACGTGCCCTTGCCAAAGAGCTTGAGCAATTTCGTCGCGACTCACGACTTCATCCTCGCGACTTATGAGGAGATCCAGTAACTTTGCCTCCATCTCGGAAAGCGGAACCAAGCGGTGTTCAATGAGCAAACAGCGTTCGTTCTGTTTGTAGTGGACCCCGAGTCCGAGATTGACGGATACAGGAGGAAGCGAGGGCAGGCCGTCCGGCACGCGGAATCGCTTGAGAAAAGTCTGTGCATCACCGCCGATGAACGTGCGAATCGCCGAAAGCGGGTCGGTCAAAAATCCAGACAAGCCAAGAGCGCGGGCCCGTTGCCAGTCGCGCTCGGTGAGTGCCGATCGAACCAAAACGTAGTGCAGTCGGTGTCGCGGAGAAGACTCTAACATCTTCCAGAATGCATCATTCAACTTCAGCGCTCCATCAATGAAGACGTCTTCCGAACATGCTGCAGCGAGCGCGATGACGCGCTCGGCCGTCTTGCACGTCCGTAGCTCACATCCCTCCAGCACGATGGCAAGCATGCGCGCGAGACACAGTTCGTCTGTGCACAGGATGATACGCATGGGTTCACGCTCCTGACCATCCGCACAAGGTCCCTCTTCTCAAGAGTCTACACATTCTTGCTCAATATCCCATGTTCACAACTTCTATTGCTAGCAAAATGCTAGCGAACTTCCTTGCGTCGATCGCGTAGACTATCCTCATGATCTATCAAAACTTGGAACTGTTCAAAGTTAGGAGGCGGAAACAGCGAAGCCTACGCGGATGGTGAGTATGTTCTTCGTGGCAGGATTAGGGCTAGTCGCTGTGCCTAATTGTGGCTGCTGATGACAGTAGCGCTGTCGGACCCCCGCGTCGTAGCGGCCTGCCAGCGCCACGGTATTGACCGCGGCCGGCATGCTCGCTTCGACAAACAGGACGGGCGCAAGCAGTCCGCGAATGTCGAGCGCCCAAAGCAGCAGTTTCCCCATCACCGGTACCATGACGACGCGCAGCGCGACGCCAAGCCGTACGTCCCTCTGCAAGGCCGCAGACCAGCGCGTTCGCTCGAGCTGCACGCCCAGGATCAGCAACACGACGGCCGTGTACGCATCTCCCAGCAGCTTGGCCGCCGTGCCCAGGCTGCCCGGAAGGGCGTGGTGAACCAGCGACAACGCAAGACCCAGCGCGCTCGCGTAAAGAAGCGGTGACCGATACAGCGCCTTGAAGCCGCTGCCTTCGGCGCGCCCACTCGCCGCGATGGATAAGCCGAGCGTGTTCACGAGGAGAATTTGCAGGATAACGTAGAGTGTCCCGAGCGCGAAGCCCTGCGTGCCGAACGCCAAAAGCAGCACGGGCAGCCCGTAGTTGTTTGAGTTGCTGAAGATGGTCGTCAGCATCAGCGCGCGAGAGGTCGGATGATCCAGCCGAAACAGGCGGCCCGCCATCCACGCCGCCAACCAGCAAAACGCCGTCATCGCTGCGGTGAACGCCACAATTTGCACGACGTAATCGCTATCCAGATTGGCGGACGGCAGGGCCGAGAGGATGAGCGCCGGTGCCAAAAGGTACAAGGCGACGGTGGAGAGCGATCTCGTCTCGACATCCTGGTATCGCGCCACAAGCGCGCCTGCAGCGCAGACCACCACAATCGGCACCGTGATGCTCCGCAGAAGGTGCAAGAAGCTCATTTCACAGATCCCATATCTCGGTGATCTCGACCACGAAGCCTCGGCCACGTCACTCTTTCTCTTCGTCACCGGAATTCTCCTGCTCATCCGTTGACGAAACCGCCTCTTTCTTGTATAAAGGAAGTGCACAGTCGCCGATACGCGCGGCGAGTTCGAACTGAATCTCGCGAGAACACAGGTGGAGTCTGTCAAACGACAGGCTCCTTTTCGCGTTTTGGAGGTGCTCAATGGCGTCGAATCCCCTGCAAGTTGCGGAATCGTACCTCTTCGCGCTCTTTGTCATGCTCGCGTCCGGCGCTCTTGCCTCGCGGTTGGCCGAGCGGTTGCGCCTGCCCGACATCGTCCTGTACGTCCTTGTAGGCTTCTTGCTCGGGCCCTCGGCGCTCGACGTGCTGCGCATCCCCGAAGGCGGGGCGTTTCACGACGCCGTCCTCTCGCTTGGCGCAGCTTGGATTGTGTTTCAGGGCGGGCTCGAAATGCGGTTTCAGGTTCTGCGCCGCATCTGGCTGTCCGTCCTCCTTCTCGCCACGCTCGGCCTGGCGATCACGGCCGCAGTCGTCGGCGTCGCCGCGCATGTGGCCCTGGGGCTTCCCATGCTGTCGGCACTCCTCTTGGGCTCGCTGCTCGCCTCGACGGATCCCGCCTCGCTCGTGCCCATCTTTCAGCGCCTGTCCATCCGCGCGCGGGTGGCGCAGGCCGTGATCGCCGAGTCTGCCTTCACGGACGCCACGGGCGCCATGTTGACGGCGCTGGTGCTGAGCCGGGTGATGGCCGCCGGCGCCGATACGCACGTGAGTGCAGGCGATCTCGTCGAGCAAATCGCGCGACTCGCCCTGGGGGGAGCTGCGATTGGCGCCGCGTTTGGCCTTGCTGCCGCGTGGCTCATCAGCCGGTACGCGCCTCCCACACCGGGGGGCCGCTCGCTGTATCTCGTGCTCGCGGCGCTCGGCAGTTATGCCACCGCCGCACAACTCGGTGCCAGCGGCTTCATGGCGAGTTTTGTGGCCGGGATGGCTCTCGTTCATGCGCCCAAGCGATGGCCGAGGGTGGAAGAGCCGGCGCGCGCTCTGCTTGAGGGATTTGTGGACGGAATGTCGCTGCAGTTTCGCATGATGATCTTCGTGTCGCTCGGCAGCCAGATAAGCCTGCGGCTCTTGTCCCAACACGTTTGGCTCGCGCTCATCGTGGTTGCCGTGTTCATGCTTGTGGCGCGCCCGTTGACGGTGCTGGCGAGTCTTCTGCCGGATCGGCAGGCGAAGTGGAGTTGGCGCGAAATCGCCTTTTTCTTCTGGGTGCGCGAGACGGGGACCATCGCCATTGCGCTCGCTGGTCTGGTCCAGAGCTCGCAGATCCCGGGTGCGCAGGTCTTCACACAGGTGGCAGCCACAGCCGTGCTGATCACGTTGTTGGTCCAGGCGAGCACCACGCCCCTTGTGGCGCGATGGTTACGCCTCATCGAGGCATGAATCCGGAAACCTTGGGTTGTGGGACGCGTTGGGGTATACTGAACACAAGCCTATTCCAATGGAGGTGTCCTATGGCTACGAACGTCTCCCAGTTGAAGCGCACGCGCATCGATCTCGCTGACGACGTCAAAAGGCGGATGATTGAGCTCCTCAACACACATGTCGTGCATCTCACGGATCTTTGGAACCAGACGAAACTTGCGCATTGGAACGTCCGCGGTCCCCACTTTTTGTCGTATCACGAGATGCTCGACACACTCGCCGCTCACCTTGTCGAGGCCATCGACGACGTGGCGGAGCGGGCGACGGCGCTCGGCGGCGTGGCGGGGCTGCCAATCCAGGACCTCGCGGCTCAGACGAAGCTCCCGAAATGGGACCTGTCCGTCACGAAGGACGTGGAAGTGCTGAAGGCCCTCGCGGATCGCTGGGCCGTCGTCGCGAACGAGGCGCGCAAGTTCATCGAGGAGTCGGAAGAGCACGACCCGGACACCGCAGACTTGTTCACCGAGGTCTCGAGGCAGTTAGATCAGGACCTTTGGTTCTTGGAAGCGCACATCGAACATTGACAGTTCTCGCTTGCAGAGCCCCGCAATCATGGCGGGGCTTTTTCGCGCCGTTGGGCACGAATTCGCGCCCGTCCGCCGTGAGACGCCCCTATTCGACCATATTATCGAGAGCCACATCCGGTGTTCATCCCTGATGAGTCTACTTTTTCGGTCATAAACAAAAATAAAACAACACAAAACAGATTTGTTCGTGTATAATCACTCTTGTGAGAACCCTTTCATGAGTGTGCGGGGGTGAGTCGAGTGCTTCATGTCGCTGCGGTCGATCTCGGCGCATCCAGCGGCCGCGTCATGCACGGCATGTTCGACGGATCGCGACTTGCACTGGAGGAGCGCCACCGATTTTCGACTCGCCCCGTCAAGCGCGACGGCCACCTGGTCGTCGATGTCGACCATCTGTATCGCGGTATCCAAACAGGTCTCGGGTGCATTGTGTCTGCGCATCCAATCGCGTCGGTGGGGATTGACTCGTGGGCCGTGGACTTCGGCCTGATTGACGAAGCGGGACGGCTCGTTCAGCCACCGCGTCACTACCGGGACGGCGCCCACGAGGTCGGCGTCCGCCGCGCGCTGGAGCGCATCTCGCTCGAGGACCTGTTTCGCGAGACGGGCATTCAATTTCTTCCGTTCAACACCATCTATCAGTTGATGTCGTTGCAAGACGAGAACGAAACGCTTTTGTCGAGGAGCCGTTTGCTTCTGCTTTTGCCTGATCTCTTGAATTTCATGTTGACGGGCGTCGCGCACGCGGAGTGGACCAATGCCACCACGACCCAGCTTGTGTCGGTGCGCACGAAGGGATGGGCCACCGAGGTCTTGGAGCGGCTAGGATTGCCCGCGAGTCTCTTCCCGGAAATCCGGAGCCCCGGCACTTCACTCGGCCCGGCTCGCCACCTGGTGGAGATTGGACCGCCACAGGTGGTGCACGTCGCCTCCCACGACACGGCCTCCGCGGTCGTGGCCGTCCCGGCGATGGGCCAACCGTACCTCTACATCAGCTCAGGAACCTGGTCGCTCGTCGGAACCGTGGTGCCAGAGCCCATCGCGTCGGATGATGCGCTTCGGTGGAACTTTTCGAACGAGGGCGGCGTGGGCAATTACCGTTTACTTAAGAACGTCATGGGCCTGTGGCTTCTCCAGGAGCTCGAGCGCGAATGGGCGACAAGGGGCGAGCCGGTATCGCTGCCCCAGATGTTGCAGGAAGCCCAGCGTGCCCAACCGTTTGCTCATCTTTTCGATCCCGACCACCCTCGATTTCTCCGTCCGCCATCCATGACGGAGGCCATCCAACAGGCGGTGAAGGAATGGGGAGGCCATCCGCCGGAGGAGCGAGGCGAAATGGTTCGAGCGGTCCTCGAGTCGTTGGTGCTCAAGTACCGCGTCGTGGTGGAAGAAGTGAAAGCTCTCACAGGGTTTCACTACGACGCCTTGCACGTGGTCGGGGGTGGCTCGCAAAACGCGCTTCTCTCCCAGTGGACGGCGGATTGCTTGGGTCTTCCGGTGCTCGCTGGCCCCTCGGAGGCGAGCGCGTGGGGAAACGCGCTGATGCAGCTCGTCGCTCTCGGCGAGATATCGAATTTGGAAGAAGCGAGAGCGCTCCTGCGGTCATCCGTTACGCTTCGCACGTACGAGCCGGCAAATACGGCATTGTGGGAAGACGCATACGCGTGTTTTCGCGAGCGCCTGAGCCATCATCCGACACTGGCGAACTCGTGATCAAGGAGGAAACTGCTGTGATTGTCACACAGGAAACCACCGTTCTCCAGGAGCTTGTCGACCGATCTCGCCGCCTCGGCGCGGATCGCAGCGTATGCAATTGGGGTGGGGGAAACACGTCCGCCAAGACCACCATGCTCGATCACATGGGCCGCGAAATCCGCGTCATGTGGGTGAAAGGCAGCGGTTCCGACCTCGCCGAGGCGACGGAGAAGAGCTTCACCGCGCTTCGGCTCGACGAAGTGCTGCCGCTCATGGAGCGCGACGCGATGACGGACGAGGAGATGGTCGACTACCTCGCCCACTGCATGGTGGAGGCCAAGCATCCGCGATCGTCCATCGAGACTCTGCTTCACGCCTTCATCCCGCACGCGCATGTGGATCACACGCACCCGGATAGCATCATTGCCATCTGCACGAGCACCAACGGGCGCGAGGTGGCCAAGGAGATTTTCGGCGATCGCGCTGTGTGGGTCCCGTACCTGCGCCCGGGGTTCGCTTTGTCCAAGCTCGTCGCGGAGGCCGTGCGGGCGAATCCCCATTGCGAGTGCGTGCTGATGGAGAAGCATGGCCTCATCACCTGGGGCGAAACGTCCGAAGCCTGCTACGCCAACACCATGCGCATCATTGGTGAGGCTGCGGAGTATCTGAAGGCGAAACAGCGGGGGCGCCTGGCCTTCGGCGGTGTGAAACATCCCGCGCTGCCGCAGGAAGAACGGCGGCGCATCGCTGTGCAGATCCTGCCCTTTGTCCGAGGCATCGTGAGCGAACGGCAAGGCGCTATTCTCTCCTACGATGACAGCCCCGAATTTCTCGAATTCGCGGGCAGCCACGATGCGCCGTCGCTCTCGCAGGTCGGTGCGGCCTGTCCGGATCACCTCGTTCATACCAAGCGTCGGCCGTTGTTTGTGGATTGGTTCCCTTCCGAAGGCGTCGACGCGCTGAAAGAAAAACTGAGGGCGGCGCTTACGGCCTATCGGGACGACTATGCGGCCTATTACGAACGGAACGTAGATCTCGACGTGCCCATGCACGATCCGTTTCCGCGCATCATCCTGATTCCGGGGCTCGGCGCTATCGGCACGGGCAAGAACAAGAAAATGGCGAACATTGCGCTCGATCTGTACCGGAGAGCCATCGCAGTCATGCGCGGCGCGACGGCGCTCGGCGAGTTCGTATCGCTCAGCGAGAAGGAGTCGTTTGACGTCGAGTATTGGCCGCTCGAGCTCTACAAGCTGACGCTCGCGCCACCGGAGAAGGAGTTGTCGCGCAAGGTCGCGTACATCACCGGTGGGGCAGGCGGGATCGGCAGCGCCACCGCGCGGCGCCTTGCGGAAGAGGGTGCGCACGTCGTGATCGCGGATCTCGCCGTGGACGCGGCCCGGCAACTTGCCGACGATCTCTGCACCGAGCACGGCCCAGGCGCGGCCATCGGGGTTGCGCTCGACGTGACCCAAGAGGAGGCGGTCGTGCGATCCATCGAGGAGGCCATCCTGGCCTACGGCGGGATCGATCTCTTCGTCTCGAACGCGGGCCTCGCCAGCTCGGCGCCTATCACCGAGACCTCGCTCGAAGAGTGGAACAAGAACGTCGCGGTGCTCGGGACGGGTTACTTCCTGACGTCGCGGGAAGCGTTCCGCGTGATGGTGGAGCAGGGCTGCGGCGGCGCCATGGTCTTCGTCACGTCGAAGAATGCCGTGTACGCAGGCAAGGACGCGTCCGCGTACAGCTCCGCGAAAGCCATGGAGAATCACCTCGCGCGTTGCTTGGCCGTCGAAGGTGGGCCGCACGGCATTCGGGTGAACATCGTGCTTCCCGACGCGGTGCTGCAAGGATCGCACATCTGGAACTCGGCCTGGCGCGAGGAGCGCGCGCGCGCGTACGGCATTGCGCCTGAGGAGCTCGAGGACTACTACCGCAGTCGGACCATCCTCGGCGTGAACATCTTGCCCGAGGACATCGCGGAAGCCATCCTGTTCTTCTGCTCGCCGAGATCGGCCAAAACGACCGGATGCATGCTCACGGTGGACGGAGGCGTCGCCGCCGCGTTCCCGCGGTGAGGCGCCTTCTATTAAGGTCCATTTAAAAAAGCACCTTTCGAATGGAGGCTTGATGAGGTGGATGAAATATAGAAAGCTTTTGTCATTAGATGTCTCTATTTTAGGTCTCGGGGCATCGCCATTCGGTGGAGTGTTTGGAGGTGTTGAGGAAAGTTCGTGCATTAAGTGCGTTTACGCGGCGCTGGACGGGGGGATAAATTATATAGATGTTGCACCTTATTATGGTAATACTCGAGCGGAGACAATATTGGGTAAAGCGCTTCGAGGAGTACCCCGCGATCGGTATGTGCTCTCCACCAAGGCCGGGAGAATAAGCGAATCTCATTTTGATTTTTCCGCCGGGCATCTAAAGCGGAGTGTAGAACAGAGCCTACGTCGGCTTGGAACAGACTACGTTGATATTTTATACATACATGACATAGAGTTTGCACATCCACAACAGATTTTTGAAGAAGCTATTCCGTGTGCAATGAGGTTAAGGGATGAGGGAAAGGTGCGCTTTGTGGGGGTTTCCGGATATCCGCTTACTGTTCTTGAACGAACGTTAGATAATAGTGATATAGAAATTGTGCTTTCTTACTGTCATTATACCCTTATTGACAACAGTCTTCTGGGTTTAATTCCTAAGGTAAAACCAAGGGAGTAGGATTGGTTAATGCATCTCCGCTAGGAATGGGTCTCTTGACTGAAGTTGGTCCCCCCTCTTGGCATCCAGCTGAAAATAGATTGCGGACGGTTTGTAAGACTGCGTCAGACTACTGCATACGACACGGGACAAGTATTGCAAAGATAGCTCTCCAATTCTCTGTGAGTAATGAAGACATTCCAACGACGCTGATTGGGGCAGCAACTCCGGAAACGATTATGCAGAACATAAAGTGGATTGAGGAGCCACTGGACGGAGAGTTGTTAGGAGAGATGAAGAGCCTCCTCAGCGATGTTCAAGGTATTACTTGGAGTAGCGGAAATGAGGAAGAGTGGAGTAGTATGGGTGAATATACAAATGATTAAAGTGCAATGTGAGCGCCCATTTCAATTTCGTGTGTTGAACTGTGAGCCTATTTCGCGCGGCCAAGGGGAAGTGCTAGTCCGCGTAAAGCGTGTGGGTATTTGTGGGACAGATTTTCACGCATACCGTGGGGAGCAGCCGCTCGTTACGTACCCACGAGTCCTCGGGCATGAGGTTGCAGGTGTTGTTGAAGATGTAGATTCAGGCGCTTCTCCGTTTTCTACGGGAGAGGTCGTGTGCCTATTTCCGTACAGGTCGTGTGGCAACTGTAAGGCCTGCCTACGAGGTAAGCCTAATTGTTGCAGAGCTCTCGATGTGATCGGTGTAACGTCCGACGGAGGCATGAGTGAACTGATATCCGTTCCAGAATCTCAACTGGTAAGCTGTAACGGGCTTGACCTTGATCAAGCAGTCATTGTGGAGCCGCTCAGTATCGCAGCACATGCAGTGCGCAGAGCTTCCGTATCGAATGGCGACCACGTCCTCGTCATTGGGGCAGGTCCTATTGGAATTGCTGTTGCTCGGCTTGCAGCGCTTCGTGGAGCACACGTGTATATCACTGACCTCCGGCGTGACCGTCTAGAAGCAGCCGCGCAGTGGTGTGGGCCAGACCACGTAAATGTAATTCCAGGCGATATATCTTTGCAAGTGACGCGTGACTTGACAGCGGGCGACATGATGGAGATTGTGTTCGACGCGACGGGAAATAAACAGTCTATGGAGTTTGCTTTGCAGTATGTGGGCCATGGTGGGCGTTTGGCCTTGGTTGGAATTGTACAAGATTCTTTGTGTTATCCGCATCCTGAAATTCATAAGAGAGAACTCACCTTATTGTCGTGTCGAAACGCCTTACGCGAGGACTTCCAATATGTCATCGAGCTCATGCGGAACAAGAAAATCGCGGTGGATGGGTACATCACACATAGAGCTATGCTATGCGACGTCAAACACGTATGGACAGAGTGGGAGCTTTCGATGCGCAATATGGTAAAAGGTGTGTTTGAAGTATGAAAACTTATTTTTTGATTGGAGAGGAATAAAGTGCCAGAACTGAAGCGCATAGATGCACATCAGCATTATTGGCGTATTGCACGGGGGGACTACGATTGGATGACAGCCGATATGAGATCGATTCGAAGGGACTACCTCCCTGAAGATTTAATGCCATCCCTAATTAAGCATAACTTTTCCGGCAGTATAGCGGTGCAAGCAGCTGCTACGTATGAAGAGACTAACTTTCTTCTTGACCTTGCTGCGTCGGATTCCACTATTCTAGGTGTTGTTGGGTGGGTAGATCCGTATGATGAGCAGTGGATGACAAGGATCGAGGCATATCGAAGAATACCTAAATGGCGGGGCTATCGGCTGATGGTGGAGTACTTGGACAATCCATATAGTCTTTTAGAGGGAACGAGTAAAGAGTTACTTATATACTCCTCACTAGAAAACATTTCAATAGACATCTTGGTTCGCTGTGACCAATTGAGCTTCGTGTTAGACCTCATCGACCGATTTCCGAATCTTAGAGTCATTCTTGACCACATGGGAAAGCCCACAATGAAACCAGAAGACTTTTCGCGTTGGGCAGAGTGTATCAAACAAATATCTTCCAACAAGAGGGTATACGTAAAAATATCAGGGATGGTAACAGAAGCAAAAAGAAGCTATGGGTGTTATATGCCTGATTTTGATTTCCATCCATATATCGATCATGTCGTCGATGTATTCGGACCACGACGGGTTGTATTTGGTAGCGACTGGCCTGTATGCCTTCTGGCGACTGGCTACAGCGAGGTTGTAGAAATAGTTGAGAGATATCTTCAATCGAGGATGGATGCGTCCTTGTGGGAAGGTTTGTGGGGAACAAACGCTGCAGAATTTTATGGTCTTCAACGGGTGAGTGGAGATGTCTGAGTATTCGATCGGCGTGGACTACGGCACACAGTCTGGCCGCGCCGTTCTCGTGGAGATCGGGACCGGGCGCGAGATCACCAAGGCGGTCAAAAATTACACGCATGGCGTGATGGACGAGTACCTGCCGGATGGGGTGACGCGCCTCGGACCCGACTGGGCGCTCCAGCATCCGCGCGATTATGTGGAGGTCCTCGAGGAGACGATTCCTCGGCTTCTCCGCGAGTCGGGCGTGCGGCCGGAGGACGTGATCGGCATCGGCATCGACTTCACGTCGTGCACGATGCTGCCCATTCGCGCGGACGGCACGCCGCTCTGCTTGGAGCCGCGCTTTGAACGGCATCCGCACGCGTACGTGAAGCTCTGGAAGCACCATGCCGCGCAGGACGAAGCGAACAAGTTGAACGAGATTGCGCGCGAGCGCGGGGAGGCGTTTCTCGCGCGCTACGGCGGCAAGATCTCGTCGGAATGGATGATCCCGAAGATCTGGCAAATCCTCGACGAGGCGCCGGAGATCTACGATGCGGCGGACGCCATGGTGGAGGCGACCGACTGGATCGTCATGCAACTGACGGGCAAGCTCGTGCGCAGCTCGTGCCCGGCGGGGTACAAGTCCATCTGGCACAAGCGGACGGGGTATCCGAGCCGCGACTTCTTCAAGGCTCTTCATCCGCGCCTGGAGCACGTCGTGGAGGAGAAGCTCTGGGGGCCTATCCTGCCCATCGGATCGCGGGCAGGGGAGCTGACGGAGGCGATGGCGCGCCGCATAGGACTGGTGCCTGGGACGCCGGTGGCCGTGGGCAACGTGGATGCGCACGTGTCGATGCCGGCAGTCGGGATCACCGAGCCGGGCAAGATGCTGATGATCATCGGCACGTCGACCTGCCACGTCCTGTTGGGGACGGAGGAGCGCGCGGTGCCAGGCATGTGCGGCGTGGTGGAGGATGGCATCATTCCGGGGTACATGGGGTATGAGGCTGGGCAGTCCTGCGTCGGAGACCACTTCGAGTGGTGGATTGAAAACGGGGTGCCGCCGGCGTACTGGGACGAAGCGCGGCGCGAGGGCATCGGCATCCATGATCTCCTGACGCGCAAGGCGGCGAAGCTGAGACCGGGCGAGACGGGCCTTCTCGCACTCGACTGGTGGAACGGGAACCGATCCACGCTCGTCGACGCGGACCTCACGGGTCTTCTAATCGGCGCGACGCTCGCCACGAAGCCAGAGGATATCTACCGGGCGCTGATTGAGGCGACAGCGTACGGCACGCGGATGATTGTCGAGACCTTCCGGGCGAGCGGCGTGCCGGTCGACGAGATGTACGCGTGCGGCGGGATTGCGCAGAAGAACGCGCTGATGATGCAGATCTACGCGGACGTGCTCAACATGCCCATCTACATCGGCGCATCGACGCAGGCGCCGACGCTCGGAGCGGCGATGTTTGGCGCTGTGGCGGCGGGGAAGGCGCGCGGCGGATACGACTCCATTGAGGAGGCGGCGCGGGAGATGGGCAGCGTGCGCGAGAAGCCGTACGTTCCGAACCCGAGCGCCGTCAAGGTGTACGACGAGCTGTACCGCGAGTACACGCGCTTGTACGACTACTTCGGCCGCGGCGAAAACAATGTGATGAAGGTGCTGAAGCGCATCAAGAGCGCCGTGGCGCAGGAAGAGGTGAAGATATAGTGAGGGAACCGAACAAAAGAAAACAAACATTTAAGAGCTAAATAAAGATATAAACAGATAGAAAACCACAAAAACAGTTGATTTGAAGTGTTGTGTGTAGTACACTGAAAGTTAGAAAGCGATTTCAACTCGCTCTGAGGAGAGGGGTTTCACTTGCTAGAATTGCGCGGTATATCAAATCATTCGCTGGCACTAAGGTACTAGATGATGTCTCCTTTGTTGCTTATCCAGGCGAGGTACACGCTCTAGTTGGACAAAACGGAGCCGGAAAAGCACGCTCATGAAGATTCTGTCTGGAGCTTACACGGCCGATGAGGGTGTGATTCTGATTGATGGGCGCGAGGTGGCAATATCGAACCCGCGCGATTCGGAGGGGGTTGGTATAGGAATCGTATACCAAGAGTTGAGTCTATTCCCCCACCTAACGGTCGCCCAAAATATATTGTTCGGTGTTGAGCCGGGTTCTCGGTTGGGTTTTTAGACGACCGGAAGGCGGTGGAAATGGCTAAGCTGGAACTTGAGAGACTTGGAGTGACTATCAATCCTCGGGCACCGGTTGCTCGGCTTAGTGTCGGTCAGCAGCAAATTTGCGAAATTGCCAAAGTAATACACAAGCATCCGAGAATTGTTATTTTAGATGAGCCCACAGCTTCACTTACACTGTCGGAAACTCAAGCTCTCTTTCGAGTCATTAAGGCTATGAAAGAGGAAGGACTTACGATAATATTTATCAGTCATCATATGGAGGAAATTTTTGAAATAGCAGATCGTTGCACGGTTCTTCGGGATGGAAAGGTTGTATATACAGGTTTAGTAAAAGAATTAGATGAACGTCGTCTTGCTGAGCTAATGGTTGGTCATACAATTGGTGAGTTCTATCCTGAACGGTCAAATCGACCTAGGAAAGAAGTCGCGCTGAAGCTTGTGGACTTCGGGGGACGTGGTGTGGGTCCCATTTCGTTAGAAGTCTGTTATGGTGAGATTTTGGGTATTTCTGGTCTGGTTGGATCCGGAAGATCAGAATTGCTTCGCATGATATTTGGAGCTGATAAAAGTGAGTATGGAGAGATGTACATTGACGGAAAGCGCGTTCAGATCCATTCTCCTAGGGACGCAATACGCCATGGCTTGGCCTTCGTGACAGAGGACAGGCGTGTGGATGGTTTGAATCTTCAATTATCAGTAGAATTTAACTTGAATCTTCCGAGTCTCCTTCTTGGAAATAGAAGGTCATTCTTGGGGGTTGTAAACAATGATGAGGAACGGCGTATCTCTGAGCAAATGTGCGAAGCCACCAGGGTGAGGTGTGCCTCTATCAATCAGCGTGTATGGATGCTGAGTGGCGGAAATCAGCAAAAGGTAGCTATAGCAAAGTGGATACCTACGAATGCTCGGATATTTCTCCTTGACGAACCAACCAAGGGTATAGATGTAGTATCAAAATCTGAGATATACAAGACGATTAATAAACTTGCAGATGAAGGTAACGCAGTGATTGTTGTGTCGTCATATAATCCCGAGCTGATTGGTCTATGCGACAGAATTGTCACCATGGCACACGGACAAATAACAAAGGAATTCACGAAGGGTGTCTCTGAAGCGGAATTGTTACTGGCTCAGGGGTTATGACTACGTACGATACTTGTCAACAGGGGTGAAGTGCATATGGGACACATGGTAAGTGCGTCGGCTTCCGATAATAAGTTGGGGTCAAGTCGCCTTAAAGTATCGTTGAGGAACGCGCTGAATGCGTCACTGGTGTTTGCGGGATTGGTCGTATTGGTAATTGTTTTCTCGCTTCTATCGAAGTCATTCCTTACGTTTTCGAATATATTTCAAATCCTTCAGCAAGTAGCGGTTGTGGGCATACTGTCAATCGGCCAGGCCTTCGTTATCATCACAGCTGGTATTGACATGTCGCAAGGCTCGGTTATTGATTTGGTAGGTATTGCAACAGGGTTGCTTCTAGCACATCACTACCCAATCTGGATATCAGTTGTGGCAGGGCTGTTAATCGGAGTGGCGACTGGTCTTGTAAACGGATTGCTCATTACTCTGGCAAAAATACCTCCTTTTATCGCGACACTAGGCACAATGAGTATAGATGCTGGAATTGCCCTGATCATTCCAAACGGCCAACCCGTATTTGGTATACCTCAATCTGTATATAATTTTGGAAATGGAGGTGTTTTGAAGATAATCCCCAATATCGCTCTATTGATGATAGTGCTTGCGGTTGTGTTTCATTTTGTTCTCAGCAAGACAAAGTTTGGTAGATATACGTACGCTGTCGGTAGCAACCCTCTTGCTGCTAGACTCTCGGGTATGCGGGTAAATCGCCACATCATTTTCGTCTACATCTTAAGCGGTGTCTTGTCTGCAGTCGGTGGCATCGTCATGTTGGCTTGGGTGAACTCTGCAATGCCTGATATGGGGACTAATTACCAATTGAATTCGATTGCCGCGGTTGTGATTGGGGGAGCTAGCCTTTTTGGCGGTGAAGGCACAGTTTGGGGGAGCATGATTGGCGCCTTGCTGATGGCTGTGCTCGCAAATGGCTCCCAATTGGTGGGTATATCGTCGTATTGGCAGAGCGTCTTGTTAGGAATCGTCGTTGTGTTGGCCGTCTTTATTGATGGGTTCAGGCGGCGGGCGGCTGATTCAAACGCCTAATCCGCTTGATCATAAAATGAGCGTTTTGCAGAATTAACGTTCGCGACGTATTTGGCGCTATATGTAGCGTGGCAGTGGTAGTTTACACACTATATATAGGCGAAAAACGGTAACAAATCGAATTCTGCAAAACGCTCAAAATCACTTCAAAAAGAGTTCTGAGGGGCGATGAGATGATGAAAAAGACAAGCTCGACACTGCAGAAGAAAGGTTTCTTGGGTGCCGCTGTATGTGTAGCGGCGTCGCTGGCAGTGGGCTGTGGCACCGGTGTGTCCCACACAGAGACGAATGTACAAAACGGTACGTCTGCCGCAGCCTCCACTAAACACTACACTTTCGAATTAATTACGAAGTCCAATGACTCGCCGTACTGGCTAGCAGTCAAGGACGGAGCAGATGACGCGGCTAAGAAGTACGGGGTCACAGTGACCTTCGAGGCGCCCGCCACCGAGACCGATTTGACAACACAGTTGTCAATGTTCAACAACGCGGTTACAGCGCACGTGGATGGTATTATCTTAGCCGCTCAAAACCCGTCAGCCCTCGTGGGTCCTGTTGAACATGCCGAGAAACAAGGCATACCTGTCGTCACCGTAGACTCTGGTGTGAGTCCTAATGTCTCCGATTGCTTCTTGGCGACGAATAACATTGCTGCAGCTGAGGCAATTGCTCAGTACGCCGCTCAGAAGGTGCATGGAAAAGGCCAGTATGCGATTATCGACTTTAATCAAGAATCTAGTACTGGGATTCAGCGGCCTCAAGGTTGGCAATTGGGTATGAAGAAATATCCAGGGCTTAAGTTTGTTGGTATGCAACTTTGCAACAACAGCATTGCGACTGCTGAGGCTGAGGCAGAAACTTTTCTGCATGCTCATCCGAATATCAACTTAATGTTCGGGGCAAATGACAGGTGTGTGCTCGGCATAGCCAATGCAATACAAGCAATGGGGCTGAAGGGTAAGGTGTTCGTAGCCGGGTTCGACGCCGACATGGGCGAGGTTGGTGACATTAAATCAGGGCTAATCAATGCTGCGATTCTTCAGTATCCTTACCAAATGGGATACGAGGCAGTGGAGGAACTTGTCGCAATTAAGCATGGGCAGCACGTTCCTAAGCAGATTGATACCCCGTATATGCTTGTTACGACTCAAAACGTGAATAGCCCGGCAGCTGTTAAGGCTATCAGTCAGTACATCCAGGGGTATAAGGGTTGAGTATCTCGGTGGGCACAGGTCGAGCACCTGTGCCCACGCAAGGAGTGATCAGGATGCAGTTCAACTTGAAGATCGGCATTAGGCCAATAGTTGATGGTCGCTTCGGAGGTATTAGAGAAAGCCTGGAACCTATTACCATGCAAATGGCTCATCGTGTGGGTGAGCTGCTCCGCACGCATGTACGCAAGCCAGACGGAAGCCCCGTCGAGTGCCTTGTTCCTGATTTTTGCATTGGAGGGGTCGCTGAAGCTGTAAAGGCGGACAAGTGGTTTGCTTCTCAGGGCGTCGCGGCAGTGATTTCGGTAACTCCGTCTTGGTGCTATCCGCTTGAGACAATTTTTAGAGATAGAACAATTCCGCAAGCGATATGGGGCTTCAATGGTACAGAACGCCCAGGAGCGGTTTACTTGTCCGCAGCGGTTGCTGCACTGTCGACTTTAGGTATACCGGTTTTCGCAATATACGGTTCGGACGTACAAGATGTGAATGATGCGACTTTACCGGCCGACGTACAGCGAAAGCTAATACAATTTGCTAAGGCGGCTACGTCTGTGGCAGCAATGAAAGATAAGTCATACCTGTCGGTCGGATACGTGTCGATGGGGATCGCGGGTTGCCTGATCGACGAATCGTTCTTTAGTGATTATTTGGGCATGAGAGTCGAGTATGTGGATATGACGGAGTTTGTGCGCAGAATAGAACGGGGGATTTTTGATCCCGATGAGTTGGAGCGGGCGCTTAAGTGGGTACAGAAGTATTGCAAAGAGGGAGATGACCGAAATCCTCCCGCGGAGCGACGTAGCAAAGCTCAGAAGGATAGGGATTGGGAGTTCGTTGTGAAAATGACCCTCATCATGAAGGATTTGATAGAAGGGAATGATAGACTGAAAGGGCTCGGTTACCCAGAAGAGTCTTTCGGGCATGCGGCTATCGCGGCCGGGTTTCAGGGTCAAAGATCTTGGAGTGACCACTTTCCAATTAGCGATTTTATGGAGAGCATCCTATGTTCGTCCTTCGACTGGAACGGGCCCAGGCGTCCTTACATAGTGGCGACGGAGAATGATTCGTTAAATGCGGTATCCATGCTATTCGGATATCTACTCACAGGAACAGCTCAAATATTTGCAGATGTTCGAACCTACTGGAGTCCAGAAAGTATTCAAAGGGCAACAGGATGGAAGCCTACTGGCCAATCGGAAAATGGATTTCTACACCTCATCAATTCAGGGCCAGCTGCGTTGGATGGCACCGGCGCTGCAACTCGAGATGGCAAGCCGGTCATAAAGCCATTCTGGGAGATGACGGAACAGGACATCGAATCCTGTCTAGAATCGGTGACTTGGTGTCCTGCCTATGACTATTTCAAGAATGGGGGATTTTCTTGTAGATATGTAACAAAAGGTGGGATGCCAGTAACCATTATACGGTTGAATAGGATTCGTGGAGTAGGTCCTGTGCTTCAATTGGCAGAGGGTTACACGATCGATCTTCCACCTGAGGTAAGTCGAACTATCGACGAACGAACCAATCCGACGTGGCCAAGTACGTGGTTTGTGCCGAAATTAACCGGCAGTGGCGCCTTTGAGTCGGTTTATACGGTGATGGACAATTGGGGGAGCAATCATTGCGCGATATGTTATGGACATATCGGTTCGGAACTCATCACCCTAGCGTCGATGTTGAGAATCCCAGTGCCCATGCATAATGTAGAGAGCTCGAGAATCTTCAGGCCGAGAGTTTGGTCACAGTTTGGTCACGACGACGGCATCGGGGCTGATTTCCGAGCCTGTGCTGCATTTGGTCCGCTGTACGCGTGAGAAAGCTGCCTGAACGCTACAAGGGGTATGGAAGATATGGCCTATAACGTGGTCGCGGTCGACCTGGGATCCACGAGTGGTAGAGTTTATCGGGTTAGCTTTGACGGCAGGAAACTGTACCTGTCCGAAATTCATCGCTTTTCCAATGGCCCAGTTGTGACAAGTGGATCGGTAGCGTGGAATTTATATCGGATTATCGATTCTGCCTTAATGGGACTAAGAAAAGCACTTGAGATGTCAAATGTGATATCAGTGGCAATTGACAGTTGGGGGGTCGATTTTGGAGTATTCACAGTTTCGGGTGAATGTTCAGGGGTAGTTTCTTGTTATAGGAACCCAAAAAACGAAGAATACGTACAGCATATTCGAAGGAAAGTGCCAGAATCGTTGGTATACAAAAATACAGGTATACCTATTAGCGGCATTAACACTTCGACTCAGCTTGTGAGAATGCTTGATAATCATGAGGTGGTTGAGGGTAGAGTCCTTTTTATCGCGGGAATATTAGCAAACAAGCTGTGTGGAAGTTGGGCAGTGGAACGTTCGATTGCCAGCACTACTCAACTTTACAATCAGCATATAGGCGAGTGGGACGGGGCCTTGGTGAGCGCGTTGGGTATCCGAGACATCATACTACCGGACATCGTAACACCCGGCTCTGTCTTGGGTGAACTAACTATACCCGAGCAAAGGACTCGTGCTAAGGTCATCTCAGGGTTGGAACATGATACGCAAGCGGCGACGTTCTGTCTAGGGCCTGATTCCGAGGAGTTGTTCATCTGTTCCGGAACTTGGTCGCTCGTCGGAACGACCCTAAGTCGGCCTGTACTCTCTGAAGCCGCAATGAACGCGAAGTGGTCGAACGAAAGAGGGTTTTGGGGAATAGATTTCCTGAAAAATCTTCCTGGAATGTGGATCATGGAACGGCTGTTTTCAGAGATGTCTATGCCCCGCGAGGGGCTGGATGACATCATACTTAAAGCAGCTGCGTCCGATAAATTTCAGTTTTTATTTGACATTACAGATCCTCGCTTCTTTTCACCAAGCAGCATGATATCTGAACTGAAGCATTATGCGAAGGAAATGGATCTAGCGCTTCCTGACGAAATACCTGTTTTGTACAGATCTTTTTTAGAATCCTTAGTGATGACGTATAAAGACGCTATTAGAGAAATGATTGAACTTACAGGAGAGATACCCAAGAATGTAAGACTTATGGGAGGGGGTGCAAAGAATCGATTGCTAGCAAAGATGATCGCCGATGCGACGGGTTTGCCCGTCGTGAGGGGCCCGGCTGAGGCGAGCGTCGTCGGAAACGCATTGGTGCAGCTAGTCGCGAATGGGCTTGTCGATGCATCAGATGTTTCGGCAGTCGCATCGAGTGTTGGAGAATTGGAGGTTGTCGAGCCATCTCCTTCAGAAAAGCAGATTTGGGACGACATGTACGATAAATATTGGACAAAAAGGTATCGAATAGAGGGGTACCATGGATAACATAGACGCTCTGTGTACAGTACTGAGAGTTCTAGCGGACAATGGTTTCGTCTACGGGCCGGGAGGCAATGCAAGTATTCGACTAGACGACAAGACCATAGCGATCACCGCATCAGGATCCTCGTTCGACTCATTGGTTAGGGATAATTTTGTAAAGGTGAATCTTGAATCAGGTGAGTGCTGTGTAAGTGGGGCTCCTCGTCCCAGTTCCGAGACGTCTATGCATCTAGCGATTTACAGGACGCATCCAAAAGTGAATGTTGTTCTACACACACACCCTACCTACTGTATCGCTCTGTCCACGGTAAGTGATGAGTTGCCCATTTTATTCCCGGACCAGGCTGCGCTGGTAGGCAAGACGAAAGTGCTTCGATACATGTTGCCGACTACAGAGCAATTTGGGAGATCGGTGGCAATGGAGCTGGTGAAATCTAATGTTTGTTCATTGATTTTGCAAAACCATGGTCTAGTGGTGACCGGAAGCACTGTCCTGCAGGCTTTCTATCGAACACAAATTGTTGAGCAGGCATGTAAAATCTACTTAAGTGCGCTCTCTACCCGTGAGAAGGTGCGTGAGTTATCTCAGGAAGAAATTTTGGAGATACAAAACCTAGAAGCTGAGAGATATCGAAACCAAATGTTGACTCAGTACAAGCGGTTTTGGACCGAGGTGTGACAGGTGCTAAGAGGTGTGCCAGCTGCCTTGACTTCCGACGTAGTTTATGTGCTCCACTGCATGGGACACGGTGATGAATTGGCGATATGTGATGCCAATTTCCCAGCATATGCTAACGGCTGTAAAGTAATCGATACGGGATATTCGTCTGTTCCTGAGCTTTTAGGTTATGTCCTAAGGATCTTCCCATTAGATGATTATAGTCCAGTCAACAGCGCAGTGATGATGAAGGAGGAGAGGGATCGTCAGCTTCCTACTCCTGCGCGTGATCGGATTATCTCTCTGTTGCAAGAATACTGTGACGGTGAGTCACGAATTGAGGAGCTACCGAGAGAAGCATTCTATGAAAGATCGAGAAAAGCTTATGCCATCATTCGAACCGGGGATACCAGCTTGTATGCCAACGTGATTATCAAAAGGGAGTCCTTACTGAGGTATAGGCAGAGGAAGTGAACCGTGCGAATGCTCCCAGCCGAACGACAGCGAGCCATTCTCCAATACCTGAACGAACGCGGCAGCATCCGCGTGAAAGAACTCAGCCGCATGTTCTCCGTGACCGAAGAGACCGTGCGACGGGATTTACACATCCTCGAGATGGAGGGCAAACTGCGCCGCAGCCATGGCGGCGCAGTTCGCATTGACGACGATACGCCAGCGGAGACATCTTATTTGATTCGAGAGTCCGAGCACGTTCCGGAGAAGATGGCCATTGCGCGAACCGCCATCACGTATGTCGAGCCGGGCGACAGCATCATCCTGGACGCGAGCAGCACCGCGCTGCACGTGGCAAACGCGCTGCCTAACATTCCGATTACGGTCTTGACCAATTCGCTCAAGGTCGCGATGGAGCTCGCGTCCAAGGACAAAATCGAAGTGATTTCCACAGGTGGAATTCTTCGAGCGAGCTCTCTCTCGTACGTCGGGCCCATGGCGGAAGAGGCCATCAGCCGCTTTCACGTGAACAAGGCCTTTCTCTCGTGCAAAGGCGTCCACGTCGAGCACGGCTTCACAGAGTCGAACGCCCTTCAGGCTCTCGTGAAGCGGAAGATGGTCGAGATCGCCGACACGCTGGTTCTGCTCGCGGATCACAGCAAGATTCAGGCGCGGGACTTTACGAAGGTCGGCGATGTGGACGAGATCGATCTGCTCATCACCGACCAGGAGACGAGCGAGGAGGACGTGCGGACCTTCGAGGCCGCTGGGGTGCGCGTGGTGCGCGGCCGGATGGAGTGACGGGGCAGCAAACACAGCCGGGGGCGTCTTGCCAGCCTCCCGGCTGTCCCCGTTTATGGCGATGTGCGGTCGCGCAGAAGGAAACAGATCACACGGGCGGGGCCGTGCACGCCAATGGTCTGATCGTTCTCGATGTCCGAGGATCGGCTCGGGCCGCTGATGAAGTGCACGTACGCGGGGAGGTGCCCGCCGAGGGCGCGATCGCGGAGGCGTGCCATCACGTCGCCCAGGCTCTGCACAACCTGGCTCTCCCGCATCACCACGAGGTGAACGAGCGGGACCTGGTGCACCGTGCGGCCAGCCGCCCCGCCGGTCTCCACGACGATGGTCCCTGTGTCCGCGACGCCGAAGCTCGCGCCGGTGATGCCGACGTCGATCTCCACAACCGGGGCCTCGCCGAATCGCCGCACGCCCCACCGTTCGATCACGTCCTCCACATCCGCGGGCCAGGGCGCCTCCTTGCCCCAAGCGCCGACGGTCCGTGGGTTGAGAGCCTCCAGCGTCCGGTCGAGGGCCGCACACAGGGCCGCCTCGTCTTCGCAGCGGATCACCTCGCCCGCGAGCGCCTCGAACTTCGCGCAGAACGCCACGATCCGCTCCTCCTGGCTCGTCCTGCGATCCGCCCAGAATTCGGGCGCCCCGACGGCCTCGCGGGGCGCGGGGGCGGACCCGGGCTCGCGGCCGAGCCGCGCGGCGATATGCGCCAAAAATGCTGACTTATCCACGCCTCGTCCCTCTCTTTCGCGTCATCCACCATTCGCGAAACGTCTGGCTGCCAAGCGCGGGGAAGTCGCGCCTCTCCGTCCAGCCAGCGAGTGGACCAATTTTCGCCCGAATGACGCCATCGCGCGCGAAACCACCCTGCAGGCGCCGCGCCACGCGGATGGCGCCGAGGTAACGGCGGTGATCCGCAAACGTGACGGCGTAGGCGGTGAACGCCGCCTTTTCGCCCGTCTTGCCGCCGGTATTGGCCACGAAGCGCTGTCGCTCCTTGACGAGCATGTCGTGAAGCGGAATCTTGACCGGGCACGCCTCATAGCACGCGCCGCACAGGCTCGAGGCGTACGGCAGATCCTGATACGCCTCCCCGCCCTCAAGCAGTGGCGACAGCACGGCGCCGATGGGCCCGGGATAGACCGATCCGTACGCGTGGCCGCCGATCTGCCGATAGACGGGGCAGACGTTCAGGCACGCGCCGCAGCGGATGCAGTGGAGCACGGCCTGAAAGTCGGGATCGCCCAATTGGCGGGATCGGCCGTTGTCGAGGATGATGACGTGCATCTCTTCGGCGCCGTCGGCATCTCTGTCCCGGCGCGGGCCGGTGACCATCGACAGGTAGGTGATGGTGTTCTGGCCGGTCGCGCTCTTCGGCAGGAGATGGGCAAACACCTCGAGGTCCTCGAGCGTAGGCAGAACGCGCTCCATGCCCATGAAGACGATGTGCGTCTTCGGCAGGTTGGCGACCAAATCCGCGTTGCCCTCGTTCGTGAAGAGCGCGATGGAGCCCGTCTCGGCGATCCCGAAGTTGCAGCCGGTGATGCCGATGTCGGCCGTCAGGTACATCTCGCGCAGCCGCTGGCGGGCGAACGCGACGAGATCGCGCGTCTCCGTGGTGAGGTTCTGGCCGCCGTCGGCCTCGAACAGCGCCTGGATCTGCTCCCGCGTCTTGTGGATGGCGGGAATGATGATGTGGGACGGGGTCTCGCCTGCCAGCTGCACGATGTATTCGCCGAGATCGGTCTCGATGACCTCGACGCCGAGCGCCTCGAGGTGATGGTTGAGGTGGACTTCCTCGGTCACCATCGACTTCGACTTGACCACGCGGCGCGCGGACTTCGCGCGTACGATGTCCGTCACCACGGCGAGCGCCTCGCGCGCGTCGGCGCAGAAATGCACATGCGCCCCGAGCCGCTCGAGGTTGTCTGCGAACTGCCCGAGGTAGTAGTCCAGGTTTTCGATGGTGTGCCGCCGAATGGCCTCGCCGCGATCGCGCCAGGCCTCCCAGTTGCCAAAGTCTTCGGTGACGGCCTGCTTGCGGTTGCGCAGCCGATCCGTCGTGAAGTGAACGGCTCCGCGCAGGAAGTCGTCGCGGAGGGCGAGCTTCGCGCGATCGCGCACGGACGAGTGGGCGCTCATGCGGTCACCTCCTCGGTGAGGCCGGCCGCTTCAGCCAAGAGTTCGGCGAGATGCATCACGCGCACGCGCGCGCCGCGGCGGGAGAGCGTGCCGCCGATGTTCATCAGGCAGCCCATGTCCGTGGACACGAGCACGTCGGCGCCCGACGCGACGACGTTGTCTGCCTTCTCGTCCGCCATGGCGCTCGAAATTTCACTCATTTTCACCGAGAACGTGCCGCCGAAACCGCAGCAGTCGCGGGCGTAAGGGAGCTCGACGAGCTCCAGATCCCGCACGTGGCGCAGGAGCTCGAGGGGTTCCTCGCGGACGCCGAGCAACCGCGAGCCGTGGCAGGACGGGTGGAACGTGACGCGATGCGGAAAGCGGCCGCCGAAGTCCACCTTGCCCAGGTGGTTGACCAGAAATTGGGAGAGTTCATAGGTCTTCTCCGCCAACCGCATGGCTTCATCGGCGAGGGCTGGATCGCCCGCGAAGAGCGCCGGGTAATAGTGGCGAATCATGCCGACGCACGATCCGGAAGGGCTCACGACGGCGTCGGCGTCGGCAAACGCCTCGAGGAGCGTGCGAGCAACGTGGCGGGCCTCGTCAGCGTAGCCGCTGTTGAAGGCGGGTTGGCCGCAGCAGGTCTGCCCGATGGGGAATTCGACCTCGCAGCCGCTCGCCTCGAGGAGGCGCGTCGTGGCGATGCCGACCTTCGGAAACACGGCATCGACGATACAGGTGACAAACAAGCTCACTTTCATGGCGTAGGACCTCCATGACCGCGGCCGGACAAGCCGCGGTCGGTCACTTCACAGGATGTCTCATATCCAGTGTAGCGCTTACAGGCGCGGCGCGCACCGATAGAGACACGGGGTCGGATATCGTGACAAGGGTCATTATAGCGAAACAAAAAGAAATAAAGCAACGAAAATCAACAAGAAGCCAACGCACCGTCCTTCCTGGGATTTCCAAGTGAATCGATGTATACGCGGCGCCTGTGTTCGGAGACATTACGGTCCAGATTGGGGGGTGAAACCTGTGACCATCGCGCAGCAGGTGAAGACGACGCTCGCGAACCTGAAGAGTGCGCAGGCGAACCTCGAATCGTTTGCGCTCGCGACCGACAATCAAAAGGCCAAGCAGTTGTACACGCAAGCGGCTCAGCAGACACAGCAGGTGGTGCAGCAACTGCAGGCTCGGGTCGCCGAGATGGAGCAAGAGGAGCCTCAGTACAAGGGGTTCTAATCCTCGCTGGCGCCAGGGAGCATGCTCCCTGGCTCGCTTCACGTCGGTGGAGGTGACCGGGTGGCCGAGTGGTTGACCATCGTGATCCGATCGCTCATCGCGTTTGCTGCGATGTTTCTGTTCGCGAAGCTCATCGGCAAGCGGCAGCTTTCGCAGATCACGTTCTTTGAGTACATTGTCGGGATCGCCATCGGCGATATGGCGGCCATCATCCCGGATCAGTTGCAGGCGCCTCTGTATCATGGGTTGTTGCCCATGGCCGTGTACACGGCGCTGCCGATTTTGCTCAGCTTCATCGCGCTCAAAAGCAAAAAGGCGCGCGACATCCTCGAGGGCAAGGCGCGAGTGCTCATTCAGAACGGGAAGATCCTCGAGGACAACCTGCGCAAGGAACGCATGTCGACGGACGAACTGTTGGAGCATCTGCGGGCCAAGAACGTATTCCAGGTGGCCGACGTGGAGTTCGCCATCATGGAGTCGAACGGTTCGGTCAACGTCATGTTGAAGCCGGACGCGGAGCCGGTGACGCCAAAGCGCCTCGGGCTCAAGGTGCCCGCCGAGTCGCAGCCTCAGGTCGTGATCATGGACGGGAAGATCATGGACGAAGGGCTCGCCACCATTGGCTTCAACCGCAGATGGCTGAAAGGAGAATTGGACAAGCTCGGCGTGGCGGTGGAGAACGTGTATCTGGCGCAGGTGAACGCGGCCGGAGAATTGTACGTGGATCTGTACGACGACCGGATTCAGGTGCCCGAACCGAAGGCGCGCGAGCTGACGCACATCCTGCTGAAGAAGGCGCAAGCGGATCTGGAACTGTACGCGCTCGCCACGGAGAATGAGGGGGCCAAGCGGGACTACGCCGCCATGGCGAAACGAATAGAGTCCGTGCTGAACGAGACGGAGCCGTACTTGCGGCACTAGGGAGGGACGCGAGATTGCCGAAGGCACAGCTGAAGCGGGCGACGCCCGTGATGCAGGCGTATCAGGCGTTCGCGTCGGCGCGTGAACCGGCTCGCCCCATGGCGAGAAATCTCGCCATCGCGTTTGTCGCAGGCGGGTTGGTTTGCGTGCTGGGCCAGGCGGTGAGCGACTTTTTCGTGCACGTGTGCGGCTTCAGCCGCAAAGACGCCGGCAATCCGACCGTCGCAGTGCTCATCGCGCTCACCTGTCTGCTCACGGGGCTCGGCGTATTCGACAAGATTGCGCAGTTCACGGGCGCGGGCACGGCCATTCCGGTGACGGGGTTTGCGAACGCGATGGCCTCGGCCGCCCTCGAGTCGAAGACGGAGGGATGGGTGCAAGGCGTCGGTGCCAACATGTTCAAGCTGGCCGGGGCCGTGATCGTCTGGGGCGTCGTGGCGGCCTTTTTCATCGGACTGATTCATACGCTCGTCGCGCCGGGGAGGTAGAGCATGCTCAGAGGACACCAGAGCTGGGAGTTTGAGCACCGACCGATGCTGCTGTCGACGGCGGCCATCGGCGGGCCGACAGAAGCGAAGGGGCCGCTCGCCGACGACTTCGATCTGCTGCACGCGGACATCCGCATGGAACAGAAGAGCTGGGAGCAGGCCGAGCGCACGCTCTTGGACGAGGCGTGTCAGAAGGCTATCGAGAAGGCGGGCCTCACGAAAGACGCCATCTCGTTTTTCATTGCGGGCGACTTGATGAATCAGATCATCTCGTCCTCGTTCGCCGCGCGGACCCTCGCCATGCCCTATCTCGGGATCTTTGGCGCGTGTTCCACGTCCATGGAGGGTCTCGCTCTGGCGTCGCTGCTCGTGAACACCGGCTCCGCCCGCTACGTTCTCGCGGCCACCGTCAGCCACAACGCCGCCGCGGAGAAGCACTACCGGTATCCGACCGAGTACGGCGCGCAGAAGCCCCCCACCGCGCAGTGGACGGTGACCGCCGGGGCGGCCGCCATCGTCGCGCCAAACGACGGCAAGGGTGAGCATCCGGTCGTCACGCGGGCCACCATCGGCCGGGTCGTGGACATGGGTCTGTCGGATCCATTCAACATGGGCGCCGCCATGGCCCCTGCTGCGCTCGACACGCTTGTCAGCCACTTCCGGGACTTCGATTTGCCGCACGATTACTACGATCTCGTCCTCACGGGCGATCTCGGCCGCGTCGGATCCCGCATCCTCCGCGACCTCATGGTGGAGCACCGCGTGAACATCCCGCAGGATCGGTACCACGACGCGGGCGTTCTCATCTACGGCGACTTGCCGGAGGTGCTGGCCGGGGGCAGCGGGTGCGGTTGTTCGGCGTCCGTGGCGTACGGCCATGTGCAGCGCAGGCTTCGGGACGGTGAGCTCCGGCGCGTGTTGGTGGTGGCAACCGGGGCGCTCTTATCCCCCCATCTCGTATCAGCAGAAGGAGACCATTCCGTGTATCGCGCACGCCGTCGCCATGGAGTGGCCGAGCGCGGCTTGTGAAGCCGGGGGGAATACGCCATGACCTACCTGTGGGCATTCCTCGTCGGCGGCGCCATCTGTCTCCTCGGCCAGTTTCTCATGGACGCCTTTCGCCTTCAGCCCGCGCAGGTGGTCTCCATCCTCGTGGTGATAGGCGCCGTGCTCGGCGGACTCGGCCTGTACGATCCCGTCGTGCGCTTCGCGGGCGCGGGGGCGACAGTGCCCATCACCTCGTTTGGCAATGCGCTCGTCCAGGGTGCCATCGCCGAGGGCAAGGCGCACGGGCTTGTCGGCGTCATCACGGGCATCTTCGAGCTCACGAGCGCGGGCATTTCCTCGGCCATCGTGTTTGCCTTCCTGACGGCGGTCTTCTTCCGGCCCAAGGGATGACCCTGCCTCGTGTCGAATCCCGTCGATCGCGTCTCTTTCGTGTGGCGCATCCGCGTCGGCAAATTTCCATGAAACACAACGCCCAGTTGCATCGTCACCTAGATATAATCGAAACGGGGAATTTCGACACGGATTGCGCCGACGGGAGGAGTTACAGACAATGCCAAAGCCGATGGGCGGGCATGGCCGGTACATGCCAGGACTGGACGGATTGCGAGCGCTTGCGGTGCTCGCCGTGATCGCGTATCACGTCAATTGGGGCGGAGCTCCCGGAGGACTGCTCGGCGTTCAGGTCTTCTTCGTGCTCTCCGGCTATCTGATCACGGATCTCCTCGTGTCGGAGTGGCGAAACACGGGCCGCATCGATTTCAAACAGTTTTGGCTGCGGCGCGCGAGACGGCTCTTGCCTGCGCTCGTGGTGATGCTCATCGCTGTGATGATCTGGGTATATCTGGCGGATCGCGCGCAGTTTGCGCAGTTTTTTCAGGACGCCGTCGCGTCGTTCTTCTACGTGAGCAACTGGTGGTTCATCTTTCACAAAGTCTCCTACTTCCAAAGTTTCGGCCGACAGACGCCGCTCGGGCATCTCTGGTCGCTCGCCGTAGAGGAGCAGTTCTACCTCATTTGGCCGCTCCTGCTCCTGTTCGCGCTCAAGCTTTTGAAGCGGCGCGGGCGGATCCTTGCCTTCACCGGAGGGCTTGCCCTCGCCTCGGCCGTATGGATGGCAGTGCTGTATCAGCCGGGTATGGACCCGACCCGCGTCTACGATGGGACGGACACGCGCGCGTTCGGGCTGCTCATCGGCGCGATGCTCGCGTTTGTGTGGCCGTCGAGCGCGTTCAGTCGCCCGCTCGCGCCTCGCCGCCGCCTGTTGCTCGATCTCGTCGGCCTCTTGAGTCTCTTGTCGATTCTCTGGATGATCTGGCAGACCAATGAGTACGAGCCGTTTTTGTATCGCGGCGGCCTGGTGATTCTATCCATCGCCACGGCAGGTTTGGTAGCCTGTCTGGCGCATCCCAGCACGCTGCTCGGCCGCGCGTTCGGATCCCAACCCTGGCGCTGGATTGGCGTGCGATCGTATGGCATTTACCTTTGGCACTTTCCCATCATCGCTCTGACCACGCCGCTCATCGATGCGAACGACTTCAGTCCCTTGCGCGCGGCGTGGCAGGTGGCGCTGGCCGTGGTGATTGCGGCGCTTTCCTGGCGGATCGTCGAAGAGCCCATTCGGCGCCTGGGCAAGCGCCAGCGGGCGGAGAGTAGCGTCGTTCGAGATAGGTACCGCACGAGACGCGTTCGCAGCGGGCGGCGCCGCATGATGTATGGAACGGGCGCCGTGGCCGGGATCGCCATTCTGTTCTGCGCCGGCATGACGGCGTATCCCGTGGTGGCGTCGCTAGGCAAGGTGCACGCGAAACCGGTGACCGCGGCCGGATCGAGCGAAACGCCCTCGGCGCGTGACGCGCATGCGGCCCCGGGTGGTGAAGAGACGAAGGGTTCACCAATCGGGGCTCATCCAACCCAGGCATCTGCCACGCCACGGACCGGGACGGTGCGCACGATTGCGGACGCCAAGCCGAAGAAGGCGTCAGGCGTCGGCGTGACGGCGATTGGGGACTCGGTCATGATCGACGTGGAGGCGGATCTGGAGAAGCTCCTGCCCGGCATCGTGTGCGACGGACAGGTCGGGCGCCAGATGTACCAGGCACCGCAGGTGGTTCAGGCCCTGAAGGCGAAAGGAGAATTGGGTCACATCGTCATCCTCGAACTCGGCACCAATGGGCCCTTCAGCAAACAACAGCTCGTCTCCGTGCTCCAATCGCTCAGGCCTGTCCAGAAGATTATCTTGGTCAACACGCGCGTGCCGCGCCCGTGGCAGAACGCGGTCAATCAGACGCTGGCTCAGGTTGCCGCAAGCTATCCGCATGTGGTGCTCGTCAACTGGTATCAAGCGAGCGCAGGGCATCCGGAATATTTTTGGCCGGACGGTGTTCACCTGAATCCGACCGGTGCGATGGTGTACGCCAAGCTGGTGGCGCAGGCGGTGGAGCAATGACGCGGAGACGTTGAGGAGTGGGAAGAGGTTGCAGAGGCTCGTCGCGCCCGCGTCGCTGCACGCTTTTGCGCGCGCCTGCTTTACCGCCGCAGAAGGCGTTGCGCCGCGCGACGCGGATTGGTCCGTCACCGCGCTTGTCGAATCGGATCTCCGAGGAATTTCGAGCCACGGCGTCATGCGCTTGCCGTGGTATCTGCACGGATTGAAAAGCGGCAAAATGCGAAGCCGCATCTGGCGTGGATTCGCACCGGACCTGTCACGGCCGTGCTGGACGGGGACCACGCGCTTGGCTTCGTGAGCGCCAAAGAGGCAGCGGCGTACGCGGTGGAGTTGGCGCGCGAAACCGGGCTCGGCGCGGTTGCGGTGCGCCGGGCGAATCACTGTGGCGCCTTGTTTTTGTACGCCGAGTGGGCGACGTTGTACGGAATGGTCGGGGTTTGAGGTTTCATGTTCGCCGACGATGGCAAGTCCCCAGGCAACGGTTTCTTTTATCTGGCGCTACATCCGGATTTCTTCGTGGGCCAGGAGGAGTTCCTGCAGCGCACTGCGTCGCTCATCGAGGAGATTCATGATGCGCCGCTTGCGAAAGGCGCGCCGTCCGTTTCTGTACCCGGCGAACGGCGGCAGCGGGAGCGAGTTGCGCGCAGCCGCCGAGGCATTCCCATCTCCGACGAGGTGTGGGCCGATCTCGTCGAGTTGTCCGATGGCTACGGCATTCCGCTGCCCGAGGTGTGGGGATTTGAGTGAGCTTAGGCGCGGCGGATTGCGCACAGGCTGGCGCAGGTGCTCATCCTGAGCTCGGTTTGGCGCTCGCGGCAGGCACGAGTGTGCCCTGCAGATCCTGGGCCAAAAGCGATCCCGCCAATTCATGGCCGAGCGTGTTGGGGTGCCAGTCGTCCGCGCTGTACATCTGAATCGACTGGTGATGGGCCGCGAGGTAGCGCTTCATCTGGTTAAAGAGATCCACGACAATCACGTCCGGCGTCTTGAATTGCTTTGCCACCCGAATTTCGTCGGCCACGAGCTGGCTCTCCGACGTTTGGTCGTGGCCGTAGGATGCGCCGGTCGGCGGCGGCGTCACGACGATCACGTCCGCGTGCGCAGCGAGGGCCTGTTGAATTTCAGACTGAACGGCCTGTTCGAATGCGGAGATGGGCGTCTTGTTGGCGATGTCATCCAACATGCCCCACGAGATGACGACTACCTGGGGATGGACTTCGCGGAGAAATTCGGGATACTTGGCCGCCATCTGCGTGGGGCCGTATCCTTCGATGGATTTGTTGATGAACTGAAAGGTGATGGGGCCGGTCTTCGTCAGTTCCTGAAACGCCCGCACCAGATAGCCACCGCCGGTCTTGTCATCCCATCCGTGCGCGACCGAGCCGCCGACGCCCATCGCGACGACCGGCTGCGCGGATGGATGAGAGAAGAGGGGATAAGGACTCGTCTGTCGCGCCGCCGACTGCGCGCTCTCGGGCGCCGTGGGCGCGTTTTTGGCAGGATGGGTCCCGCAGGCGCTGACCGCACAGGCGATGGCGCATGCGCCGAGCGACGCCGCGACGCGGCGCCTTTTCATGTTTTTGGTGGGCATGCCGCGAACCTCACTTCGTGTGGCGTTGTGTCCTTTATTATACCGTTTTTCGCCATCGGACAAGGATCCGTCCTATCGCCAATCCCGAGTGGATGCCACATGGTCACAGCAGACGTGAGGTTTCCGCAGCGCGAGGATCCCTCCATGCGGGTTGCCATGGTCAGCGTGTTGCCGGGATTCCGATCATCAAAAAAGCGCCCGCGTCAGGCGCTTCTCTGTCGAAATCCTTTCAGGATGCCGATGGGTCCTCCGTGTGATCCGGCGAGGAGGACGAGTCCACCTTGAATACGGGCGCCGTAACTGGGAATTTCCCCAGGAGGTCCTTCACCAAAAGCTCGGCGGCGAGCGCATGGCCCTTCGCGTTGGGATGCCAGCTGTCGTGCATGAGCGGCTGGATGCTTTCGTGGTGCGCCTGAAGATACGCCTTCATCTGGTCAAACAAGTTGAAGACGTACACATTCGGATTGTGGAAGCTGTCTGCCACCTGAATCTCGCTCTCCATGAGCGCCTGTTGCGCCGCCCGGTACGTGGTATAGGATGCTTTGGACACGGGCGTCGTCACCAGCATCACGATGGCGCGATGGTCAAGAGCCTCTTGGATTTGCCAGTGCACTTGTTCGTCGTACACGCGAAACGGCGTGTGTTGATACAAATCATCCAGGCCGCCCCACGCGATGCAAACAATCTGCGGACGATACGTCTCGAGCCACGTCACGTACGTATTTCGAATACTCAGCACACCCTTGCCCGGCTCCGCCTTGTCGATCACGTCATACGTGATGGGCGTCAGCGCGGAGAGCGCCGAAAACGTCCGATGCAGGTAGCCTCCACCCTTGGGATCCTTCCAGCCGCGCGCAACCGACGAGCCGATGATGAGCACGCGCACCACGCGATCTTGCGCGGGCGCGTTCGGCGCGTTGGTCGAGCCGCTCGAATTGGCATCCGTCCCGCTCCCCGCCGGGTTGCCGGGCGCGTGCACCGGATTCGGCGCCACGCCGGACTCCGTCGGCGAGGCGTCTGAAGATGGGGAACCCGTGTCCGTGGACGCCGTGTACGCCGCCTGGCCGGGCGCTCCAGGCGTGCCTCCGTCCGCTGCGCGCGCCGTAATGGACGCCGGAACCCATACCGCGCTTGCGACGAGGGCAAATGCCAAAAACCCCATTTGCCAGCGCTGTTTCATCGCCACGACCCCCAGGATGTCTTTTCCTTCATCTTGTCATTTTCATCTCAAATCGCCCTTAAAATCGTAGTTTTTCGCCCATCTCGTCCGCAACCGGATGACTTCACAACCATCTTGACGCACCATGGTGACATCCGCCTTTGGCAACGATGGCGAAAGCGTGTTAAGGTGGCATTAAGCCTTTGATGAACTTTTGATGTTTTTCAACGAAGCTTCAAGCTCGCTCCCGTAAGCTATGCGATGTTCAAGTGCAAGTGAGGAGGGGTTCAGGTGAGCCAGGCCCAGGCGAAGAAGCCACATCTCTACGAGGTCGACCTGATGCGGGCCTGCATCATCTTAGGTGTCATCTGCGTACACGTCCTGTCGAGTTTCAACGTCCGCACCCCGGACGGATCGTGGATGGATGTGTCCTCTGGGATTCTGATGATGACGTTCCATTTCACGCGTGAAGCGTTCATGTTCATCACCGGCCTCGTTCTCTTCTACACCTATTACGACCGCCCGTTCACGGCCGCGTCGTTTTGGAAGAAACGGTTTCTGCTTATCGCCATTCCGTACATCGCGTGGACAGCCATTTACATTCTGTTTCAAGGGACGTTTCTCAAAGGGTTCGAGTGGACCGCGCCGTATTTGATCCACACGTTCCTCACAAGCCTGGCCACCGCGAATCAATATTTCCTGTATTTTCTGCTCGTGTCCATGCAGCTATACGTCGTGTTTCCGCTCATGGTGCGCTGGCTCAAGCGCTCGGAGAGGCATCATCGGGCGATTGTCGCGGCCGCCTTTTTCGTCGAGATTGGCATCATGATCTGGAATCAGGCCTCGCTGCAGTTCGTGAACGTATATCAGTTGCCTGAGTGGCTCCGCATCCTCGTGCGATATCGGGATCGCGACATCTTCACGTACGAGTTCTGGTTCATCGCAGGGGCGTTATTCGCCATCTATTATCCGCGCGTCAAGGCGTGGGCCATGTCGCACGCGCGTACGCTTTTCTGGACGTGGCTTGGCATGTGGTGCCTTCTCTTTGGCGTCTATTTTCTCAACCGGGATGTGTTCCACCTGACGGGAGGACAGATTGTCGACACGCTGCAGCCGGTCATGGTGCCCTACAGCTTGGCCGTGGCGCTCTTGCTCTGGCGGACAGGGCTGGAGTGGCAGGCGCAGCGCGCCAAGGGGCGCATGCCACGCGCGAGCCGAGTCATCCGCTTTTTTGGCAGCGTGAGCTTCGGCATCTTTCTCATTCACCCTATCGCGCTTCGCTTCGTGGAGCTCTTGGCGGACCAGGTTCACGCCTCCCTTGCCGTACAGTACGCGATGCTGCCCGTCTGGATTGCGCTGACCTACGTGAGCTCCGGCGTCGCCGCGTACCTCATTGGAAGGATTCCGTTCGTCGGATACATCGTCGGCGAAAAGACAGGTCTGCCAAAGTCCCCGGCGCGCAAAGCTGCGTCTAGTGCGGCGGGATGACACGCCCTGGATACGCGGATTCCAAATCATGAAATCGAGGTGTTTCTCATGTCGTCTCTGCAAAACACGTTGTCGCGCGCGCTCGCCGATCCTTCGCGATCCGTCCTCTGGGACGGCCGCTGGTATACGTGCGGCGAGCTCCGCGCACACGTTCAGGAGCTTCGGGCCAAGCTATCCGCCATTGGCGTGCACCCCGGGCATCGCGTGATGGTGGCGCTGCCGAACTCGTATGCATTTGTCGTCGGTTATCTCGCGTGCCTGGAACACGGTGCCATTTGCGTGCCGGCCAACAGCGAGATGCCAGCAGGCGAACTCGAACGAGCGCTTGCGCGATATCGGGCAGATTACGGCATCGTTTCGCCCGCAGCTGGTGAACGATGGAGCGAGGTGCTTCACAAGCATCGCTTCAACCGCGGGCTTTCCTTTGAGATGGATGCCGCTCAAGGCCAGGTGGTTCAAATCTGGCAACGTTCCTCCGCATCTGAACCCGAGGCGCGACAAGGCACCTCGGAACAAGAGCCAGCCGTGCTCATGTTCACTTCTGGCACCACGGGTGAGCCCAAAGGCGTGCTCTTGACGCACGGACACCTGTGGGCCGCCGTGCAGAACGTCATTCGAAGCCACGCGCTCACGGCTTCGGATGTGGCTTACTGCATCCTGCCGCTCTTCCACATCAACGGCCAGGTGATCGTCCTCTTGTCGACACTCGTGTCCGGCGGGCGGATCGTCATGCGCGATAAATTCCACGCCTCCTTGTTCTGGGACGATATTGGCCACCACGGCGTGACCTGGGTCTCGTGCGTCCCGACGATTTTATCGATTGTCGCCAAACGGCCGGCGCCAAAAGAGGCGCTCGGCACGCTTCGCTTTCTGCGATCCGCCTCCGCGCCGCTCACGCCGGCGGTGGCCGCGCGAATTGAAGCGGCGTTTGGGGTTCCGGTCATCGAGGCGTACGGGATGACCGAGGCGGCGGGGCAGATCTGCACCAACCCGCTGCCGCCTGGCGTGCGCAAGCCGGGATCGGTCGGGAAGCCCGTGGGGATGTCGCTCCTCATTGTGGACGCAGAGCGCAAGCCCGTCGCCCCGTATGAGCTCGGCGAAATTGCCATCCGCGGAGACAATGTCATCCATCACTATGTGGGCATGGAGCCGGCGCCGGATTACGGTTATGGCCCGGGATGGATTTACACGGGCGATCTCGGCTACATGGATGAGGATGGCTACGTGTACATCACTGGACGCGCGAAGGAGATGATCAACCGGGCGGGCGAGAAGATCTCGCCGCGGGAAATTGAGGACGTGCTGAACGCGCACGAGGCGGTGGCGCGGTCCGCCGTGGTGGGACTTCCGGATCCGCTTTACGGGGAACGGGCCGTCGCGTGGGTGGTCCCGGAGGAGCCAGACGGCGTCGATGCGGACGCGCTGCGCGCCGAGCTGGAGTCGTTCTGTGCGGCGCACCTTGCCAAGCCGAAGCGGCCGTCCCAGATCGTCATCGCGCGATCCCTGCCGGTGAACGCGACGGGAAAAGTGCAGAAGCACGTGTTGCGCAATTTGGAGCCGCGTGATAGGCTTGCTTGAACTGGGATGTATAGCCCAGGGTGCGGAAAGACTGAAGGAGGATGGAATTGAAGAAGGAACGGTGGATTTCCGGCATCGTCGGCGCAGCCGCGGGCGCGCTGATCGTGGGTGGTGTCTGGTTTGGCACGTACGCGGCGCATGGGGGCGGCTCGGTGGTGGCGATGGTCGGCAAGACGCCCATCACGAGGCAGGAGCTCGCGCAGCAGTCGGAGGCTTACGCCGGATCGGCGATGCTGGAGGAGCTCATTGCCAATGCCTTGATTGAGCAGGCGGCAGCCAGGGAACATGTCACGGCGACGAATGCGGAAATCAATCAGCAACTGACCGCCATCGAGATGCAGAACGGCATTACGTCTGACGCGCAGCTGAATGCGCTCCTGGCGCAGAACCACATGACGAAGGCGCAATTTCTGAGCCAGATTCGCGACAACATTCTCGCGACCAAGCTCGCCGAGGCGCAGGTCCACGTGACGGACAAGCAGATTGCGTCGTACTACAAGCAGAACCAGTCGATGTTCACGGTTCCGGAGACGCGCAAGATTGCCATCATCGAGGTGAAGACGAAGGCGGATGCGGAGAAGGCTCTTGTAGAAATCCGGTCTGGGACGCCCTTTGCGTCCGTGGCGAAATCCATGTCGACCGACGCGGCCACGCGCGCGAAGGGTGGGGTGATCGGAACCTTCACGATGAATGAGCTGAAGGCGGATCAACCCTCCATTGCCTCTGCGGCCTTCGCGCTTAAGGCCGGCGGAGTGAGCGAGCCGCTCAAGGTGCAGGGCGGGTACGACATCGTGCAGTGCCAGGCCATTACGCCGGAACACGTAGAGCCGCTGTCGGCCGTTCGGTCGCAGATCATCCAGGCCATCAAGCAGCAAAATGCCGAAAGCGAGACGAAACTCGTGGCACAGCTCGCGAAGTCGGCGGACATTCGCATTCTCGATCCGTCTTATGACGCGGTGCTCACGGCCATCAAGAATCCGACATCGACCTGACGCATGGCACCGCGCTGGATGGCCTCGCGGTGGCCGCCCGGGGCGGACGTCCAAGAATTTCTCTTCTCCTTGCGTTCCTCTCAAATTTCGTGTATCGTAACGTGTACATCGCATATCGTATCGCGATACAAGCGGCAGCGCTGAATTCCTCCTTCGGAGGAAACGGGGGACCCAACTCTCGGGGTGAAACGACTTTGGTCGTGGGGCGCCTTTCCGCCCTAACCCGTCAGCTAACCTCGTAAGCGCACGGAAAGGGGTCGATGCCATGTATCGCCGCTTTCTTCTCCTCGCTTTTCCCACCGGTGAGCCTCGTTGGTGTACCTCATCTGCGGATCCCCCTCGTGCGATATCGCGGCTTTGTGTCCGCTTTTACGCAGGCGGCGCAGTCGAGATCGCCATACCTTGAGGGGGGAAACCATGGAACTGCAAGCGACAAGGCCGGCCAATCCGGTCGAAGATGCGAAGTGGAGTCCATTTCACCTGAAGCTCACTATCTATTCGTCGGGCGGGCCTTTTCTTGACGGGTACATTCTGAGCATCGTCGCCGTGGCGCTCACGCAGTTGACGCCTGAATTGCATCTCGACGCCATGTGGAGCGGCCTGATTGGGGCATCGGCACTCATGGGCATCTTCATCGGCGGACTGCTTGGGTACGTGACGGATCGATTTGGACGCCAGCTCATGTACACTATCGATTTCGTGTTGCTCATCGTGGCCTCGGTTTTGCAGTTCTTTGTGCACAGCGCCTGGGAACTCTTTGCCTTGCGCGTCGTGCTCGGCATCGCGGTCGGGGCGGATTATCCCATCGCAACGTCGCTTTTGACCGAGTTCGCGCCGCGCAAACACCGCGGCATGATGCTCGGTGTGACGGTCATCGCGTGGTACGTGGGCGCCACGGTCGCGTATCTAGTGGGACAGTGGCTTCTGCCCATCGGGCCGGACGCATGGCGGTACATGTTGGCGTCGAGCGCGGTGCCGGGCATCGTGCTCGTGATCTTGCGGCTCGGAACCCCGGAGTCTCCACGTTGGTTGCTGCAGCACGGTCGGGCGCGCGAAGCGCTGAAGGTGCTTCGCGACATTTACGGGCCGGGAGCCAGCCTGAGGCACATCGCGGTGCCAGATGAAAAGCGAACGCGCACCAGTTACCTGACGCTCTTCAATCGCGCGTATTGGAAGCGCACGCTGTACGTCAGTGGCTTCTTCACGGCCGCGGTCGCGCCGCTCTTCGCGATGTTGACGTTCGGCCCGACGCTGCTTGACGACTACCACGTGCTCAGCGGATCGTCCGGGTACGGTTCGGCGCTCATCAGCGTGCTGTTCATCGTGGGTTGCGTGCCTGCGCTCTGGCTTTTGAACCGGCTGGGGCGCCGGGCAACGATGATTGTCTCGTTTGCCGTCATGACCGTCGGCATGTTGCTCCTTGGGCTGTTTCCGAAGGGGCCGCTCTGGGTCATCGGCGTCGGCTTTCTGCTGTACGCGCTGTTTTCCGGCGGGCCGAACATCATGGAATGGCTCGCCCCAAACGAGTTGTTTCCCACCGAAGTGCGCGGGACTGCGGTTGGCGTGACAACGTGCATCAGCAGGCTGGGAGCCGTGGCCGGCACGTATCTCTTGCCGTGGGCTTTGGCTCGTTATGGCGTGGGTCCGACCATGCTGGTGGGGGCGCTCGTGACCTTCGGCGGATTCTTGATCAGCCTCTTCCTGGCGCCGGAGACGCGCGGCCTCACCCTGAACGCGGCGAGCGTCGGAGAGGACGCTGAGATGGAGCGGACGTCGTCGTTGTCCGAACGCCGCTTGCGCGTCGGCCGCTAAGCACTTGGGGATGAACGGAGAAGCCCTGGCTCCTCGTCGGGTTGCCAGGGCTTTGCCTTGTTGTGCGCTTCACAACAGGTGTTATGTCCGCACGGCTTGACTTTTCACGAGCACAGCCACCAGTTGCCAAAGGGCGCCGAGCCCGACAAGCGCGTACACGAACTGCGAGAGCCACGTGGCGCCGAAGATGGCGCCCACGAGGTTGTAGTTGGCAAATCCGATCAGGCCCCAGTTGATGCCCCCAATGACGACGAGCGCCCAGGCAATCCAGTCCACGGGGTTCCAGCGCACGGTCTCACCTCCAAACCGAATCTGTCGCTAGGGTGTTCTAGCTTTGACCCCGCTATGCAATGGGCTTGACGCAATTTGCCGTTGCCCAGTGAGGCGCTGCACGTATATACTTGTGTCTGAATCTTTATTCAGGTCTTGGCACAGGTCGGGGCGCCGCGCGTCGTGAAAGAGAGAGACGATAGGAGTGGACGGAGTGAAATCAGAGCACCTGTTAGACGTGAGGCCGAAGGTGGACGCGCATTTTCCGCGAGACGAAAAGGGCCATCTTCTCATCGGCGGCGTGAGCGCGGTGGATCTCGTGGAACGGTTCGGCACGCCGCTCATCGCGTACGACGAGGGGCTCATCCGCGATACCATCCGGGCGTTTCACCGTGTGTTTCGAGAGGAAGGCGTGCCGTATCAAATTTCTTACGCCAGCAAGGCCTTCTGCACCATGGCCATGTGCCAACTCGCGCACGAGGAGGGCTTGGGCATCGACGTGGTGTCCGGCGGCGAGTTGTATACCGCTCTTGCGGCAGGCGTGCCAGCGAGCAAGCTCCACATGCACGGGAACAACAAGACCCCGGAGGAACTGCAGTACGCGGTTGAGAGTGGCATCGGGGCCGTGATCGTCGATAATTTCGACGAGATCGACCTCTTGGACGACATCCTTCAGGCAACAGGGCGCACGGTGGATGTCCTGGTCCGGGTAGCGCCAGGTGTCGAGGCGCATACGCACGACTATATCTCCACAGGGCAGCAGGACTCCAAGTTCGGCTTCGATCTCGCCAGCCAGCAGGTGGAGGAAGCCTTTTTGCGACTCAAGCAGGTGGAGCGCGCGCGGGTCGTTGGCGTGCATGCGCACATCGGATCTCAAATCTTCGATGTGGAGGGCTTTCGACTGCTCGCCGATCGAATGGCGGGCGTGTACGAAGACGGCCTGCGACGGTTCCGTTTTCCTTTTTCTGTGCTCAACCTGGGGGGCGGTTTTGGCATCCCGTACACGGATGAGGATGCGCCGCCGGTGGCCGATCTCGTCCGGGGGGTGATCCGCGCCGCCAAGGCGGCCTTTGCGGCTCGAGGCATGGACGTGCCCATCTTGTGGATTGAGCCGGGCCGCAGCATTGTCGGGCCCGCGGGGGTGACACTGTATCGCGTGGGCAGCCGTAAGGTCATCCCGGGCGTGCGGAACTACGTCGCCATCGACGGGGGCATGACGGACAACCCGCGCCTCGCGCTTTACGGCGCGAAGTATCATGCGTGTTACGCGAACCGCGCTGCGGATCCACCGGATCGCCCGTGGTCGGTGGCCGGCAAGTGTTGTGAGAGCGGCGACATGCTCATCTGGGATCTCCCGCTACCGGATCCAGAACCGGGGGATATTCTCGCCGTTTTTGCGACAGGTGCCTACACGTATGCGATGGCGAGTCATTACAATCGCATTCCCAAGCCCGCTGTCGTGTTTTGCCGGCATGGCGAGGCGCGCCTCGTGGCGCGGCGCGAGACGTGGGCGGACGTGGCGCGGCTGGATGTGCCGCTTCGGTGAGGGGCCTCGGAGGCCCTTTTTTCGTGCGCCGGCGGCGGTGACCGGCCGCGATTCCGGCTTCTCGGGCGGCGAGTGATATACTGAAAGAGGGCCACCAGGCACGTGCTGTGAAAGGGGTAGTGGCAAGTGGCGACGAAAGCGTTTGATAGTCTACTGGAACTCATCACGGAGACCTCGACGAACCTGCCGCCCGACGTGCGCCGGGCTATCAAGCGGGCGCAGCTTCAGGAGGAATTGGGCAGCCGCGCATCCATCGCCCTGAACACCATCATCGACAACATCATCTCCGCAGAGGAGGATGTGCAGCCCATCTGCCAGGATACGGGCATGCCGACCTTCATCGTCCATTGCCCGGTCGGTTTCAATCAAATCGAGTTCGAGAAAGAGATTCGGCGGGCCGTGGCCGAAGCGACGCGCCTTGGCAAGTTGCGACCGAACTCGGTCGACCCGCTCACCGGCAAGAACACCGGCGACAATCTCGGCGAGGGCACGCCCATCGTGCACTTCCACCAGTGGGAGAAAGACGAAGTGGAGGTGAAGCTGATTCTGAAGGGCGGGGGCTGCGAGAACAAGAACATCCAGTACGCGCTTCCCACTGAGCTTCCCGGCCTCGGCCGCGCGGGGCGCGATCTCGACGGTGTCCGCAAGTGCATCCTGCACGCGGTCTACCAAGCCCAGGGGCAGGGCTGCAGCGCGGGCTTCATCGGCGTGTGCATCGGCGGCGATCGGACGAGCGGCTACGAGGCGGCGAAGGAGCAATTGTTCCGCCCGCTGGACGACGTCAACCCCAATCCGCAGCTCGCAGAACTTGAGCAGTACATCATGGAGAAGGCGAATCAGCTCGACATCGGCACCATGGGCTTCGGGGGCCGTGTGACGCTCCTCGGGTGCAAGATTGGCGTGCGCAACCGGATTCCCGCGAGCTTCTTCGTCTCTGTGGCGTACAACTGTTGGGCGTTCCGGCGCCTCGGCGTGGTGCTCGATCCCGAGACGGGCGAAATCCGGCGCTGGCTGTACAAGGACGGCGAAGGCCAGCTCGAGCGGCCGAAACAGGCCTTTTCGACGGAGAACGCGATTGTCCTGCAGGCGCCCATCAGCGAGGAGCAGATCCGCAAGCTGAAGGTGGGCGACGTGGTGCTCATTCGGGGCGAGATCCACACGGGCCGCGACGAGCTCCACAAGTACCTCATGCACCACGATTCGCCGGTGGATCTCCGCGGCGGGATCCTGTATCACTGCGGGCCGGTCATGCTGAAGGACGAGAACGGCGAGTGGCATGTCAAAGCCGCGGGGCCGACGACGAGCTCGCGCGAGGAGCCTTACCAGGCTGACATCATCGAGAAGTTTGGCATTCGCGCGGTCATCGGCAAGGGCGGCATGGGCGAGAAGACGCTGCAGGGTCTCAAAAAGTCGGGCGCCGTGTACCTGAACGCCATCGGTGGCGCGGCGCAATTCTACGCGCGGTGCGTGACGAAGGTGAAAGGCGTGGACTTCCTCGAGCAGTTCGGCATCCCCGAGGCGATGTGGCATCTCGAGGTGGACAACTTCCCAGCTATCGTCACGATGGACGCACACGGCAACAGCTTGCACAAGGAAGTCGCCGAGGAGTCCATGGTCAAGCTTGAGGACCTCAAGGATCCTGTGTTTGTGTGATTGCGTGGAATCTACGTGCTTGGGTTTTCGGGGGCTGCCCTGTATCCGCTGGCGAAGCGGTGAACGGGCAGCTTTTTTCTGTGGAGCACCGCCGGTTTCCCCTTGATAGGCTCTTGCTCTCACTTGGCAGGACCCCGGACGATTCGCGAGAGCGACTGGATGGGTCGGTGCTGACTGCGGTAGCACGGTGCACAGATTCCTGAACACGATCGGACGAAGGTCTTGCATGCGCGGCTCCAGTTGGGCGATACGTGGTTGTTCATTTCAGACGTTTTTTCGAAAGATGGAATGCCTCTAGAGCGTGGGCCAGTCAGTTTGATGGTCGAGTTTTCGATTGAACCGGAGATGGATGCCGTCTATGCCCGTTTGATGAAAGAAGCCAAAGTTCACATGCCGCCGCAGAAGACGTTTTGGGGTGCGAAATAGATCGATTCAGGGTTACGTGGGACTTGAACTGTCCGCTGTGAAAGGGCTCGATACGGCGAAAGGAATCGTCGGTGATTTAGCCGCTTTGCTGCTACGTCCTCGACCACTCAGTCTCGTTTCAAGACAAGCCACGTGCGGGATGGCCCGCACGACCTTGTGAAGGGCAAGTTGTGCCCTGTTGCCGGCTCATTGGGCGGCTTTCCCGACTTCCACTGAGACGCCCCGCTCCGCACCGTGTATTTTCCCTCAGCCAAAATTTTTGCGTTAGGACAAATGTGTAGGTCACAAAATGCCGAGAGCGGCGTATAATAGGGTCAGAAAGTTTCCTTGAGCTAAAAATCTTACCCAAATACAACTCATGTCCGGGGCCCTGATGGAGGGGCAGTTCCCGGCGGAGGGGGCGATGAGGTGAGTGTGACGACCACGAGCTTGCAGACGTCTGACGCAAAGGCTGTCCGAGCGGCCAGGGCCGCCTTGGATCATCGCCGCAGAGGGCTGCGCGCGCTGCTCCCGTTTCTCGGCCCGGCGTTTGTCGCCTGCGTGGCGTACATTGACCCCGGCAATTACGCGACGAACATCCAAAGCGGTTCAGAGTTCGGCTATCGCCTGCTGTGGGTGGTGGTGCTCGCCAATCTGATGGCGATGCTCATTCAGCACCTGTCCGCAAAACTTGGCATCGCCACGGGCAAGAGTTTGCCCGAGATGTGCCGAGATCACTTTCCCAAGTGGCTGACTTACGTGATGTGGGCGTTCTCTGAAGTCGCGGCCATGGCCACCGATATCGCGGAATTTTTGGGCGCAACCGTGGGCTTGAATCTGTTGCTCCACATCCCCATGCTGTGGGGAACCCTTGTCACGGGCGTGGTGACGTATTTGATCCTGACCTTGGACCGCCTGGGCTTCCGCCCATTGGAGAAGTTCATCACGGCGTTCGTCCTGATCATCGCCCTGTGCTACGTCGTGGAGACCATTTTTTCGAAGCCCAATTGGGGCCAGGTGGCGTACCACAGCGTAGTACCGTGGCTGGGCAACCAAGCGGCAGTGCTGCTCGCCGTCGGCGTGATTGGCGCGACCGTCATGCCTCACGTGGTGTACTTGCATTCGAGCTTGACGCAAAACCGCATTCAGCCACGCGACGAAGAAGATAAGGTGAAAATCGCGCGCTTCAGCGCGAAAGAGGTCGCCATCGCCATGTCGCTGGCTGGACTCGTGAACCTGTCGATGATGTTCATGGCTGCGTCCGTGTTTCACAACACGGGTCACACGGGCATTGCGGATATCTCGACGGCGTACAAGACCCTGACGCCGCTCCTTGGCCCGGCGAGCGCCGCGGTGTTTCTCATCTCGCTCCTCGCCTCGGGCTTCTCGAGCTCAGCGGTCGGCACGATGGCCGGGCAGGTGATCATGCAGGGGTTCGTCGGCTTCACCATTCCGCTCTGGCTTCGGCGCGTCATCACGATGATCCCGACGGTCATCATTGTCGCTCTCGGGCTCAATCCGACGGAGACACTCGTGTTGAGCCAGGTGGTGCTGAGCATTGTTCTGCCGATGCCGGTGGTAGCCCTCATCTACTTCACGCGCAGGCCGGACATCATGGGGCGACTGGTCAACCGGCGGCTGACCACCTGGGTGGCGAGCTTCTGCGCGAGCGTGATCGTCGTCTTGAATATGATCCTTCTGTACCTGTCCTTCGGCGGCAGCTTCTGATGTCGCTCGTGTGCCCGGCGTTGCCGGGCCTTTTTTATGCCGTCCGGGTCAAGCGCGCGCGAACTTTGCGGACGAGATCGAGATACGGCGCGAGATCGCCGCGCGTGATGCGCCACAGCGCCCTGCTGTCGCGTCCTGAAGCCCGCCGATACCAGGTGACGTATAAAGCGAGCTCCAGCACGTACGAGAGCGTCGAGGCGATGGACGCGCCGTACATGCCGGCGATCGGAATGAGTCCTAGGCACATCAGGGCGTTGGCGGCGATCACGGCCAGGTTCACCCAGGTGAGCGCCGTGGGGCGCCCGAGCGCGTTGGTGAAGTACTGGGCAATCACATTGGCTGTGGCCTTGAGCACGAGACCTGGGAGGAGCACGTAGAACGGCCCGAGGCTTCCGCCGTACTTGTGCCAGCTATAAATGAGCACGATGATGGGCATCCCCAGGGCCAGGGCGCAGGCGGCGAAGATGGACGTGATGAGCGTCTGCCGCGAGGCGTTCTCCGTGATGGCCCCGGCGTCATCTACGCTCGCGGCCGTCACGCGGTGAAAGACCATGGTCGCGATGGTTTGGGTGAGGGTGTTGAGGATCTCCGCTGCGGCCACTGCCACGCCGTAAATGGAGAGCGTGGTGGCGTTGTGCATCAGCGCAAGCATCCAGAAGTCCGTGCGATAGTTGACGTACCCCGTGACAATGGCAAGCGAGGAAGCCGTGCCGTACCGATACAGCCCCCGCCATTCCGCCCGGTGGAATCGCCACTTGAGCGTCTCTCCGAACCCGAGCTTCTGATACGTGACGGCGAGCGTCAGCGCGACGCAAACGGCCCAGGAAACGAGCCAAATGCGAAACGTCCACACGAGACGGGGCCCAGGAGCCATGTGCCAGTGGAACGCAATAAAGGCCAGGTACAGCACGAGAAAAGTCACGGCTTGCGCGATGTTGACGCGGTTCAGCCACGAGATCTCTCCCAGTGAGTTGAGAAGCTTCGAGCCGTATCCGAACAGAAACGTGAAGGGAATCCCAACCATCGCATAGGCCATGGAGAGGGGCGGGTGCCAGAGCCAGATGGCGGCGAGGGCGCACAGCCAGACGGCGAGGCTGAACAAATACATCACAAAGTTTCCCATTTGCACAATCTGCGCCTTGTCGTGTGGCCTGCGGGGCAGCGCGTAGGAAAAATAATTGGTGTATCCGCCCGAGAACGACTGACCCAGGGTGGCCACGGTGGTGGAGAGTTGAAATTCGCCGCGACTCGCCGTCGGCAAGTACCGCGCGGCAATGGCGCTGTTGGCGAAGGTGAGAAATGAGGATAGTCCTCGATATGCGAAGCTGTACAGCGTGAGCTTTCGTCCCATCACGGTGGTTCGTCTCCATTTCCGGCTGAGCCGAGAATCGCGTGCAAATCTGCCACGTATCACTTTACTGGAGTCTGTCCCGTCCGTGAAGGGGCGTCGCACGGCTCGTTCCGCGCTGTGGTACCATGGACGCGAAAGAGCTCGAGACGAGAGGGTGGCTTTGCATGCGAGCGGTCGACGTGATCGACAAAAAACGCAGAGGGGAGGCTTTGGCGGAGGAGGAGCTTCGGTTTCTCATTGAGGGGTACGTGGCGGGGAGAATCCCGGATTACCAGATGAGTGCCTTTCTCATGGCGGTGGTCTGGCGAGGCATGACCCGCGAGGAGACGCTCGTGCTCACGCGGCTCTTGGCCGATTCCGGAGAACGGCTGGATCTCTCGGGCATCCCGGGCGTGAAGGTGGATAAGCATAGCACCGGAGGCGTGGGGGACAAGGCGACGCTCGTCGTGCTGCCCCTCGTCGCGTCCATCGGCGTGCCGGTCATCAAGATGTCCGGGCGGGGGCTTGGTCACACGGGAGGGACCATCGACAAGCTGGAGTCCATCCCAGGATTCCGCACGGATTTGAGCGTAGCGGAACTCGTGGCGCAGGTGAGGCAGGTGGGCATCGCACTGGGAGGACAGACCGCGGATCTCGCGCCGGCGGACAAGAAGCTGTACGCGCTCCGGGACGTCACGGGGACCGTGGAGTCGTTGCCCCTCATCGCGAGTTCCGTGATGAGCAAGAAGCTGGCGGGCGGCGCCGACGCCATCGTGCTCGACGTGAAGGTGGGCGACGGCGCGTTCATGAAGTCGCGCTCGGACGCGCGCAGGCTCGCGCGGCTGATGGTCGAGATCGGCGAGGCGGCGGGCAGAAGGACGGTCGCCGTCCTCAGCAACATGGATCAGCCGCTCGGGTGCGCCATCGGGAACGCGCTCGAGGTGGCCGAGGCCATCCGCGTTTTGTCCGGCGAGGGGCCTTTCGATCTCGCCGAGATCGCGCTCGCCCTGGCTGAGGAGATGACGGTATTGGCGGGCGTGGCCGCCACGCGCGAGGAGGCGCGGCGCATGTTGCGCCAGTCGGTCGCCGAGGGCCGGGCGCTCGAGACGCTTAGGCGCTGGATTGCGGCGCAGGGCGGCGATCCGGCCGTGGTCGACGATCCGAGCCGCCTTCCGCAGGCGCCGGTCCAAATGCCCTATCTGCCGAAGAAGGCCGGGTTTGTCGCCAAGCTGTCGGCGCTCGCGTTCGGGCTCGCGGCGATGCGGCTTGGCGCGGGCCGGGAGACGAAGGAAGAGGCCATCGATCCGTCCGTCGGGATCGTGCTGCACGCCAAGGTGGGCGATCGCGTCCAGACCCATCGCCCCATGTTCACCGTGCACGCGCGCACGGGGGAGGACGCCCTCCGCTGCATCCAGGAGCTCGAGGCGGCCATACAGATTTCGGACGATCCCGTCGAAGCGCCGCCGCTCATTCTCGCCCGGATCGACCGAAGCGAGGCCCTGCCCTACGCCGATCTGATGGACGCGGCGCGAGAGGCGCGCGATCGCGCATACGTGCCGTACTCCGGTTTCGCCGTGGGCGCGGCGCTTGAGCTTGCGGACGGGCGCATGGTGACGGGCGCCAATGTCGAGAATGCGTCGTATGGGCTCACCAACTGCGCGGAGCGGTCCGCGGTGTTTCGCGCTGTCGCCGAGGGTGGACCGGGGACGAAGCCCGAGATTCGCGCGGTGGCCGTCATCGCGGACAGCCCAGAGCCGGTTTCTCCCTGCGGCGCGTGCCGGCAGGTGTTGGCCGAGTTCTGCTCGCCCGACACGCCGGTCTACCTCGGGAATCTTCAGGGCGACGTGAGGGAGACGACCGTTGGCGCGCTTCTCCCGGGCGCGTTCACGGACGCGCAGATGGCAAACGTGAGGCGGCAAGACAAGGAGGCTTGAAGGTGGCATCACAGGTGATTTGGGCGCGCGACGTGCGCGGCAAGGCGAGGCAGGAGATTGACCCCGAGTATCGCTGGAACCTGGAAGACATCTACCCGGATCAAGAGGCGTGGCACAAGGACGCGCATCGCGCCCGCGCGCTCGCGGAGGCGTTCGCCGAGTTTCGCGGGCGGTTGAACACGTCCGGCGAGACGCTTCTCCAGGTGCTGCAGGCGCACGATGAACTTGGCCAGATCCTCGCGAAGCTCTTCGTCTACGCCAAGATGAAGCTCGACGAGGACACGACGGAGAGCTGGCGGCAGGCGCTCTTCGCGGAGGCCCAGCGGCTCGCCGCCGAAATCCAGGCGAAGACGTCGTTTTTCTATCCTGAACTCGTTCAGCTCTCCCCGGAGCAGGTCGAAGGCTGGCTCGAATCGGTCGAGGGACTCCGCTTGTACCGTTTCTTCCTTGAGGAAACGCTCCGCCAGCGCGATCACGTCCTCACCCCGGAGCAGGAGGAGCTTTTGGCGCAGTTCAGCGAGGTGCTGCACGCCCCGTCCGAGATCTTTGAGATGTACAACAACGCGGACACGGTCTTCCCGGTCATCCGCGACGAAAACGGGGAAGACGTGCAGGTGACGCACGCGCTGTATCACGAGCTGTTGGAGCGGCGGGATCGCGGCGTGCGGGAACGGGCGTTCCACGCGGTGTACGACACGTACAAAAAGCATCGCAACACCATAGCGGCGCTGTATGCGGCGAGCGTGAAGCGAAACGTCGTTAACGCTCGCGTCAGGAGGTACCCGTCCGCGCTCGACGCGGCGCTGGATGGGGACCGGATCCCGCGCGCGGTGTACGAAAACCTGATCCGCGCGGTGCGGGAGTCTGTGCCTGCGCTTCAGTCGTATCTCGCGCTGCGCAAGCGCGCGCTTGGGCTCGACGAACTCAACATGTGGGATTTGTACGTGCCACTCGTCGGCGAGATCGACTGGAAGGTCCCCTACGCGGAGGCGCGCGAGACCGTTCTTCGAGCTGTCGAGGTGTTCGGCGAGGCGTACGCGAGCGCCGCGCGCGAGGGGCTCTACGGGCGCTGGGTGGATGTGTATGAGACCCGGGGCAAGCGCTCGGGCGGTTATTCATGGGGAACGTATGGCACACATCCGTACATCCTTCTCAACTACACGGATTCGGTGCAGGACATGTTCACGTTGGCGCACGAACTTGGCCATTCCATGCACAGTTATTTTTCGCGGAAGACGCAGCCGTACATCTACAGCGATTACACCATCTTCGTGGCCGAGGTCGCGTCCACGGTCAACGAGGCCATTTTGTACGATCACCTGCTCGGTCGGGAAGAGGACCCGCTCCGGCGCGCGTACCTGCTCAACCGCCAGGTGGAGACGATTCGCACCACGCTTGTCGCGCAGACACTCTATGCGGAATTCGAGAAGCGCACGCACGAGCGCATCGAGTCGGGCGGCGCCATCACGGCGGATTGGCTGGACGAAGTGTTTTACGAGTTGAATCGAGCCTACTACGCGCCCGAGGTGACGGTGGACGACGACATCGCGCACGGCTGGATGCGCATCCCGCATTTTTATTCCGCGTTTTACGTGTACAAATACGCGACCGGGATTTCGGCCGCGCTTGCCCTGGTGGAAAAGATCCGGCGCGAGGGGGACGAGGCGGTGGCGCGGTATCTCCAATTTCTTTCATCGGGAAGTTCCAACACGTCCATCGATCTGCTTCGGATGGCGGGAGTGGATATGACCAGCGACGCGCCGGTCCGCCAGGCGCTCGAGCGGTTCGCGCGGCTGACGGCGGAACTCGGCGATCTTCTGGCGGCGCGCTGACTACGCGCGCCGCGCGCATTTCGGGATCTCCACAGTGACCGTGGTCCCTGCGCCGACCTGAGATCGGACGGAGATGGCCCCTCCGTGCGACTCGACGATGTGTTTGCACACAAACAGGCCGAGCCCCGTCCCTGTGGACTTCGTGGTGTAAAACGGCCGAAAGATCCGGTCCATGTGTTCGATCCCGCAGCCGTTGTCCACCACGTTCACCCGCACGCGATCGTCCTCGTCGTCGACTTCCAGTTTTACTGCCGCATGCTGCTGGCCGCGGCAGGCCTGAAGCGCATTCTGTACCAGATTGATGAGGACCTGCTTGATCTGAGCAGGACGCCCGGCAGTTCGGACGGGATGGTCGGGGACGTGAAGTTCGAATGCGATATCGCAGAGGCTTGCTTCGGGGACGAGAAACCGGTGAACGGATCTCGCAATCTCGGCCATGTCGATCTCGGCCGCCTCCTCGCGGTCCGGTCGGCACAGGCCCATGAAGTCCTCCAACAGTTCGCGAATGCGGTCCAGCTCGCTAATGGTGAGCTCAAGGTAGGCACGGTCCTTGGCGTCGCAGCGTTCTGCAAAAAGCTGCAAAAATCCGCGGGCCGTCGTGAGGGGATTCCGGATTTCGTGCGCGATCCCAGCGCACAATTGAGCTAATGCAGACACTTTCTCAAATTCCTGCAGTTTCTTTCGCATGCGTTGAATCACGCACTGACTTTTCCGCATGAGTGTGCGCTCGCAGCTTGTCCACGCCTGGGCGGCTGCGTGTGCGAAGTAAAGTGTGAGGCGCCCAAGGTTGTGAGGGTCTTCCTCGGATGCGCGCCGGACCACGGCGAGATGCCGGGCTCGTCCAACGGCCATCGGCAGCTGCGTCCACGCCGCGTGCCATTGCTCGAGGCGGAGCACGGCGACCGCCGCTTCGCTGACCTCGGTTCGCCGCGATGTCCGCATCTCCTGAGCAGTTGCTGGGCGGAGTTCGCGCAAGGCTGCGCTCAAGCACGCAGCCATGTCACCCGTCTCCCATTCGCCGTGCGCCGCGCTGGTCATGATGCCGCCCTCGGCGTCGAGCACCAGGCACAGGAACGGATCGGGGTCGGGGTGCGTCGCGGCGAGATCGCGCACGAACTCGAAAAAGGACATTTCGCGCGAGCTCGCGCGCGCATGGAGGTGCGGCGCCCTGGGGCGGGGCAGGGAGGTCGCGCCCGAGCCCTCATCAGGCCTGCAGCAGTCGTTGTCGTTTGAAGCCATGGATGCATATGCAGAGCCCAACGTGACAACCACCTTTAACGGCATTGCAAACAAATTTCTACACTTGTATTCATTATGCGACGCGGCCGAATGTCGCACAAGACGGTGAATTCCAGTTCACGCTCTTTCGACAAAGGTTCTAAAAATTCGAGACGTGGGGGGTGGCCTCGGCCTGAACGGATGGGCCTCAGTTGCCAAGGGGTGTCTCCGGTGGATGGCCGCGCGCAAAGCGAGCGGTGCGGCAGTGGAGATCGGCGAAGATATCTTCCGCCCCAGCAAAGGCTTCTAATCCGGCTTCCGTCACGCCGCCCGGCACGCAAACGGCGTCCAGGACTTCGTCGAAGGACCAACCGGCTTCGAGCAGGCGGGCAAACCCGACGGCCGTGTCGCGGATGAGTTCGGCCGCTTCTGTCGAACGAAGCGCACCTGTGGCCACGGCCGCGTTGGTCCAAGCGAGGCATAGGCGCGCCCAAAAGGCCGGTCCACAGCTCGTGAGATCCGACGCTACGCGCACTTGCCCGTCCGCGACGGAATACGGCCGGCCGATGGGGCGAAGAAGTTTCTCGACTCGACGCTTGATGCTTCGGTCCGCGGCGTCCGGGTAGATGACGAGGATGACGCCCGATTTAGTCCACTGCGTGAGGCTCGGCACCATCTTGACCGGGACGGCGGGGGTGAGGTCCTGCCAAGCGGCAAGATCGGCCGTCGAAATCGTGGTGAGCAGCAGGCTCTTGGGCAAGAGCCGCGGGCCGATGTCGCGGATCACCTGTTCTCCGTCCGCGGCGCGCGTGCAGAGGACCACCGTCTCGCACGCCTCGGCAATCTCGCAAAGTCCTCTGGCGACAGAGATGTGAGGGTGACGTTCAGCCACGAGGGCAGCCTTTTCCGGCGTGCGGTTGAACACGAGGATGTGCTCGCCTGCGGTCTCCGCGAGCAGGGCGGCCAGCATGCCGCCCATGTGTCCGGTCCCAATGATGCCGATGGTCATGGTGGGCCACCCCCGATGCAATCTCGCTCTTGCCATGTATATGCCTGCCCTTGCCCCTTTAGACGCGCGCGGGAGCGTCTGGTACAATACAAGCGGAACAGCACCCGAGATGAGACGATGCTTGGAGATGGGAGGATTTTTGTGCCTAAGAAGACCGTGGAAGATGTGGCGTGGCGGGGCAAGCGCGCCCTGGTGCGCGTGGACTTCAATGTGCCTATGGACGATGCGCATCACATCACCGATGACACGCGCATCCGCGCGGCGCTGCCCACCATCACATACCTGTCGGACCGCGGCGCTCGCGTCATTCTCATGAGCCACCTCGGGCGTCCGAAGGGTGAACCGAATCCGAAGTATTCCCTTCGGCCCGTCGCAGATCACCTGGCCTCGCTCCTTCCCAACAAGCGGGTGTCGTTTTGCCCGGAGGCCGTCGGTGAGGAGGCGCAGAAGGCGGTGTCGGCGCTTGCGGACGGCGACATTCTGCTCCTGGAAAACGTCCGCTTCTATCCCGGCGAGGAGAAGAATGACCCGGCGTTCGCCCGGCAGCTGGCCGATCTTGGCGACGTCTTCGTGAACGACGCATTCGGTTCGGCGCATCGCGCGCACGCGTCCACGGCCGGGATCGCGCAATATCTACCCTGCGTGGCGGGCTTCCTCATGGAGAAGGAGGTCGGCATCATGGGCAGGGCCCTCGCGAATCCGGAGCGGCCGTTCGTCGCGATCATCGGAGGCGCCAAGGTGTCGGACAAGATCAAGGTTCTGGAGAACCTGCTGCCTAAGGTGGACGCCCTCATCATTGGCGGCGGGATGGCGAACACATTTTTGGCGGTCGAGGGCCACGACATGGGCAAATCCCTCGTCGAGGAGGACGCAAAGGAGACGGCGCGTCGACTGCTCGATCTCGCCCGCGCGTCGAACCGGAAGCTCCTGCTCCCCGTGGACGTGGTGGCGGCCAAGGCGTTTGCGCCGGACGCCGAGCACACGGTGCGGCTCGTAAGCGAGCTTCAGCCGGACGAGATGGCGCTCGACATCGGCCCGGCCAGCGTGGAGATGTTCCGAAACGAGATCCTCGGCGCGAAGACGGTCATCTGGAATGGCCCGATGGGCGTGTTTGAGATGCCCGCGTTCGCAAAGGGGACGTTTGCCATCGCGCAGGCCATGGCGGAGGCGGACGCCACCACCATCGTCGGCGGCGGCGATTCGGTGGCTGCCGTGGAACAGGCGGGCGTGGCGGACAAGATGACCCACGTCTCCACGGGCGGCGGCGCGTCGCTGGAGTTTTTGGAGGGCAGGACCCTGCCCTGCGTGGCCGTGATTGAGGACAAGTGAGGAGGTCTTTTGGATGGCGAGGACGCCCCTTCTCATGGGCAACTGGAAGATGTACAAGACGGTGGCGGAGGCCCGGGCTTTCGCGGAGGCCCTCGGGCAGCAGTCGCAGAAGCTTGACCGCCGGGTCGAGTACGCCATTTGTGCGCCGTACACCTGTTTGCACGTCCTGCGCGTGATGTTGCCGGCCCAGGTGCGCTTGGGAGCTCAGAATGTTTTCCCAGAAAAGGAAGGTGCGTATACAGGCGAGATTGCCCCGGGTATGCTTGCCGAGTTCGGGACGAAATACGTCCTGGCTGGACACTCAGAGCGCCGGATGCTGTTCGGCGAGTCGGATCAGTTCATCAATCAAAAGGTGAAGGCCATCGTGGCGAACGGCATGACACCGGTTCTGTGTGTTGGCGAGAACTCGTCGCAGAAGGAGGACGGCGTGACCAAGGAAGTGGTCACGGGTCAGGTGCTGCAGGGGCTCGACGGTCTCAGCGCAGACGAGGTGGCGAGCGCGGTCGTCGCGTACGAGCCGGTCTGGGCCATTGGGTCCGGCAAGACGGCCACGCCCGAGGACGCGCAGGAAGTCGCGCGGGCGATTCGCGCGGCCGTGGCGGAGACCTGGTCGGACCAAGCTGCCGAGGGGCTTCGCATCCTGTACGGCGGCAGCGTGAAGCCTGAAAATGTGGCGTCGTTCGTCCGTGAGCCCGATCTCGACGGGGCGCTGGTGGGCGGCGCCAGCCTGGATCCCGTGTCGTTCGCGGCGATGGCGGAAGCCATTAAGGAGGTGCTCGCATGACCGAGTTTGTGCGAAAACCGCGCCCGAACGGCAAAGGCCCCGTCGCGCTCATCATCCTCGACGGCTTCGGCTTAAGTCCGCACCACGAGGGAAACGCGGTGTACCTGGCCAAGACGCCGAACTTCGATCACTACTGGGAGACGTATCCGCACACGACGCTACAGGCGTCCGGCGAGGCCGTCGGCTTGCCGGACGGGCAGTTCGGCAACTCCGAGGTCGGTCACTCGAACATCGGGGCGGGGCGCATCCTGTATCAGGATTTGACCCGGATCACCAAGGCCATCCGCGACGGCGACTTCTTCCAGAACGAGGTCCTGGTTCGCGCGATGGATCTCGCCGTGCGCCGCAAGAAGACCCTGCACATCTGCGGCCTCGTGTCGGACGGCGGCGTGCACAGCCACATCGATCACCTGTTTGCGCTGCTGCGCATGGCCGCGGGCCGAAAGGTTCCCCGCGTCGCTGTCCACGCGTTCCTCGACGGGCGGGACACGCCGCCGACGACGGGCGTCGGATATCTGACCGAACTCCAGCGGCTCATGGACGATCTCCAGACGGGGTTCATCGCGACGGTGATGGGGCGGTATTACGCGATGGATCGCGACAGGCGCTGGGAGCGCGTCAAGCTCGCGTACGACGCGATGGTCCACGGCGAGGGGAATCGCCGAGAGGACGTCATCGCGGCTGTTCAGGCGAGCTACGAGGCGGACGTCACGGACGAGTTCGTGAAGCCCATCGTGCACGTGGGCGCGGACGGCAAGCCGCTCGCGGCGGTGGAAGACGGGGATAGCCTGATCTTCTTCAACTTCCGGCCGGATCGCGCCATTCAGCTATCGCTCGCCTTCACCGATCCGGCGTTCGATGGGTTCGACCGCGGGCCCAATCCGCCAAAGGTGCACTTTGTCTCGATGACGAAATACAGCGACGATGTGAAGAGCGAGATCGCGTATCCGCCGGACTTCCCGACCGAGACGTACGGGGAGGTCGTGTCGAAGGCGGGGCTGACGCAGCTCCGCATCGCGGAGACGGAGAAGTTTCCGCACGTCACGTTCTTCTTCTCCGGCGGGCGCGAGGAGCCGTTCCCCGGCGAGGAACGCGTGCTCATCCCGTCGCCCAAGGTCGCCACGTACGATTTGAAGCCGGAGATGAGCGCGTACGAGGTGGCGGATGCGGCGGCCAAGCGCATTCGCTCGGGCGAGATCGACACCATGATCCTGAACTTCGCGAACCCGGACATGGTCGGGCACACCGGCTCGCTCGAGGCGGCCATCGAGGCGTGCGAGGCGGTCGACGAGTGCCTGAAGACCGTGATGGACGCCATCTTCGACATGGACGGCGTCGCCATCATCACAGCCGATCACGGCAACGCCGACATGATGATCTACCCCGACACGGGCGAGGTTTGCACGACGCACACGACCAATCCGGTGCCGTGCATTGTGACGGTCCCCGGCTTGAAGCTGCGCGAGGGCGGCGTGCTGGCCGATCTCGCCCCGACGCTGCTCGATCTGCTCGGCGTGCCCAAGCCTCAGGCCATGACGGGCACGACCTTGATTGAACACTGAATTCCTGTCAAACAAAGGAGAGGATCGCGATGTCCGAGATCTTTGACGTCCATGCGCGCGAGGTGCTCGATTCCCGCGGCAATCCCACGGTCGAGGTGGAGGTAGAGCTCGAGTCCGGCGCAAAGGGACGCGCCATTGTGCCGTCCGGCGCGTCGACCGGTGCTCACGAGGCCGTGGAGCTTCGGGATGGCGACAAGGGCCGCTATCAGGGCAAGGGCGTGCTCAAGGCCGTGAAAAACGTGAACGAGATCATCACGCCGGAGATCATCGGCGAGGACGCGCTGGACCAGATTGCCATCGACAACCTGCTCATCTCCCTGGACGGCACGCCCAACAAGGGCAAGCTCGGGGCAAACGCCATCCTCGCCGTGTCCATTGCGGTGGCGAAAGCCGCAGCCGCCGAGGTGGGGTTGCCGCTGTACCGCTACTTGGGCGGGACGTACGCGCACACGCTGCCGACGCCGATGATGAACATCCTGAACGGCGGCAAGCACGCGGACAATACGGTCGACATCCAAGAGTTCATGGTCGTGCCGCACGGCGCGCCGACGTTCCGCGAGGCGCTGCGCATGGGCGCGGAGATCTTCCACAGCCTGAAAAAGGTGCTCGCGGATAAAGGGCTGTCGACCACGGTCGGGGACGAGGGCGGATTTGCACCAAACCTGAAGACTAACGAGGAAGCCATTCAGGTCATTGTCGAGGCCATCGAAAAGGCCGGGTACAAGCCGGGCGAGCAGGCGTCCATCGCGCTCGACATCGCCTCGACGGAGCTTTACAAGGACGGCCAGTATCATTTTGAGGGCGAGGGCGTGACGAGATCGGCCGACGAGCTCATCCACTTCTACGAGGGACTGCTCTCGAAGTACCCCATCCTGTCCATCGAGGACGGGCTGGCGGAGGACGACTGGGATGGGTGGAAGAACCTCACCGCGGCCCTCGGCGGCAAGGTGCAGCTGGTTGGGGACGACCTGTTTGTGACGAACGTGGAGCGGCTGAAGATGGGGATCGATCGCGGCGTGGGCAACTCCATCCTCGTGAAGGTCAACCAGATCGGCACGCTGACGGAGACGTTTGCCGCAGTCGAGCTCGCCAAGAAGAACCGCTACACGGCCATCATCTCCCACCGCTCAGGCGAGAGCGAGGACACGACCATCGCGGATATCGCCGTGGCGCTCAACACCGGCCAGATCAAGACCGGCGCGCCGAGCCGGACGGATCGCGTGGCGAAGTACAACCAACTGCTGCGCATCGAGGAGGAACTGGGCGCGGCGGCGGCGTACGCGGGGCGCGGCGCGTTTGTGCAAGGTTGACAGCCGTGCTAGACTAAGTTTGGGATTTGGGGAGCGGAGGTGACAAGACCATGATGCTGGCGGCCAAGATTGCCCTCGTGGCGCTCTGTGCCTTGCTCGTGCTTGTCATCCTGCTCCAGTCGGGAAGAAGCGCGGGCCTGTCGGGCGTCATCACGGGCGGCGCCAACCAGTTTTCCAACCGCCGCCCAAAAGGGATGGATTCCCTGCTGGCCCGCGTGACCGTGGTGCTCGCCATACTCTTGTTCCTGGTGACGGGGCTCATCGCGGTGATGTACCACTACAACGTGCACTAGTCGTGCGACCCATCAAAAACAGATGAAGCATCAGATGAAGCGGGGCTCAGGTGCTCTTCTGCGGTGCAGAAGGGCTCCTTTTTTGCGCTCCGAGGAATGGAGGACATGGGGATGGGAAAGGCGCTCTCGCTCTTGGTGATGGCGGTGTTCGTGGTGTCACTGGACCTTAGGCCGCCTATCACGTCCATCGGTCCGCTGGTGCTCACCATTCAGCGCTCGCTCCACATGAACGCCGCGGAGGTCAGCCTGCTCACGTCCATTCCCGTGTTTTGCATGGGCGCCTTCGCGCCGCTCACGGGTGCGGTGGCGGCGAGGTTAGGCATGAATCGCGCCATCTTCGCGTGTGTCGGGCTGGTGGGCATCGCGACGCTGGTGCGATTCTTTGCGCATGCGGCATGGCTGCTCTTGGCATCCGCGTTTGCGGCAGGCCTCGGCATCGCCATCTGTGGGCCGCTGCTCTCCGGCTTCATCAAGCATCATTTTGGCCGCCGCGCCCCTGCCGTGATCGGCCTGTACTCGGTGGGCATCGGCCTCGGCGCGTTGGCGAGCGCCGCGCTGTCCATTCCTCTGGCGCAAGCGCTTGGATCGTGGCAGGCGTCGCTCGGCATGTGGACGGGACTCGCCGCGCTGGGGCTTGTCGCCTGGTGGCCGGTGCTCCGAACAGCGCCAGGGGGCGGCGAACGCAACGCAGGCGGATTGAACGCCGGTGGGCGGGATGCGCTGGCGTCGCCATCGCCTTGGCGCACGGGCAGGGCGTGGCTGTTACTCGCCGCGTTCGGCCTGCAATCGGGTATCTATTATTCGACGACGACGTGGCTCGCGCCGCGGGCGGAAGAGACGGGGTATTCGGCCAGTGGCGCGGGCGTGGTGCTCACCGTGTTTGCGCTTATTCAGATGTTCGCCAGCCTTGTCGTGCCGATGGCCCTGGGCCGCACGAGGAACCGGGCACCCTGGCTCGTCGCCTCGGCGTCCTTGACGCTCGTGGGGCTCGTCGCCTGCGCTCTCCCACTCCCTGCCTGGAGTTCTTGGTTGGCGGATGCGCTACTCGGCGTAGGGCTCGGGGGACTGTTTCCCATCTTGCTCATTCTGCCGCTGGATGAGACCAAAAGCGGAGACGATGCGAGTCGCTGGACAGCCATGATGCAGTGTGGCGGCTATCTCATCTCGGGCGTGGTGCCTATCCTGGCGGGGGCCATCAAGGACGCGACCGGAAACTTTTTGGACTCGTTCTGGCTGCTCGTCGCGCTCGCCGCCGGGCTCGTCGTCTGTTCGCTCTTCCTTCACAAGCGTCCGAGCCGGAAGGCCGTCTGACCCCACCTCCCGTTGGCCGCACCGCGCAATTTTCTTCTTCCTTTTGTGGCGATCTCGCCCGTTTGGGTTCATACTAGTAGCAACGCACGCGACAGAATCCGGTGCACTCGGCGGATGGACGATGGAGTGAAGCCTTCTTGTGGAAAGAGCGATTGCTTGAATACATGCGTTCGGAGGAATACAGGCCGAGCACGGTCCAGGAATTGTGCGAGCGGCTCGGCGTAGAGAGTGCGGCGGACTTTCGCGCATTCGTCCGCCTTTTGAACGAAATGGAGGACGCGGGGGATCTCGTTCGCACGAAGAACAACCGATACGCGTTGCCGGAGCAGATGAACTTCATCGCCGGCAGGCTTCAGCTCAAAGCGCGGGGTACGGGTTTGTCATCCCCGAAAACGAGGCGGAGGCGGACATCTATATTCCTCAGTCCGCGCTGAACGGTGCCATGAGCGGAGACCGGGTGCTTGTGCGGCTGCGCGAGGAGCGCGGCAAGGGCGCGCAGGCCCACCGCGAGGGCGAGATCGTCAAAATCCTGGAGCGCGGGAACGACCGCATCGTGGGCCAAATTTCCATTTACGCGCATCACGCCTTCGTCACTCCCCTCGACAAGCGGTTTCCGGAGGACGTCTTTGTCCCGAAGGACGCGGTGGCGAGTGCACACGACGGGCAGGTGGTGGTGGTCGAGCTGACGTCGTATCCCACGGCCACGCATGGGCCGGTGGGGCGGGTGGTGGAAGTCCTCGGCTATCCGGACGAGCCCGGCGTCGACATCCTGGCCATTGTGCGCAAGTATAACCTTCCGGAGGCGTTTCCCGAGGATGTGCTGGCCGACGCCGAGCGGATCCCATTGGAGATTGATCCGGCCGAGATCGCGCGGCGGAAGGATTTTCGCAGCGAGACCATCGTGACCATCGACGGGGAGGACGCCAAAGACCTGGACGACGCCGTACACGTGAAACGCCTGCCCAACGGCCATTACGAGCTCGGTGTGCACATCGCCGACGTGGGCTACTACGTCAAGGAACACAGCCCGCTCGACAAGGAGGCCTTTCGGCGCGGGACAAGCGTGTACCTGGTGGATCGCGTCATCCCGATGCTGCCGCCGCGCCTGTCGAACAACATCTGCTCGCTGAATCCGAAGGTGGATCGCCTCACGATGTCGTGCGTGATGGAGATCGATGGACAGGGGCGCGTCGTCTCCCATGAGATTGTGCCGAGCGTGATTCGGACGGCGGAGCGCATGACCTACAACGACGTGCGCAAGATCCTCGAGGAGGGCGACGAGGAACTGCGGGCGCGCTACGCGCCACTCGTGCCGATGTTCGAGCTGATGCGGGAGCTCGCGCTCATCCTGCGGGAGAAGCGGATGCGGCGTGGAGCCATCGACTTCGACTTTGACGAGATCAAGGTGCGCGTGAACGATCTCGGCGAGCCCACGTCCATTGAGCCGCGCCCGCGATCCATCGCGGAGCGGATCATCGAGGAGTTCATGCTCGCCGCCAACGAAACCGTGGCCGAGCACTTTCACTGGCTAGGCGTGCCGTTCATCTACCGCGTGCACGACGAGCCTGACCCGGATAAGATCATCCACCTCAATTTGTTCCTTCACAACTTCGGTTACCATGTGAAGGGTTCAGCCGGGGGCAAGGTTCATCCGCGCGCGCTGCAGGAAGTGTTGAATGAGGTCGAGGGAAAGCGCGAGGCGCGGATGATTGCGATGGTCATGCTGCGTTCCATGCAGCAGGCGAAGTATCGCCCCGAGTGCACGGGGCACTTCGGCCTCGCGGCGGAATACTACACGCACTTCACCTCGCCCATCCGCCGGTATCCGGACCTGGCCATCCATCGCATTATCCGCGAGGTGCTGACGCACGGATCGCTGTCTCCCAAGCGTGAGGAGCAGCTTCGCGAGTTTGTCGCCGAGGCGAGCCGGCAGTCGAGCGAGCGCGAGCGGATTGCCCAGGAGGCGGAGCGCGAAGTCGATCAGTTGAAGATGGTCGAGTACATGCAGGCGCACATCGACGAGGAATTTGACGGCATCATCTCAGGCGTCGTCCCCTTCGGCCTGTTTGTGCAGCTCGACAACGGCGTCGAGGGCCTGATCCACATCAGCGAGTTGTCGGACGATTACTACGTCCTGCACGAGCGCCAGATGGCGCTCATCGGCGAGCGCACGCGGCGCGTCTTTCGGATTGGCGATCCGGTCCGGGTGGTGGTGATACGGGCGGTCAAGGAGGATCTGCGCATCGACTTTGGGCTCGTGGAACATCTGCGCGAAGCGACGTACGTCGGTGGTGAAGGCCCGGGCGCGATTGTGTATGATGAGGATCTGACGCCGAAGGAACGGCGGGAAACCGAGCGACGAAGGCGCGAGGCGGCTTCCCGGGCCAGTGGCGGCCGCCGGGAGCGGGACGACAAGCGCCATCGCGCGCGGCGGGATCGAAGTGGGAAGGCGCGCGCGGGCGTCCGCTTGTCGGACTGGGATGACGGCGAAGAAGAGCGCTCAGCGGCTTTGGCCGACATGTTGCCGTCCGAACTTCCGTACGATGCCTGGGACGAGGAGTATCCGGATCCCCGTACTCGGCGAGGGCGGAAGCGGGGAGGTCGGAGCAAGGCGCTTGACGTGCAGCCGTCGGCAGATGGCCGGACAGCGGGCGGCCGCTTTGAGGCGGCTTCCACTCGGCGCGGTGGCTACCGGACTTGGCCGACTTGGGAGGCGGACGGCGGCAACGGCCGACGCGCGAGAACCCGTCGAACTGGGCCATCGCGGCCAGGCGAGAAAGCGGCCAAGAAGCGAAAGTCGGAAGCAGGGAAATCGGGCAAGCGCGGTTCGCACAAAAAGCGAAAACGGTGAGCCGGAAGTGCAGCGCCGTGCGCGTGGGCGGTGACAGGGTGCCCGGACGCACGGCCGCCAACCGCGCGCCCGTCGGAGCATCGGAGTGACGTGAGATGGCGAGATCGCAGGGGATTCGGTTGATTGCGCAAAATCGGAAGGCGTATCATGACTACTTCATCGAGGAGACGTACGAGGCGGGCCTTGTGCTGACGGGAACCGAGATCAAGTCCATCCGCAAAGGGTCGGTCAGCCTGCGGGACGCGTACGCGCGCGTGGACGACGGCGAAGTGTACATCTACAACATGCACATCGCGCCGTACGAGCAGGGGAATCGGTTCAATCATGATCCCCTGCGGCCTCGCAAGTGCCTGTTGCACAAGAAGGAGATCAACCACCTGTACGGCGCGGTCCGGCAGCGCGGGGTCACCTTGGTGCCTACCAAGATTTACATTAAAGATGGCTGGGCCAAGGTGGAATTGGCGCTCGCGAAGGGCAAGAAGCTGTATGACAAGCGCGAAGCCGCCAAGGAGCGGGACGCAAATCGGGAGATTCAACGCGCCCTCCGAGCGCGCATGCGCGGCGAATGACAACCGTTGCAACGCGCGGAGAGTTCATGGGCCGCTCATCGACAGGGACATGATGGAATTGGGTTGATCTGTCTTCAGAATGGTGTATAATAAGACGTGGTCTTGAACGATAGGCGATTCGCTTGAGGACATGCCGAACGGCTGTCGCCAAAACGCGGGGGCGTTTTGGATTCGACGGGGACTGTTCGAGCATGTACGGCGGGCCGTGGGGCTGCGACCACGTGATGCACGCAGGTCTAAATTTAACTGGCAAAGCGAATCGCTTTACCACTCAAAACAAGCTCGCTCTCGCTGCTTAATCCAGCGGGACCGTTACGTGATGCGTCGCCTGCGCGCGTCGCGTAACGTCATCTGAGCAGGCTGGCGGCTTCCCTCGTTCGCGGGGATGCCGCGAGACATGAGCGAACTTGCCTGTGCACCAGCGTGATCGTCCGCGGGTCACAGGGACTTCAGTAGACGGTCTACGCCCGTAGATGTACATGCGGCGAGGTCTTCGGACGCGGGTTCGATTCCCGTCGCCTCCACCATGCATGGATCACACGAAACATGAGGAAGCGGTTCGCCGGTTCCGTCCGCCGAAGGACGGGGCCGGCGAATTTGGTTTTGGGCGTTTCGATCAAGGGCATCTTGCGCACGCTGGTGTTCCGTATGGCGGGAAAGGGCTCTTGTCTGATGATGAAAGCGCTTCTACGATAGCCTTCGAAACCATCGCCGAGCGAGTCGCGTCGGCGAGAAATGGAGGCCACCATGCTGGATGTCAGGCAACTCTCACGACAATACATCGCCGGTGAGTGGCGCGACGGACGCAGTTCTCGCGTGCATCTCGATCAGAATCCGTTCGATGGCTCGACGGTCGCCGAGATTCGGCTTGCCACGGTGGAAGACATCGACCAGGCGTATCGCGCCGCCTCGGAGGCGCAGAAGACCTGGGCTCAGGTGAGTCCGTTCGAACGGCAGGCGGTCATGGAGCGAGCGCTGCAGATCTGGGAGGGCTATCGAGATGAGGTGATCTCGCTCGTCGCGGACGAGATCGGAGGCACGTTCATCAAGGCGGCGATTGAGTTCGAATTGGTGAAGAACTTCCTCCGCGAGGCGGCGACGTACCCGCTGCGCATGGAAGGGCGGCTCTTGCCGGCCACGATTCCCGGAAAAGAAAATCGCCTGTTGCGCCTGCCTGCCGGGGTGGTGGGCATTCTGAGTCCGTTCAATTTCCCGATGTGTTTGTCCATGCGCGCCTTGGCGCCTGCCGTCGCGTGCGGCAACGGTGTCGTCCTGAAGCCGCACGAAGAGGCTGCCATCACGGGCGGCACGCTGCTAGCGAAGGTGTTTGAGGAGGCGGGCGTACCGAAGGGGCTGGTCAACGTCGTCGTGGCTGACGTCGCGGAGATCGGTGATGCGTTTCTCGAGCATCCGATTCCGAGAATCATCTCGTTCACCGGCTCCACAGCGGTCGGGCGGCATATCGCGGAGGTGGCGGGTCGGCACCTGAAGCGGGTGACCCTCGAACTGGGCGGCAACAGTGCGCTTATCGTGCTCGACGATGCCGATCTCGACCTCGCCGTCGACGCCGCGATATTCAGCCGGTTCACGCATCAGGGCCAGATCTGCATGTGCGCCAATCGCCTGATCGTCGTCAAGGATGTGTACGAGCAATTTCTCGGGAAATTTGTCGAACGCGTCTCGAAACTGAAGATGGGCAATCCTCGGGACCCCGAGACGGTCATCGGGCCGCTCATCAACCGCCGTCAGGTCGAGCGGCTGCTCGCCGTCGTCGATACGAGCCTTGAACAGGGCGCTCGAGTTGCCTATCGGGGACCCGTGGAGGGGAACGTCGTGGGGCCAGTGGTGCTCGTGGATGTGCGCCCGGAGATGGCGTGTGCCCGAGAGGAGATGTTCGGCCCCGTGGTGGCGGTCATACCCGTCGAGAACGAGGAAGACGCGGTGCGCGTGGCCAACGACAGCGACTACGGCCTGACGGGGGCTGTCATCACTCGCGACGTGGAACGCGGTGTGCGGATCGCCATGCAGGTGGAAACAGGTATGTTTCACGTGAACGACGGTACGGTGAACGACGAGCCTCTCGTGGCGTTTGGCGGCGAAAGGGCTTCGGGCGTCGGGGGGTACAACGGACAGTGGGGGATCGAGGAGTTTACCACGCTCAAATGGATTTCCATTCAGCGCGAACGGCGCCAGTATCCCATTTGATCACGCGGTCACGAGCGTCATGAGTACAGCGGGCCCGAGGATATCTCCGGGCCCCTCGGCCATGTTCCCCTTGTCGCCACGCACATCCCCTTGTTACAATATTCACTGATGTCCAGCACGAGGCCGTGCAGCGACGGTGGATAGAGGGAGAGACACATGGCGGCATCCAAGCTGAAAGGCTGCATCGAGGCTGACATCTCGAACGCCTTGACGAAGTGGGAAAAGGACTATCTAGGGCGCGGCTCGGTCTCGGTCAAGACGGATATCCTGCGGGATATGATCATCGTTTCGCTGCATGGCATTCTTTCGTCCGCGGAGTATGCGCTCTGCGAGACATACGAGGGAATGTTGTCCGTTAAGCGGACGCGCACCAGCTTGGTGGAATCCGGTGTCGAGGATCTGAAAGAGATCATCCGCCGGATCACGGGCGAGGAAGTGAAGAGTTTCTTTACGGATTTGAGCACGCGGACGGGCGAGCGGATCATGGTGTTCCGATTGCATTCGGATCTCGAGCGGAAACTGGAGTCCGGCGAGTTCGAAGGCGGCCGCGAAGTCGTGGACGCGGGGCGGGACGCGTGACCGTCGCTTACGTGGGGTCATGTCCAGGCGAATGGCGGCGTAAAATCAATCGAGGAATGTCACCTATCTGTATCGGTGCGGCGAGCGCAGCGCACAGCCTCTGGAGAAGGGGTTGACGAGGCGGTCCCGTATCGCGAACGTGACCGGGTGTTTGTTCAACTGGCGTGAGTTGACGAAAAACCGGCGTGACTCGAGGGACGGAGGTTTGAAACCTCTCTTCCGTCGAGCGCGCCGGTTTTTGTCTGTCAATGCCGATTGGCGCGGCGTAGGAGGGGACACATGGATTTCGTGAATGTTCGAGAAGTTGTAGCGGCCTGGGTGTTGGCCTGGATTGCCGCCGGTATGACGGGAGCCTTGGTTCAGCCTCTGCGTGAACCTTCGCGGCGCATTGGGATTCACCTCGCGAGCCTTGGCCTCGTGAGCCTCGTGTCGGTGGTCGGTCTTGTGACGGGGGCGACGGGTGTGCCATTGGGCCCGCTTCATCCGACCGGCCTCGGCTGGGCGATTTCGTTGTACATCAGTGCGCTTGGCCTCGTCGTTCTGACCTTTTCCGCACGTCACCTGGCCGGAGACGAGCGGTACGGCTCCTATTTGGCTTGGATGACCTGGATTTTGTTTTTGCGAGTGCCGCTTGGATGGCAGACAATGTGTGGTTTTTCGCCGCGTGTTGGGTGGCGATGGACGCGGGGCTCATTCGGCTCATCGCGATGCAGCGTCGAAGCCGAGCCGCTCGGGCAGTGGCGCGGATGACCTGGGCGAGGCTCGCACCGAGCATGGCGGGCGTCATTCTTCTTTGCAGCATGGCGGCATGGGCTGGGCAAACGTCGTCGCTCGGTGCGGGGATCCGCGCGCTCGCCGCGCACCCTGGCGCTAGCCTGGTCGCGGGCCTTCTTCTTGACATCGTTGCGCTCGCTCAGGCGGGCAACTGGCCATCCGGGCGCTGGCTGCTCGACTCCGCCGTAACGCCGACGCCCGTATCCGCTTTGATGCACGCCGGGTTCGTGAACGCGGGAGGGCTGCTTCTCGCCAAATTTTCTCCCGTTCTCGCGGCAGGGGGAATCCTCCCTCGCGCGCTGCTTGTGGCCGTGGCATGGATTAGCATCGCCATCGGCACGGGGATCCTTATGATCCATGCGGACTACAAGCGCCAGCTCGTCGCGTCCACGATGGCCCAAATGGGGCTCATGTTGACGGAGTGCGCTGTGGGTGCGTACGCCGTCGCGATGGTCCACCTGTTGCTGCATGGGCTGTTCAAAGCGACGCTCTTTCTGCGATCCGGCTCGGCCGTGCCTCGCCCAGACGAGGTATTGGTGAAGGCGGAGGAGCCCTCCCTTCGCTTTCCGTGGTCGCTGCTCGCTGGCTCAGCGTTGTTCCTGCTGTATGCCCTGCCCCATCCGGCAGATGGGCTTCGCCTTCTGTCCGGTTTGCTGCTTGGCGCGGGATGTGCAGTTGCGCTCACTTCCGCGATGACCCTACGGGTTGGGCGATGGGCGGGTGCCGCCGCTGTAGTTTTGGCAGGCGCGCTTGCGTTGGCGCTTCGCGACGAATTGATCCGTGCGTGGGAGGTCCTTCTGGGAACTCCACGACCGGTGGACGAGCAGCTCGCAGTTGCGGCGGCGGGCCTGATGGCGCTTCAGGCCGCGCTCTACGCTTGGCTTCGCAGTCGTTCTCGCGGTCCATGTTCCGTGCGCGTCTATGCGTGGCTCGCGTATCTCGGCGATGCGAGCCCGCATGCCATCGAAGCGCACCCCGTGGCGCTTGAAACGCTGGGAGAGGAGGCGATACTTTCGTGACCTCGTCACTCACGTTGCGTCCTGATCCCTGGACTCCGACATCCGCCGCAGCTGCGGCCGAGATAGCGCTCGACGTGAGCGCCGTTCAATGGCCCCTCCCGGTGTGGATTGCGCGGCATCCCTGTCCGGAAATGGAACACACACCCTTTCTTGGGGCGATGCGGAGACTTCAGGCGCTCGGCGGGGTGCGGCTGTACCCCTCCTGGCGCCTGCTGCAGGACGCGTATTCCCGCGGAGAGATTGATCCAAACGCGCTCAAGGATCGTATGAATCGATACCTGGACCACCACGTCCCAGTGCCGCTGCGCGCGGCGTTTGCCCGTATTCAGCCCCGTCTTACGCAAGAGGAGGCCGAGCTTCCCATCACTGACGAAGCGGCGGCGCTCGCCGCGCGAACAGCTGCTCGCGTGGATCTGCCGCCCGAGGCGCTTCGCTTTGCGCTCCCGTCCGACGAGTCGCGATGGCGCGTCGATGCGCTCACCGCGCGTTACCTTCGCCTGTACCTGGACCGGGGGCAGGCGGCGTGGCCGATGCCAGGGCGAGGTCAGGGACTTTTCTCGGCTGCCCGCGCGCTCCTCATGCGCGATCCGTCGCTCGGCAAGGTGGAGAGGCGCCGAATGGAGGAGCTGCCGGAAGACCCGGACGCGGCGCTCGCGTTTGGGCTCGACCGGTTCCGCGTAGCGCCGCGTTTTGCGGCAGATTACTTTCGCGTGCATTATCTGCGCATGCCGGGCTTTGTGGGGGCGCTTCGGTATCGGGATAGGGAAGACAGAGGCCAAGGCCGCCTGCTGCGGGAGTATCTGGCGTTGCGAGTGCTCCTGGAGTGGGCTTTTGCAGGGCCGGATGGCGTCTTTGCGCCGCATCCCGATCTCACCGGCCTGGCTCAGGCGGCTGCGCATGTCGCCGAGGCGGAGCACGACATGGCCGATGATCTCGTCCTGGTCGTGCACCGATACTTGACCGCGGATCGGTACGCTGTGTGGCTCGAGGCCTGGGAGCAGACGCTCGATGCGCATCTTGTACAGTCTGGCGAGGCTCGCGTTCGCGAGCACGCAGTCGACGCCCAGTTGCTGTTCTGCATCGACGTCCGATCGGAGCCCTTGCGCCGTCACCTCGAGGCGCTTGGTCCATACGCGACGTACGGATGTGCCGGATTTTTAACCTGGCGGTGCAGACACAGATCTTGGAGAGCGCGTATGCGCACCCGAGCTGTCCGGCTATCGTGACACCTGTGGCCCACATGCGGGAGCGAGCGATGGAGCCGAGCGCTTATCATCGCCGCCTCCGCGTCACAGGTGCTCTGCGGGCGATGTCGCTTTCGTTCAAGAAGTTGAAACAGGCAAGCGCGGCATCCCTCGCTTTGCCCGAACTGTCGGGCGGATATCTCGCGCTGAACGCGCTTCTCCAGTCGTTTCCGCGCGCATCGGCCCGGCTTCGCGGCTTCTTGCGCAATGGCCTGCCGCCCGTGGCCACGCAGTGGGAGCCTGCGGGCGAAGCGGATGACTCTGCGGCTTCAAGGCATTCAGCGGTTGGCGAAACTGCGCAGTTGTTCGCGTCGGCAGCCGCGGACTTGTTTCGCTCGATTGGGCTGACCGCGTTCGCGCCCATTGTCGTTCTCTGCGGCCACGAGGCGCGGGTCGAGAATCATCCACACCGGGCGGCGCTGGAATGCGGAGCCTGTGGCGGACAATCGGGACGGCACAACGCGCGACTGCTCGCGATGGCGCTTAATCAGGCGGACGTGAGACGCTTGCTTCGTCATCATCACGGTCTCCATATTCCGGACGAGACGGTGTTTCTCGCAGCGGTGCACATCACGACGACGGACGAGATCGAGTGGATTGAGCTGCCGGGAATGTCTCCGGAAATGGAGCGCATGTGGCAGCAGCTCGACAGGGATGTGCGGCGAGCCGGAGCGCACGCGGCCGCCGAGCGCCTCGAGCAACTGCCCGGCGCAAAGGGGCGGATGGCTCGGCGTGAGGCCGTGCGCCGCGCGAGCGATTGGAGCGAAGCTCGGCCCGAGTGGGGTTGGCGCGCAACCGCGCCTTTTGGATCGGCCGTCTGCCCCATCTCGATGCAGAGCTGCGCGGCCAGGTGTTCGCGCACGACTACGACTGGCGGTGCGATCCCGACGGGGCCTACCTCCGCGCGATTGTGTCGGGTCCTGTGACCGTGGCGCAGTGGATCAATCTGCAGTATTACGCATCGACGGTGGCGCCGCACGTTCACGGAGGAGGCAACAAGGTCCTGCAGACGGTCACTGCCGGCGTGGGTGTGATGCACGGAAACGCGAGCGATCTGCTGCCGGGGCTTCCGTGGCAGTCGATTGCGGCCGACGATGGCCACCTGTACCACCGTCCGCTGCGGCTCACGGTGGTGATGGAAGTGCCTGTGGCGCAGGCGGCCACCCTGCTCAGAGAGCATGCGGACTTTCGACGAAAGGTGCAGAACGGATGGCTGCGGCTTTGGGTGCGGGATCCGCAATCGAAGAAATGGTGGCATGCAGCCGAAGTCCTCGGAGAAACCCAGCGGTGACATGGACGCGTGGTGGTTTGTCACCAGGCTGTCACGCTTGGTGGTAAGAACCCATTGCGTTACCCCTTGGTGTACCGTATGATCATGGCGCTAAGGGGTTCGTTCGTGCACAAAGGAATCGCGAAGTAACCGCGATACCACGGTGCGTTCACGATGGTGAAACTTCATCTTGAAGCGCGGGGTGAGTGTGTGGTCGAACAATCCGCACTGAGCTTCCATCAAGGCATGGAGCTCTATGCGATGGGAGAATACAGCGAAGCGCTGAACGCGTTTTTGGAAGAGGCGAGATCGCTCGAGGGGAAGGTGCCGCAGCGGGCCGGGGTCGCATACCGCCAGGCGGCGCTCTGCGCGCGACGCCTCGGACGGATGGACGACTTCGACCACTACATGCGGTTGGCTGGGCGGGAATTCTTGCGCGCGAGCGAGCTGCCGGATCAGCCCGCCCAGCATATCCGCGAGTACTCGCTTCTGGCGGCTCAATGTTTTCTCGCAGTTGAAAACCTGGACCTTTCCTCCAAAAGCGTGACGCGAGCCAAGACGGTCGAGGTAGCCTTGGAGGAGCCTATGTCGGAGGCGGTCGCCACGGCTGTGGAAGAAGGGCAAGAGGGACCGTCCGATGCTCGCGCCGGTTTCGGGATGGGCGCGGTCGAGCCCTTGGACGCAGCGCCGCAACAGGGAGCCATCGGGGCGCACGATGCGAGGCTTGGCGCGGATATCGGTTCCCTCCGCGAGGTGCCGACAGGAACGGAAGAGAATGAACTGCCGCGAGGTGAAGCGCGAGATCATCTCGCGCACGGCCTACGGGAAGTGGAAACGCGCTTGACAGGCGCAGTCGCCTTCGAGAGATCGGATGGCGCCCATGTTGGCTCTGCCGCGACCGGATGGCACGGACGGGATCTGGGGACGGGCCAAGATGCCTCGTGGAACGAGCCTGCTCAGGTGCCGCGCCGCATGGAGGCGAGTTGGGCGACTGAGGTGCTGGACGAAATTGGCGAGATCCACGCGCAGATGGTGGAGGCGGAGCGCCGCATGTTGGAACTGGAGCGGCGGCTGCACCGGATGCTGCGTGAACTGACCGCGGAGGGACGCCAGTGAGGTCGCGCAAGGCGCCTGTGTCGGACGTGTTGCTGGCCACCGAAGGCACGTATCCCTACACGCTTGGCGGTGTGAGCGCGTGGGCGGATCGGCTGATCCGCGGGCTTGCCGATCAGCGCTTCACCGTCTACGCAGTGGTCGCAAATCCTGGCGGGACGCCGCGCTACGCGCTGCCGGAAAACGTGGATCGCCTTCTCATGGTGCCGCTATGGGGGACGGATTGCCACGAAGAATTTTCGTGGAATCCGCAGATGTCGTGGAACCTCGGAGTGCGCAAATCGTTTCAGCGCGACTTTCTTCCAGCCTACGAGGCGTTTCTGACGGCCTGCCTTCGTGCAGCCGAGGCTCGGCTGGACGAAGCGCTGGAGGCGCTTCGGGTGATGGCGGCGTTCGCGGAGCGCGGAAACATGAAATACGCGCTTCGACACGCGAAGACCTGGGATATCCTGCGATCCCGCCTCTCGGAGCATCCTCTGTTTCGCCACCTCAACTTGTTCGAGGCGGTCGATATCGGCAAGCTCCTGTACCGATACTTGGCGCCGCTCGCCTTCCCGGTTCCAGAAGCTCGCATCTACCACGCGTCCGCGGCCGCCTTCTGTGCGCTGCCGCTCATGATGGCCAAAGAGCGGTATCACAGGCCACTGCTCGTCACTGAGCATGGGGTGTATTACCGCGAGCGGCTGTTGTCCATCGGGAGGATGGAGAGGGCTGCGCCCTACCGCTATTTCCTCTCGAGTCTCTACGGCCTAGTGGTGCGCTTAGTGTATCAAGCCGCGGACAGCGTCGCGCCGGTGGCGAAATTCAACGCGCTGTGGGAACAAAAGCTCGGCGTTCCCCCTGAGCGGATTCATCCCATTCCGAATGGCGTCGATCCGCGTGCGTTTCATATCACGCGCAATCCCGGATCAGGGAACCAGCCGCTTCGCCTCGTGATGATCGCGCGCATCGATCCGCTGAAAGACATTCACACCGCCATCCGCGCCATGCGTAGTCTTTATGAGATCCAGGGGAACCATCCTGAGCTCGCAGGCATCACACTCACCATCTACGGGCCCGCGCCGGACCAGGCTTATGAGGCCTCTTGCCGCGATCTCGTCCGAGCGTACCGGCTGGAGAACGTCGTTCGCTTCGCCGGGCCGACGGACGACGTGAACGGCGCCCTCAACAGCGGAGATATCGCGGTCATGTCGAGCTCGTCCGAGGGTTTTCCTTATGCCGCTGTGGAGGCGGTCATGGCGGGACGGCCCATCGTGGCGACCAACGTCGGCGGGATGAGCGAGATTGTCCAGCCGCCGTACGGAATCCTCGTGCCGCCGCGTCGACCTCGGGAGCTGGCAGATGCCATCACGCGGCTGGCGGCAAACCGCGGCCAACTGGCGGCGCTCGGGCGCCTAGGGCGAGAACGCATGCTGGCGGAATTTACACTTGATCGGTTTCTGGAACGGTATCGGGCGTGGTACAACGCTTGGGCGAGCGAAGGGGAGCGTGGGCATGAGCGCCGAGATCGAGAGACCGTTTGAAGGGTCGGGCGAGGACGAGATCCAGCAGCTGCACTCGCTCGCGTACCTCGTGGTGAGTCGACAACCCCATCCGCGCAACGTCCTCGAGGTGGCGGTTCACCTCGAGGACAGCGGCTATGGGAACGAGGCGGCCCAGGCCCTCGGCTTTCGCGATGTGTTCGACCTCGCCGAAGCGGTTTGGGAACGGATTCCGTTGTACCAGACGCCCGAGGAGATTGAGAAACCGAGTCCCATCGGCTGGTTTCGGAAGGCGGCGGAACAGTACTTCCGCGGGGTCGGCTACACGGCGCCGTGGATGATGAGCGTGTTGATGCTCTTCATCACGCGCGTGGCGCTTTGGTCGTCGCTCTCCGCCTCACAGGAGGTCGCGACGGCGGTCAGCCTCGCGTTTTTCACGGCGACGGTGTGCGCCGGCGCCGTCTCGCAGGTGTTCGCTCAACGCGCGCTGTTTTACCTGGGCCAGAACAACTGGATCCTCTTCCGCTGGATTTCGACGCGCGCCATTGTGCACGGTTCAGCCGTGTCCGCGCTCGTCATTGCGCTCGTCTTCCGGTTCGCCATTGCGCCGGCATACGGCCCAGCGTACGGAAACCTCTTTCTCGAATATGCGCTCGCCATCTACGTCTTTCAGATTGCGCTGGCGCCGCTCTATCTCCTGCGGCGCATCCTCGGGCTCGCCGTGACCACGGCCGTCGCGCTCGTCATCACCTGGTTCGCCATATGGAACATCGAGCGCGTGAACAGCGGCGCGTATTTCGGCCAGGCCGTTCAACAGGCGCAGATCCTTGGACTGGTGATTGCCGGCGCAGGCGCGCTCATCGGCGTGTACTCATACGCCGTGTTGCGATCGCGGCGCCAGCTTCGCAGGCTCCTTCCCGAGGAAATCGGCGACGGCCCGCACGATCGCGACGTGCGCCGTGCCCCTGTACGCGTGCAGATTCCAAGGTTTCTGCCAGTGTGGCGTCAACTCTGGCCGTATGCGCTGTACGGGACGGGCTATTTCTCTATGCTGTTTGTGGACCGCATCGTGGCAGGTGTGCACTTCGGCGCGCTGCAGGGCGTGCACCATTACGTCTATCCGCCGACGTACGAACTGACGACGGATCTTGCCACGCTCGAGCTGTTTCCTATGATGGGGTTCGTTTTCTACTTCATGACCGAGCTCTCGGATCGATTCCTTGGGTGGATGAGGCGCTATCGCGTCACTGAGGCTGAAGGGTTTCATCGCACGCTGCTTCGCTTCTTTATCACGCGCGTCGTACTGCTTTCCATCATCGGCATCGCGGTGGGGTTCGCGGCTCCCCCCGTCCTTTTGCACCTGCCGGCTACGCTCATCGCGCCCATTCTGGTGGCCGGTCCGCCGTATCAATGGGCGCTGCACCTCGCGGCCCTCACGTATGGCATTCTGCCCGTTGGGCTGTTCGCGAGCCAGTTCCTGTTCTTCTGGGGCGTGCGTTTCGCGTCTGCCCTCGCGGTGTGGGCCGGCACGCTCTTCGGCGGCCTGGTGGCGGCCGTGGCGGTGAATGGCAGCGATGCCTACGCCGTCTACGGCATGGTGACCGCCATCTTCGTGTTTTCGGCGGTCACGGTCATCGTAGGGATCCGAACCGCGCGAAGGGGAGATGTGCAACTGTATGCCAGCTATTGAAACTTCGCGCAGCGGGCGATTGCACTATCGCCCCTTGGAGCGCGTCTTTTTGGCAATCACGCTGGTCATCTCGCTCGCGGTCGCCGCATGGGGCGTTTGGGTTGAGCGGCGCCCGCAGACCATGACGCCGCTTGTGCGCGGCCCGGCCGGCTCGCTCGTTCCGGTCGTTTCGTCGGTAGTCACCGAATTTGATCAAGACTCGCAGGCGCCACACCAGATCCAGGGCTCGACCTCCTGGCTCGTACCTCCCTATTATCAGTGGGAGGCGAACGGCAGCGCGGGCGCGAAACTCGGTTTCGTCCGCGTGCGCGGAGGGTTGCTGACGGTGGGCGTGCGAGCTGCTACGCCGGACTTCCGCGGCTATTTCCTCACGACGAGGGATCCGTTCCCGGCAGGATGGTATGCGCACACCTGGGCTGTTTCTCCGCCCGCGGTTACGTCGGGCGTGGGAGAGTTGGTGTTTGCCGTGCAGACGGCGACGACGGACCAGACGGGGCTCATCAACTACGTGTTTGTGTCCCTCGTGACGACGCGCGTCCGCGGTCATCTTCGTTCAACGTGGGAGATTGGCTACGCCTACGGATACGAGAAAAACGCGCACAGCGTGATTCTGAAAAAGATTCCCGAGAGCGCAGTTCAACCTCAAGGCGGAATGTATCACCTGGTGATTTGGACGAATGGCTCCACGGCGTATCGCGCCTGGATCAACGGCGTGGAGGTGTACGCATCCGACACACTCCACATGCAGATTGCGCCGCCATTTGACGCGTACCTGGAGGTTCAGGAAAAGAACACGCCGTACGCGGTGCAGTACCGGCGTTTCGCCGCCGTGCAAGCAGGCGGTGTCCTTCTGCGCGGCCTCCCCGCCCGCGCGGAAGTCTTGTGGCAGGGACACGCGTATCGCCCGAAGAGAGGTATCGTGGTGTTGCCCGTGTCCGCGCAGGCGGGAGAGGCAACCGGGCGCCTGTCTATCGCCATGGATGGCAAGGAGACAGGTGGCGAAGTGACGCTCTGGTCCGGGCAGGAGCTCACGTACGAGTCGTGAGACCTTGGGGCAGTCTTGCGTCCGCTCTACAGGTGAGGCGGTTCCGGTTCCCTCGATGTGCCGCTCTGTTCGGCGCCCCCGTGCCCAGTCGCCGAGTTGCCTTGGCGTGCAACGCTCGACTCGAGTTCGGCGATTCTTCGCTCTCGTGACCGGATTTCACCGCGCAGGCGCCAGGCGTGGATGGACCAGAGGATGGCCATCAGGATCATGCCGAGCAGCACCGACAGGAGGATGACGAGCACCAGGTTGACGCGCGCCTGAGTGAAGACGAAGTTGACCGAGACGTCCGTCGAATTGGCGAGCGTGAAGACGACGATGAGAACCGCGAAGACGACTGCTCCAAGCACCTTCCACCGCATGAAAGCGCACCTCCTCGCGAGTTATTGCCAGTATACCATCCGGGGCATCGGGGCATGTAGAACTTGACAAACGGCGCGGTGTGCGCGACGCTCGGGGTACAAAGCAAGCTACCCTGGTGTCGCGGATGCCCGGGAGGGAGGAAATCACATGCCTCACGTGTTTCGACCTGAGCACGCTGCGCGCCTCGTGGGTGAAGAGCGCGAGCGGCTGCTGCCGCCGGATCGGATCATCGATGCGATGAAGATGGACGGACAAGAGGATGTCGTCGACATCGGCGCGGGGCCCGGCTTTTTTGCCCTGCCGCTGGCGCGCCGCACGCAGGGGACGGTGTACGCTGTCGATTTGTCGCCGGAGATGCTCGCCATGCTGAGCGAGCGTGCGCGACAGGCGGGACTTGACCATGTGCAGGTCCTTGAAGCGACGGCCGATCAGCTTCCGTTGCCCGACGAGTCCGTCCATCGCGCCCTCATGGCCTTCGTCCTCCACGAAGTGCCGGACCAAGCGGCGGCGCTCCGCGAGGTGTATCGCGTGCTTCGCCCAGGCGGGAGATTCCTGCTGCTCGAATGGGACAAGCGTCCCATGGAGATGGGGCCACCCGTCGAGGAGCGTTTGTCGATCCACGCGTGTGAGGAGGCGCTTCGCACGGCCGGTTTTGAGATCCTTCATCGCATTTTTCCGAACGACGTCCACTACGGAATTGTGGCCGAGCGCCCAGGCCGCCCGTCCACGCCGTGAGCACCCGGCTGCATGTAGGACAGCAGGGGAGACGCAGGCTCCGCGCAGCCGACCGCAGATGCCTAAATCTTGCGTAAAATCCACAACTTTTCCTCCAGCCGTGCTATACTGAGAAGAGCGAAGCCTGAAGCCCTGCATGCCCATCCGACTAGGAGAATGGAGTGGAAGGCGATGAGCGACATGGAGAAGCCTTGGAAGGAAGAGGAGAAGCGCGAGGTCCTCGCGGGACACGCTCGCAGGCAGGCGCCGCAGGCTGTCGATAAGGGACCGGTGACCGGGGACCAGCGGATTTTCGTTACGGTCGTGCTGCGCCGCCAACGAGGCGATGAACTCGAGGCGCATGTGGAACGCCAGGCCGCGCTCGCACCTCACGCGCGAGTGCATCTGGAGCGAGAAGCGTTTGCCGCTTCGCACGGCGCTTCGCTCGACGACTTTGCGGAGATTCGAAAGTTCGCGGAAGCGCACGGGCTCACGCTCGATCGCGCCCACGTGGCTGCGGGCACCGCGGTGCTGAGCGGCCCGGTGGACGCCGTTAACCAAGCGTTTGGGGTCGAGTTGCGCCATTTCGATCATCCAGACGGATCCTATCGAAGCTACGTCGGCGACGTGCGTGTGCCGGCTTCCATCGCGCCTCTGATTGAAGCCGTGCTTGGCCTCGACACGCGCCCGGTGGCGCGGCCCCACTTTCGGCTGCGACGGCGCGACGAGGGCGCGTTTGAGGCGAGGTCGCAGGCCGCGGCGCCGACCGCGTACACGCCGCTCGACGTCGCGCAGGCGTACCAATTTCCCGAGGGGCTCGACGGACAGGGACAGTGCATCGCCATCATCGAATTGGGCGGCGGCTACGACGAGACATCTCTCGCGCAGTACTTCGCATCGCTTGGTGTGTCCGCGCCGCAGGTGGTGAGCGTGTCGGTGGACGGCGCCACCAATCAGCCCACGGGCGATCCGAATGGCCCGGACGGCGAGGTCGAGCTCGATATCGAAGTGGCGGGAGCGCTCGCCCCGGGCGCGAAGATTGCCGTGTATTTCGCGCCGAACACGGACGCCGGCTTCCTCGACGCCATTACGACCGCCGTTCACGATCCGACGCACAAGCCGTCCATCGTGTCCATCAGCTGGGGCGGCCCTGAGGACAGTTGGGCGCCGGCTTCCATCGCGGCGATGAACCGCGCGTTTCTGGACGCGGCCGCGCTGGGGGTGACCGTCCTCGCTGCGGCAGGCGACAGCGGATCGACGGACGGCGAGCAGGACGGCCTGTACCACGTCGACTTTCCCGCGGCGTCGCCGTACGTGCTGGCCTGCGGCGGAACGCGGCTCGTGGCGAGCGGGGGCCGCATCGAGCACGAGACCGTCTGGAACGACGGCCCGGATGGCGGATCGACGGGCGGCGGCGTGAGCCGCATCTTTCCGCTGCCCTCGTGGCAGGAGCGCGCGAACGTGCCTCCTTCGGCGAATCCGGGCGCTGGCAGCGGCCGCGGCGTGCCGGATGTGGCTGGCAATGCCGATCCGGCCACGGGGTACGAGGTCGTGATCGACGGCGAGACTACGGTCATCGGCGGGACGAGCGCCGTGGCGCCGCTTTTCGCCGCGCTGGTGGCCCGCATCAACCAGAAGCTCGGCAAGCCAGTCGGCTATTTGAACCCGACGCTCTACCAGTTGCCTCCGGAGGTGTTTCACGACATCACCGAGGGCAACAACGACATCGCCAACCGGGCGAGGATCTATCATGCGGGGCCGGGATGGGATCCGTGCACGGGGCTCGGGAGCCCCATTGGGATCCGATTGCTTCAGGCGTTGCTGCCGAGCGCCTCACAGGCCCAGCCGTAACGCGCGACCTCGCTTCAGGCAAGGAATACAATTGCGAAAGTTTGCAAGCGATGCTATAGTAGCGCCACGTAGAGATGGCGTCGGCACATGGCGACGCCCGGACGAGCATCCGGGCGCCGCTTGTGTGTATCAGGGCCTGTTGCCAACCACGTCGCCACTTTGATTCTGCGAAGGAGGAGAGGGCAACTTGACCATCACCGCCTCAATCGGATTTCCCCGCATGGGGCCTCGCCGCGAGCTCAAGCGGATGGTGGAACAGTTTTGGCAGGGTAAAATTGCGGAGGACGAGCTCACGTCCCGTGCCGCGGAACTGCGAAAACTGCGCTGGCAGGTGCAGAAGGACCGCGGCGTCGAGTGGATCGTCGCGAACGATTTTTCCTTCTACGATCACGTCCTGGACGCAGCTTGTCTGTTTCAGGCCGTTCCAGAGCGGTTCCGCGCATTGCCGTCGGGATCGCTTCAACAATATTTTGCTATGGCGCGCGGCACGCAGGACGCCACCGCGCTCGAGATGACGAAGTGGTTCGATACCAACTATCACTACCTGGTGCCGGAGCTCGAGCCTAAGCAGGTGTTCACGCTCGGCGTGAACAAGCCGCTCAACGAATATCTGGAGGCGAAGGCGCTGGGGATGGAGACGGTGCCTCAGCTCGTGGGCCCCATCACTTTCCTCAGGCTCTCGAAGGTGGTGGGCGGGGAGGCCAATCCGCTGTCGCTTCTCCCCAACCTCATCCCGGCGTACGAGGCGTGGCTTGCGTCTCTGCACGAGGCGGGGGCCGCGTGGGTGCAGCTGGACGAGCCCGCGCTCGTGCTGGATCTCAGCGACGCCGAGCGCCAGGCGTTCGTGGACGCATACGCCGCGCTGGCGAAGGTAGCTCGTCCGAATATCCTCTTGGCGACGTATTTCGGCTCGCTGGGGGACAACCTGTCCATAGCGCTCGAGCTCCCCGTCGAGGGCTTGCATCTGGATCTCGTCCGTGGTCCAGACGCGCTTCAACAGGTTCATGCGCTCGGGTGGCCAAAGGGGCGGAGCCTGTCGCTCGGCGTCATTGATGGGCGCAACGTCTGGCGGGCCGATCTCGACACCGCCTACGCGCACCTGGAGCAGGGCGTGCACCTGGCTGGCGCGGAGCACGTGATGATCGCGCCCTCGTGTTCGCTCCTGCACGTGCCGTGGGACGTGGAACTCGAGACGGACATGGATCCGGAGATCAAGTCGTGGCTCGCGTTTGCGCTGCAGAAGTTGGACGAGATCGCGCTATTGAAGCGGGCGCTTGACGAAGGGCGGTCGGCCGTCGAGGCGCAACTGGAGGCCAATCGCGCGCTTCTCGCGTCCAGGCGGGCGTCGGCGAGGTTGAACCGCGAGGACGTGCGCGCTCGGCTCGACGAGGTCAAGACCTGGAAGCTCGAGCGCCAGTCCCCGCACGCGGTGAGAAAGGAAAAGCAGGCGGCGCGGTTCAAGCTTCCGATGCTGCCCACCACGACCATCGGCTCGTTTCCGCAGACGCAAGCGGTGCGAGACGCTCGCGCGAAGTGGCGCAAGGGCGAGTGGACGACGGACGAGTACGAGGCGTACCTTCGGAGCGAAATCCGGCGGTGGATCGACATTCAGGAAGAGATCGGGCTCGACGTGCTCGTGCACGGGGAGTTCGAGCGAACGGACATGGTCGAGTACTTCGGCGAGATGCTCGACGGCTTCGTGTTCACGAAGCACGGGTGGGTGCAGAGCTACGGTTCCCGCTGCGTGAAGCCGCCCATCATCTACGGCGACGTGGCGCGGCCCGCGCCCATGACGGTCCGCTGGAGCACGTATGCGCAGTCGCTCACCGAAAAGCCCGTGAAGGGCATGCTGACGGGGCCAGTGACCATCCTGCAGTGGTCGTTCGTGCGCGACGACATTCCGCGCGCGGAGACGTGCCGGCAAATTGCGCTCGCCATCCGCGACGAAGTGCTGGATCTGGAAGCGGCGGGCATCGGCATGATCCAGATTGACGAGCCCGCGCTGCGCGAGGGATTGCCGCTCCGGCGCGCGGACTGGGAGGCGTATCTCGACTGGGCCGTGGAGTGCTTCCGCATCGCATCCTCCGGAGTGTGCGACGAGACGCAGATTCACACGCACATGTGCTACGCGGAGTTCAACGACATCATGCCGGCCATTCAGGCCATGGATGCGGACGTCATCTCGATTGAGACGTCGAGATCGCACATGGAGCTCCTGAAGGCGTTTGAGCACTTCCGCTACGAGAACGACATCGGCCCGGGCGTGTACGACATCCACAGCCCGCGCGTCCCATCGGTCGACGAGATGGTGGAATTGTTGCGCAAGGCGGCGAGCGTGATTCGCCCCGAGCAGCTGTGGGTAAATCCGGACTGCGGTCTGAAGACGCGCGGTGAGCCCGAGACCGTGGCTGCGCTGCGGAACATGGTGGACGCGGCACAGCGCATGCGCGCAAGCCTGTCTCAGCCTGTCAGCTGACGCCGTTTCGGCACGGTCTGCCTCCGGGGGTATAATGGCGTTGGGCCGATTGCGCCCGCTTGGAACCGGGAGGAGGCCTGCTCAATGGACTGGGGTTTGACCAAGGGCGAGACGGCGCTGTCTGTGCTCGATCTCGTCCCCATCACGGAAGGAAGTACGCCTGAGGAGGCGTTTCGAAGGAGCGCGGAACTGGCGCAGCACGCGGAGCGGCTCGGCTACCGGCGATTCTGGGTGGCGGAGCACCATAGCATGCCGGGCATCGCGAGCTCCGCCACGGCCGTCGTGATTGCCTATCTGGCGCAGCACACGCGGACGATTCGCGTCGGCTCGGGCGGGGTCATGCTCCCGAACCACGCGCCGCTCGTGGTGGCGGAGCAGTTCGGGACGCTCGCGTCGATGTTTCCCGGCCGGATCGACCTCGGCCTCGGCCGGGCGCCCGGCACCGACGCCCCAACCATCCGGGCGCTCGGCGGCGATCCGGACCGCCACGGGCACGATTTTCCCGAGCGCCTCGCGGAGCTTATGCGGTATTTCCATCCGCCGGAGGACGAGGCGCGCCGGGTGCACGCCGTGCCCGGCGAAGGGATGGATATTCCCATCTGGCTCTTGGGCTCAAGCGACTTCAGCGCGCGGCTCGCGGCGGAACTTGGCCTGCCGTTCGCGTACGCGAGCCACTTCGCGCCAGATTACCTGATGATTGCCCTCGAGACGTACCGGGCGAACTTCCGTCCCTCGCAGTGGCTGAAGGAGCCGTACGTGATGGTCGGCGCGGCGGTGGTGGCGGCGCCGACGGACGAGGAAGCGCGCTTTCTCGCGACTTCCTCGCAGCTTCAGCAGCTTTCGCTCATCCGCGGCAAGCCGTCGCGCCTCAAGCCGCCTGTGGAGCGCGTGCAGGATCTGTGCTCGCCGTACGAGTGGCAGGTCCTCCAGACGCGCGGGCGCCTCGCCATCGTCGGCGGGCCGGACACGGTGCGGAACCGCCTCCGCGCGTTCGTCGAGGCGACGAAGGCGGACGAGGTCATTGTCACGTCTCAGATTTACGATCACGCCGCTCGCCTGCGATCCTTCGAAATCGTCGCGGACGTCATGCGGACGTGAAAAGGCCCGGGTTCCTGTCTTCAGGAGCCCGGGCCTTTTCGTATCTGGGCGAACCGCTCACTTGGGCCGCTCGAGCGTGAACACCCGGCCGAGCAGACCGTAATCGTTGCCGGCGAGCCGGGCGACGGGGGCCAGTTGATGCGGATCAATCCGCCCTTCGTGATACAGCGATTCGTCGACGTGGAAGCGGACGACGCGGCCGATGAGCAGGTCGCAGGCTGGAACGCTGCCGCGGCCTCCCAGGGGAAGTGCCTGCTCGAGGACGCATTCCATTCGCACGCGCGCCTCGCGCACCCCAGGGACTTCGACGGCGTCGCTTGCGATGGGCGTGAGCCCGGCCAGTTCCACTTCGCTCTGATCCGGCGGCAGCGTCGCCGCCGTTTGATTGACGGGCTCGACGTAGGGTTCGCTTACGATGTGGACGACGAACGCGCCTCGGTCCATGGCGTTGCGCGCCGTGTCTTTCGGCTTCCCGCCTTGGCGCTGCACGGATACCGAGACCATCGGCGGATCGGACGTGACGACGTTGAAAAAGCTGAACGGGGCCGCGTTCAGCACGCCTTCCTTCGAGAGCGTCGTCACAAACGCGATGGGCCGCGGAATCACGGTGCCGATGAGGAACTTGTAGCACTCGAGCGGTGTCATCGCTTCCGGATTGAGTGACAGCACACACATCACCTCTCTCCAAGCTTGCCCTCCTGCGCGGCGAAAGTCAAATACCCATACAGGTACATGTACATAGAAAGAAAGCGGTTGCAGCTTTGTGTGTGTAATATTACTTAACAATTTTTCTGAAAATCACGCCGAGTCTGTTGAAGTTTCCGAGAGATCGTGATATAGATAGTGACACAAGGTCTCTAGGGTTCCGCCGGCAAGGCCGGGTCTGGTCCGAGAGAGGCCAGCTCTCGAGCGCTCGAGAGCCGCACGGAGGGATAAAAGCCCGGGAGGTCCTGCTTTCTTGGGTTTTTGTCCCTTTTTCGTACCCTGATTCGACGATACGGAAGAAAAACTCACATATGCGAGGAGGGCTATCTGTGGAGGATTCCGTGGCTTTTGTCGAGGCCGCGCGCCTGGAACATCTGGGCTATCGACAGCAGTTGAGCCGGAAACTCAGTCTGCGTGACGTGGTGGGGCTCGCCATCGCCAACGTGTCGCTGACGATGGCGGTCTTGCTCCTGACGTCCGGCGTGTTTTCCATCGGCGGCACCTTTGCCATCGGGGCCGACGTCATTCTGGGCGTCGTCGTCATTCTCATCTCCATGTGCCTGGCGGAATTGGGGTCCATGTTTCCGGTGGCGGGCGGCATGTACTCGCTGGTTCGTTTCGTGCTGCCAGCGCCCCTCGCCTTCGTGACCCTGTTCAATTACCTGATTCAGGGCGTCATCCTGCCGGCGAGCATCGCGCTCGGGATCGGCCAGTTCGTCAAGGACCTCTTTCCTCATGTGCCGCTGTCGGAGCCGATGATTGCGCTCGTCTCCGTGGCCGTCGCCGTGGCGATTGGCGTCGTCCGCGTGGAACTCGGCGCGTACGTGACCATGGCCATGGTGTTCGTGGAACTGCTCGTGCTGTCGACGGTCACGGTGGCTGCCTGGATCCACCCGCATCAGTCGCTCTGGGCGGTGACGTTTCACCCTGTGTATCTGGATGGCAGCGCACTGCGGCCCGTGACCATCGCGATGATGGCGGCGAGTCTCGCGCCGGCCTTTAACATCATCAACGGTTACGACGCGACGCTCGGGTTTGCTGAGGAACTGGTGGGTGGGCCGAAAAAGCTCGCACGCGCTGTCATCACCGCTGCCACGACGGCCGCCGTTGCCATTGTCGTCCCGCTCACCTCGGCCGTGGTCACCGCGCCCAACTTGAAGGCGTTCTTCGGCGCCGCGAGTCCCGTCATCTATGCGGTCAAATCGTCCCTCGGCCCGAATTTCCGGATTGTTCTGGATATCGGGGTGTGCGTCGCGCTGTTCAACTCCATGCTGGTCTACTTCATGTACTTCGGCCGCGTGTTTTACACCACCGGGCGCGACGGCCTGTGGTGGCGATGGGCGAATCGACGCGTGGGACAGGTGAACCGCTTCAAGGCGCCAGGGCTCTGTGTGCTCCTGCTTGGGCTGCCGACCGCCGTGCTGCTATTCATGAGCCAATTGAACTGGCTCATCATCTTCTCCGGCACGGTCACGACCGTCGTGTACTTCTTCATCGGCCTGGCCGCCATCTGGAGCCGGGTGAAGTTCCGGCATGACCCCCGTCCCTATCGAATGCCTGCATGGCCCATCGCGCCCGCGGTGGTGACCTTGTTCACCGCCTTCGCCATCGTCACGCAGGAGGCGCAATACCTGCTCGGCGAGGCCGTGCTCGCGGCGGCTTCCCTCGCGTGCTACGCGCTGTCGCGCTGGGTTTGGCGATCGCGCCAGGCTGCGGACGGCGAGGCCGAATGGCAGGAGGACGCCGTCAGCGGCTGACGCCAGTCCGAGTCCACCGTCCATGCCCATTCACGAAGGAGGTCATCTGCACATGTCCATGGCTCTTTCGTCGTTCACCCCGCTCTACACGCTCTCCATCCCGGCGGGCGGCCGCTTTTCCATGCGCATCGGCCGAGGCAAGCGACTCGTGGTGCGCGCCGAAGGCCCGGGCGCAAATGCGGCACTGTGGCTCTACCGGGCGGATCACCCCGCGGAGCGCCTGAACGTGCCAGACACACTCAAGGCCCAGCACACCGCGAAGATCTCGCTGTTCGACGTGCTGATGAGCGACGAGGGGCGCGCGATGGCGACCGTCGTGCACGACACGGTCGGCTGGCACGATCCGCTCTCCGGCGTGCAGACGAGGGCGGACGTGGATAAGCGCTATGGCGAGACCAACTTCCAGCGCCACCGGAACGCCATGCTTCGCTCCGGCTACGAGAACGCCGTGAAGGAGCTCGTGCGAAACGGCTTGGACGCGGGCGATCTCGTCCCTCCCGTGAACCTGTTCTCCAAGGTGTGGTGCGACGAATCCGGCCGCATGCACTTCGTCTCGGAGTTTGCCCCGAAGGGGAGCGAAATCGGGCTGCGCATGGAGATGGACGTGATCGCCATCGTGAGCAACACGCCGCACCCGCTCGACCCGCGCAGGCCGTATCCGTCCGTGCCGCTCACCCTCTCGGTCTACCAGGACGAACCGACGGATCCGCGGGATCCGCGCCTCAAGACGGACGAGGCGCGCAGAGCGATGGAAAACACCGTGTGGCAATACGCGCTCTTGCGCTGAACAAGGAGGATGTGTATGCCATCTCTTGCGTTTGATCGCGATCGCGACCTGGTCGCAGCCGACACCCGGCTGGTCCTGCCGAGTGGAGAAGGGTTTATGTGCACGCTCCAGCTGGGCGATGTGCTGCGCATTGTGGATCTCGAGGGCAACCAGGCCGTCGACACGCTGTTTTTCGACGCGGATCGCCCCTACGACCACTACAGCGCTGCGAAGACCATCGCGGCGCAGGGCAACATCTACCTCACCACTGGGGCTGTGCTCCTCACCGAGTCCGGACGGCCGCTCGTGCGGATTGTCGAAGACACCTGCGGCCGGCACGACACGCTGGGCGGCGCGTGTTCGGCCCAGAGCAACACCGTGCGCTACGGCCACGACAAGGTGCACATGCACAACTGCCGCGACACCTTCATGCTGCAGATTGCCATGCACGAGCCGCGCCTCGCGAAGCGCGATCTCGCCCCGAACGTGAACTTCTTCATGAACGTCCCAGTGAGGCCCGACGGCGGGCTGGAGTTCGCGGACGGCATCTCGGGCCCGGGCCGCTACGTGGAGCTGGAGGCGATGAGCCGGGTCATTGTGCTCATGAGCAACTGCCCGCAACTCAACAACCCGTGCAACGCATACAACCCCACGCCGGTCGAGATTGTCATCTGGCGGCGCGGGGTCTAAGAGGAGTCCATTCGGTCAGCGAGGGGGATGCCGATGTTTCGCAAAGTGTTGATCGCCAACCGCGGCGCCATCGCGGTCCGCATCATACGCACACTCAAGAAGATGGGCATTGCATCGGTGGCCGTGTACACCACGGCGGACGAGGACAGCCTGCACGTCGATCTCGCCGACGAGGCCCTCTGGATTGGCGAGGGACCGGTCCACGACTCGTACGTCAACGCGGAGAAGATCCTCGACGCGGCACTTCGGTCGGGCGCGGACGCCATTCATCCCGGCTACGGCTTTCTGAGCGAAAACGCGGCGTTTGCCCGGCAGTGCGCCGAGCGCGGGCTGGTGTTTATCGGTCCGGATCCCGAGCAGATTGAGAAGTTCGGCTACAAGCACGTCGCGCGCGACGTGGCGCGGCGGGCGGGCGTTCCGCTCTTGCCGGGGACCGATCTCGTCCGCGACCTTGAAGAACTCCGCCGCGTGTGTGCCGACATTGGCTATCCGGTCATCCTGAAGAGCACGGCGGGCGGCGGAGGCATCGGCATGCGCGTGGTGGAGCGCGAAGACGCGCTCGCGGACGCCTTCGAGAGCGTTCGGCGACTGGCGGGTCAGCACTTCCGCGACGACGGCGTGTTTGTGGAGAAGTACGTGCCGCGCGCCCGCCACATCGAGGTGCAGATCTTCGGCAATCGCCAGGGCGAGCTCGTGGCCATCGGCGAGCGCGACTGCACGCTGCAGCGGCGCAACCAGAAGGTGGTGGAGGAGTGCCCGGCGCACGTGCTCTCCGATGAGACGCGCCGGCGCCTGCACGAGGCCGCGCTGTCCGTGGCGCGCGCCGTGGGCTATCGGAGCGCCGGAACCGTGGAGTTTTTGTACGATCCGTCGTCCGACTCGTTCTACTTTCTCGAGGTCAACACCCGCCTGCAGGTCGAACACGGCGTCACGGAAGAGGTGTACGGGCTCGATCTCGTCGAGTGGATGATCCGGGAGGCGGCGGGGAAGCTCACAGACCTGGAGGCGCGACTGCCTGCGCCCTCGGGCCACAGCATTCAGGTGCGCGTGTACGCGGAGGATCCGGGCCGCGAGTTTCGCCCATGCGCCGGCAGGGTGGACGGCGTGGTGTGGCCCAGTGGCGCGCGCGTGGAGACGTGGATCGACAAGGGGGTGGCCGTCAGCCCCTATTACGATCCGCTGCTCGCGAAGATCATCGTGCGCAAAGCTTCGCGCGATGCGGCGGTGCAGGCGCTGCGCGACGCGCTCGCCGAGGCGCGGGTGTACGGCCTGCAGAACAACCTCCGCTACCTGCGCGCCATCGCGAACTCGGACGTGTTCGCGTCGGGCGACGTGTATACCAAGTGGCTGGAGGGATTTGAGGCGCCGGAGCGCGCGATTGAGGTACTGGACGGCGGCCTGCAGACGACGATTCAAGACCTTCCAGGGCGGCTCGGCCTGTGGGACGTGGGTGTGCCTCCGTCGGGGCCGATGGACGCACTGTCCATGCGCATCGGCAACCGCCTGCTCGGCAACCCGGAAGGCGCGCCTGCGCTGGAGCTGACGCTCCGGGGCGGATCGTACGCGTTTCGCGATGACGTCTGGATCTGCCTGACCGGCGCGGACATGGGGGCCACGCTCGACGGCCAACCGGTGCCGCGCTATCGACCGGTGCTCGCGCGCCGGCGGCAGGTCCTCCGCTTCGGAGAGTCGGCAGCTGGTCTGCGCGCGTATCTGTGCGTGCAGGGTGGTTTCGACGTCGCTCCTGTCCTCGGCAGCGCCTCGACGTTTGCGCTCGGCGGGTTTGGCGGGCACGGCGGGAGAGCGCTCGCCGCCGGAGACGTGGTGGGCATCTCGCCCGCGGCGGGCGAGGTCGCGGACGAAGGCGTGGAGCCTCCGTCCTTCGGGCGCATCTGGGAGCTGGGCGTGGTGCCCGGGCCGCACTGCACGCCCGAGTTTTTGCCTCCGTCGTATCTGGAGATGCTCACGTCCACCGACTGGACCGTCCACTTCAACAGCTCGCGCACGGGCATCCGGCTGAGCGGACCGGCGCCCGTGTGGGCGCGCGAGGACGGCGGCGACGCCGGACTTCACCCGTCCAACCTGCACGACAACCCGTACGCCATCGGGTCGCTCAATCTCACGGGCGATCTCGCCGTCCTGCTGGGCCAGGACGGCCCGAGCCTCGGGGGCTTTGTCTGTCCCGTTACCGCGCCCGCGGCGGAGATGTGGAAAATTGGACAGCTTCGCCCTGGCGACACGGTGCGGTTCCGCCTCGTGAGCCTGGCGCAGGCGCGCGAACTCGACGCCATGCAGGCGCGATGCCTCCAAGAACCCGCTCAATTCGGCAAGGCGTATCAACTTCCGCTTCCTGAGATGCCGTTTTCGTCCTTCGCGGAGGCGGCCGAAGCCGCGTACCTCGCGCGCGAATCCGAGGGGCACGCATTTCCCGTCTGTGTTCGCGCCGCAGGGGATGAGTACGTCCTCGTCGAATTCGGCGACATGGAACTCGACTTGCGTTATCGGTTCCAGGTGCACCTGCTCATGGACGCCATCCGCAACGCCGGCGACATCCCGTGGATTGACCTGACGCCAGGCATCCGATCCCTGCAGATCCACTTCGACCGCTCCCGGATGACGAGCGAAGAGGTGGCGCGCCGCGTCCTCCGCCTCGACGCCAGCGTGCCGGATCTGTCGACCGCCAGGGTGCCGTCGCGCATCGTGCGCATGCCCCTTTCCTTCGACGATCCGTCCGTGCAGCTCGCGATTGAGCGGTACCAGAAGAACGTCCGCCCCGACGCGCCTTGGTGCCCGAGCAACATCGAGTTCATGCGGCGGGTGAACGGGCTCGAGCGGATCGAAGATGTGCAGCGGATCGTCTTTGAGGCCAAATACCTGGTGCTGGGGCTCGGCGACGTGTACCTGGGCGCGCCTGCCGCCACGCCGGTCGATCCCAGGCACCGCCTGGTCACGACGAAGTACAACCCGGCGCGCACGTGGACGCCGGAGAACGCGGTCGGCATCGGCGGATCGTACATGTGCATCTACGGCATGGAGAGCCCCGGCGGGTATCAGCTGTTTGGCCGCACGCTGCAGATTTGGAACACGTTCCGGCAGACCGGATCGTTCCGGGACGGGAAGCCGTGGCTGTTGCGCTTCTTCGATCAGGTCGAGTTCTACCCGGTCACGCCGGAAGAGCTCGAGGAGATGCGCAAGAAGTTCATGCGCGGCCGCTACGACATCGAGATTCGAGAGACGGAGTTCGATCTCGGCGCATATCTGAAGTTCCTGGAAGAGATTCGAGACGACGCGGCGGCTTTCAAGGCGCGGCAAAAGCAGGCGTTTCACGAGGAGTTGGAGCGGTGGAAGGCCATGGGGCTTGCCGCGTACACGAGCGAAGCCGTGGTCGAGGAAGAGGAGCCCGAGGAGGACGGCCTCACGGTGCTCCGGGCGCAGATGCCGGGAAGTGTGTGGAAGGTGCACGTCAAGCCCGGGCAAATCATCCGGCCGGGCGATACCATCGCCGTGATCGAGAGCATGAAGATGGAGTTTCCAGTGGAGGCCACCTGCGCCGGCGTCGTCCGCACGGTGCACGTGCGCCCGGGGCAGGAGCTCCGGCCCGGCGGGCCGATTGTGGGCATTGAGGAGGTGTCGGCTTGAGCATGACGACCGTGGAGGCGCTTCGGCGCGCATACCGGACCGGGCGGCGCACGCCGGCGGACGTGATCGACGAACTCATTCGTGCAGCGGAGTCGCACGCCGCGTGGAACGTGTGGATCACGCCGCCCTCGTGGGAGAGGATTGAGCCGTATCTCCAGGCGCTCCGCGCAGACGAGATGGATCAAAAGCCGCTCTGGGGCATTCCGTTTGCGGTCAAGGACAACATCGACGTCGCCGGCATGCCGACCACGGCCGCCTGCCCAGCGTTTGCGTACGAGGCGCTGGCGCACGCGGCGGTGGTGGAGCGGCTGATCCGCGCGGGGGCCATTCCGGTGGGGAAGACGAACCTAGATCAATTTGCGACGGGGCTCATCGGCACGCGCAGCCCGTATGGCGAGGTGGCGAATGCGCGCCATCCGGAGTGGGTGAGCGGCGGATCGTCGAGTGGATCGGCGGTCGCCGTGGCGCTCGGCATGGTGCCGTTTGCGCTCGGGACCGACACGGCGGGTTCCGGGCGCGTGCCGGCGGCCTTGAACGGCGTCATCGGCTACAAGCCCCGCGTCGGCGGCTGGCCGAATGACGGCGTGGTGCCGGCGTGTCGCACGATCGACTGCGTGAGCGTGTTCACGCGATCCGTCGCGGACGCGGCGTGGGTGCAGGCGGTCATCGCGCCGGCGCCTGCCGCGCAGGGCGCGCCGGATCGCGCGGTGGTGCCGAAATCGCTCGGCGCCTGGTTCGGCACCAAGGGGGACGCGTATCGCAACGCGTGGGCCAGGGCGCTGTCCAAGCTTGAGGACGCCGGCGTCGCGGTGGTGGAGATGGATCTGCCTGAACTGGACGAGGCGAGCGCGATGCTGTACGAGGGCCCCTGGATCGCGGAGCGGTGGGCGAGCCTCGGGGCCTTCGTTGAGGCCCATCCCGACGACGTGCTGCCCGTGACCCGAGCCATCCTCGAGTCCGGCCGGGATCGTCTCGCGAGCGATCTCTTCCGGGCCCAGCACCGCCTTTTGGACCTGCGCCGCTCCGTGGAGGAGAAACTGCGCGGCGCTGTGCTTTTCATGCCGACCGTCGGCGGCACCTGGACGCGGGACGAGGCGCGCTCGGAACCCTTTGCCACCAATCGGGCGCTCGGCGCGTACACGCATCACGCGAACCTGCTTCACTTGGCCGGCTTGTCGCTCCCGTGCGGCGAAGCGGATGAACAAATGCCGTTTGGCGTCACGTTGTACGTCCCTGGACAACGGGAGGCCGAGCTTCTGGCCGCGGCGCGCTGGTGGCTTGATCCCCACGAGGATGTGGCGACACGTGAGGACGAGATGGAACTCATCGCGGTCTGCGGCCTGCACATGCGAGGCATGCCGCTGAACGGCGAGTTGGTCGATCTCGGCGGAGAATTCGTCGGTGTTTCGCGCACCGCGCCTTTGTATCGCCTCTACCTGCTGGACACGGATCCGGTGAAGCCCGGGCTCGTGCGCGCGGACGGCGGCGCGGAGGTGGAACTGGAACTCTGGAAGCTGCCGCGGCGCGCGTGGCTAGCGTTCATGCAAAAGTCCGGCATCCCTTGGCACTTGGAAAGATCCTGCTTTCCGACGGGCGGGAGGTGACGGGCTTCGTCTGCGAGGCGGGTGCGGCGAAGCGCGAGGACATCACGGTCTACGGGGGTTTCCGGGCGTGGTGCGAGCGCGGCAGGGTGGTCATTTCGTGAACGGTCCGCGGGGGCGCCGTCTCGGCCCCCGCCCATTCAACCGTTGATGCCGCTGGATTTCGACAGGCCACGTAGGATGGGTTTGCGGAACAGCACGAAGAGGGCGATCATCGGCAGCGTCGCGAACATCGCGGCGGCGGACAGACCTTGCCAGTTGGACGAATCCTGCGTCAAAAAGGTGGACAATAACACCTCGATGGGCTGAACCCGAGGACTCGAGGTGACCATGAGCGGCCAAATCAGGGAGTTCCAGCAGCCGATGAAGATGTAGAGCGCGATGGTGAACAGAATGGGTCTCGACAACGGCACGACGATGCGCCACAGGAACGCCAGATGGCCGCAGCCGTCGATCCTCGCCGCGTCGTGGTACTCCCGCGGCAGCGTCAGCAGGTGCTGGCGCAAGAGGAACACGCCGAAGATGCTCGCGCCATACGGGATGATCTGGGCGATGCGCGTGTCCACCAGGTGCAGCTTGGCCATGGTCACGAAGTTCGGGATGAGCAGCGCCTGTTCCGGGATCATGAGCACCGCCAGGAGCGCGGTCCACAGCACGGTTTTCCCTCGAAACGGGATGTAGACGAGCGTGTAGGCGCAAAGCACGGTTGTCGTCAGGGCGATAGCGATGGTCGCGAGGGCAATGACGACCGTGTTGAGGATGGCGAGCATCCACGTGTTCCCGCGCCACGTCTGCACCCATACGGAGAAGTTCCAATCCGGCACCAGGTGAGGCGGATAGACAAACACGTCCTGTGGTCGGTCCAACGACGTGACGAACGCAATGTAAATCGGCAAGAGGAACGCTAGCCCGAGGGCCAAGGCCAACGCGGCGCGCAACACGCGTCCGATGGTGCGCATGTCCATCCTCCTCGTACATCATTGGTAAAACGTGAATCGGTGACCGATCCAGCGCGTCAGAGCGGTGACTGCAAAGATGCAGACTACGAGCATCGCGGCCATGGCGGCGGCGTAAGAGAACTGTCCGTCCGTGAACGCCTGCTGGTAGATGTACAAAAGTGCCGTCAGCGTGGCGTTCTCCGGGCCGCCGCTCGAAAGACTCAGTGCGTACACCTGCGCAAAGGCCTGCAGAGAGCCGATGGTGGTCATGACGGCGATGAAAAAAAGCGTCGGCGAGATGAGCGGCAGCGTGATGCGGAACAGCCGGGTCCATGGCCCTGCGCCGTCCATTCGCGCCGATTCCAACACGCCTTCCGGCAACTGAGACATGGCGGAGAGCAGGATCAGCACGTCAAACCCAATGCCGTGCCAAAGTGAATACAGCACGACGGCCGGCATGGCCCAGTGGGGTGAATTCAACCATCCGATGGGCCTCAGGCCGACATCTCGCAAGAGTGCGTTCAAGATGCCGAAGTTTGGATTGTACATCCAGAGCCATCCGATAGCTGTGCCGACGGCCGGGGTGATGTACGGGAGCACCACCAAAGACTGCGCGAACCGGAAGAGCCGCCGATTCGATTGAAGCAGTGCGGCCAGTGCGACGGACAACACCAGGGTGGAGGGCACCATCATGAGGGCGTACAAGCCGGTGTTCGCCATCGAACGCCAGAACAGCGGATCGGACAAGGCCGCATGGAAGTTGCTCAGGCCCGCGTAGGTCGCCGTGCCGCCGGGGTGAAAGTTGAAAAACGCGAGCGCGAAGGCGAGCACGGCCGGAGCGTAGACGAACGCCACGAGAAACACAAAGGCGGGCGCGAGCAGGCACGCCGCCAGAAGACCCTCCCGCAGGCGGGATGGGCGGGGGGAAGGCTCGGCGACGGACTGCGCCGGCGAGCGAAGAAACGCGTCGGTCACGGACATGGACATCAGCTCCTGCGCTCGCCGCTCAGGTATTGATTGCCGATGTTGTTCATATTCGCGATGGCCTGTTGCGGCGATTCCTGCCCGTTGAGTGCCTTCAGCAGTTCAGTCTGCATGGCGGTCAGCGCGGCGTAATATTGTGTGGCGTTCGCGGCCGGGTCCGTGAGCCAGGTGGACGGATTCGTGAAAGCGGCCGCCTGGTCGGGGTGGGACGCATAGTACGGTTTCAGCTGGGCCGCCGCGGCTGGGCCAATGGGAAGGTAATTCGCCGCTTGATCCCATTGCGCGTTTTCCGCCGGGCTCACGAGCCAGCGGATGAACGTCCACGCCGCATCCTGCTGGGCTTTGGTTCCCGTGTTCAGGATGGCGAGGCTGTCGCCATCGACGTAGTTGTACGCGCGGCCCGAGGTGCCAGCGGGCGCCGGCGAAGCTTTAACGGGGAACTTGCCGCCCACCGACTGCACGTCATAGCTCCACCCTGCGGACGATTCGATGAGAAGTCCAATGTTGCCCGTCCCGAAATCCAATTGGTAGTCGTAGTTTTGCGTGAGGATCATGTCTCCATGCGCGACGAGATCGCGCAAAAAGGAGAGGGTGGCGACGGCCTGCGGGTTGTTGAGGGCGAACCGCGTCTCGCTGCTGGACGCCCATATCTTTCCGCCGTTGTCTGCGACCATCGTCAGAAACTGCTCCATGGAGGGGGTCCAAGCAATGCCGTGGATGCTTCCGCCGAGCGCTGTGATCTTCCTCGCATCCGCCCCGACCTGCTGCCACGTCTTAGGAGGCGACGAGATGCCGGCCTTCTTGAACAACTCCGCATTGTAGAAGATCACCATATGCCCGTTTTCCTCGAACGGGAGAATCATTGTTTGCCCGGCTCGATGGCTGTTCCAAACAGAGGGATAGAAGAACGAGGCGAGTTGAGCCTTCGTGAAACCGCTCGGCCCGTCGATGTACGGTGTCAGGTTCACGAGGTACCCGTCCGACACGAACTGCTGCGCGGCGTCGAGGTGCGGCATAATCACGTTCGGCGCATCGCCCGCGGTCATCGCTGCGGTGACGGGCTGAATCTGCGCGTACTTGTCGACTACGGTGACGTGGATGTGGGGATGGGTGGCGTTAAACTCGTCGACGAGGGCGTGCATTTCCTTCTTCAGTGCACCTGAAGGATGCCCGTTCCAAAATGTGATCTGAACCACGCCGTCTGTGCTGGCTGCTTCCGCAGGTGCCACGCGAACCGCGGTCTGCGCGTGCGCGCGCTCCAGCGCGATACCGGTTCCCGCGCCTGCCAAAATCGCGGCGAATGCGGTGCCGAAAACCCAGCTTCGTCTCACGTGAATTCTCCCCCTTGAATGCCCGAATATTGGGTCAAGACCATCTTGAGATGCGGGTTTGAAGGAAGGCTTGTGTTTTTGTGAAGCGCATGTAAGAAGTCTGTATCTTTTGTTTATGGTCCGCTGGCCGTCGAGATGGACCTCAGGGGGTGACGTGTGTGTATCCGTTCTGGGCATGCTAAGCGAGCGAGGGGGGAGCAGGCGGTGAAGAAGGACATCCAGTCCACGAAAAAGCAGACACCCATCACGGAAGCCCAGAACGCTATTGCGCAGGCGGAGCGCGCGGCGAAGCAGGCGCTTTCGCACACCAACCGCACAAGCCTCATGTCCGCCGAGGAGGCGCTGAGGCAAGCAGAAAACGCCGTGGAGAGCGCGGGCGGATCGTCCAATTTCCAGGCTGTGGCCGGACTCCATGACCACCTGAATCGCGTCCGCGCAGCGCTTGACGACGCGGAAGCACAGCAACCGTGAGGCGTTCGCTTCACGGTTGCTTCATTTTTCCTGTCTTTCGCATACCTGAAAGCGCTTGTTTGGTCAAAAGCGGGTGGGATTCGATGTGCCGATAGTCGGACGTCGCATAAAGCGCGGCGAACGCGCCAGCCACGCCCACACCGCACGCCAAGAGGAGGAACTCCGGCGCGACGCCCTGCTGGAGAATCCACGAGGACATGGCGTAGCTTATCGGCGTGAATCCAACGCTGACGAGCATGAGGACCGACATGACGCGGCCGAGCTTTTCTTCGGGGATGCTGCTTTGCAAAAAGGCGAGAAACGGGATGTTGACGATGCTCATGAGGATGCCAACCAGGCCGAGCGCCGCCATCCCTTTGATGGGCACCTGCCAGTACCCGACCGTCGCCATGGCCAGACCCATGAGCGCGCCGCACATGCCAATCCAAATGAGCTTGCCCTGAAAGCCCTTGAGCAGCGCGACAATCACGCCTCCGACAATGGACCCAATGCCGAGCGCAGACTGGTATTCGCCGAGCACCGCGCCCGTCCAGCCTCGACCGCGGATCATCACCGGCACCCCGATGCTGAGCGGACCGATGCAAAACAGATTCACCACCAAACTCAGGCACATGACGATGAGCAGGAGGCGGATCTGCACCACAAATCGGAGGCCATCCGCGATGTCGCGCAAAACGGCTGAGACCCCTTGGACGGGCTCCGCGAGGCCGCTGTGCGCGCGAAGGCGAAGCCAGAACACCGTCACGGCCGCGACAGCAAATACGAAGGCCACCACGACGAACATCAACCCGTAGTCTCGCTGCGCCAGCAGGACGGCCGCGAGGATGGGCCCCATTACCGTGCTCGCCTGCTGCACGGTCTGAACGATGCTCGACGCCTGAGCCACGTGCTCTTCTTCGACGGCGGTCTGCACAATGGACGAGGTAGCCGGGTAGTAGAACGAGTCGATCACGCCGAACAATACGGCCATCAGGTCGATGGCCCAGAGTGGCGCTCGCGGGCCGAAAAGCGCGATGCGAAGCGCGAAGGCGGTCAGGACGGCTGCACGGGCAGCGAGGGAAATGCCCATGATCCACTTGCGGCTGACCCGGTCTGCGATGGCACCGCCGACCAGCATGAAGATGACGCGCGGCACCGAGGCGAGCGTCATGGTGGCGCCGAGCGCGAGCTGCGAACCGGTAACGGTCAACGTGTACCAGCTCAAGATGGTGAAGTACGCGTTGTCGCCGCCCACCGAAAACAGCGAGCCCAACACCAGAATCCACAGATTGCGCTCGCGCACAAGCCGCCTGTCGAGATTCAGCAACGCGTTCGCACCACCTTGCTCGCTGGATCGCTCTCCCTTCTAAATATACACATCTGCTCCGATGCAGCCAACCACTTTTTGGTCATGGACAATCGGTACGCTCACCGTGATGCATCGCCTGCGGCTTTGCGCCGAAAGGTAGGGCGCGGATATGTACGACTCCCCAGCCAGGGCGGCCTGGAACCACGCCCTTTGCGAGGCGTTCAGGAGACCCGCGGGAGGATCGGAGAATACGAACGATCCGTCCGCGCGATTCAACCAGATGGATCCCAGGTTGTGCTTGGTCTTGAGCTCCAGAAGGATCCACTGGACCGATTCTCGTTCGAGGTCCGCGGCGCGGAGACGGGAAGACGCGAGCGCGAGCTCGCGTTTCAGCGCTTCCAAGTCCTCCGCGTCGACGGCAGGCGCCGATGTGGGCACAAACGACTCAAATTCCGCAACCTCGCCAGACAGCTCGTCGGCCGTCTCTCGCAAATGGGAGGCGACTTGCGTCAGCTTGTCCACTTGCTGGCGGGTGGCCGCGTTTTCCGCCATGAGCGAGACGAGATCGTCAGCGGCGTCTCGCATCGACGCCTGCGCCCGTCTTACGCCTCGTTCTGCGTCGGCCAAATGATGGAACGCTCGATCCGCCTCTCCGCGCGTGTGTTTCGCGTCAGAGGCCATGTGCGCTACCTCGTCGCGCGTCGCGGCGAAGAAGCTCTCGAACTCGCGCAGGGCCGTGGTGGCGACATGGGACGCCGATTGGGCTTCGGCGCCGATGGCCGCTAGGGCGTCGACTTGAGCTCGGATGTTCGCGAAATTGTTTGCGCTGTGCCGGAGTGCGTCCTTCGCTTGTTCCGCCAGGCGGCGCACCTCGTCCGCAATCACGGCGAAACCGCGGCCGTGATGGCCAGCATGCGCGGCCTCGATGGTTGCATTCAGCGCGATGAGCGAGGTCTGCTCGCTGATGCTGCGGATGGCTTCGTGCACGGTGCGGATGCGATCCAGGCCCGTGAGCATCTCTGACACGCGCGAATGATTCTCCTCGATGGCGGCGGAAAGCTTTCGCAGGGTGCGCATGGCTTCCTGGACGTGCTCCAAGAGGGCGGGGACGCGTTCTTCGAGATCCTCTGCACGGCGCGCGATGCGCTCCATGGAGGCTTGCGAGTCCGAAAACGTTTCGAGCGCGGCCATCACGTGCGCGGCCGATGCGTCGAGTTCTTCGACAGCGACGGTGGCTCGCTCGCACGTGCGGACTTCGGTCGATTCGGCGCGATCTGCGAGGGAGACGAGCTCCCGGACGGATTGGCCGACGGCGGCCGTGGTGGCGTCCAACCTGTCTGCCGTCACGCGAATCGCGGCCAGGAGTTCCGCGATGAGGGGAAGATGAGGCGGCGTCCCGCCTTCCACGTCCCGATTGCGCCGAAGAAGCGTCCACAAGGCGACCCACTCCTGTCTAAATGTCATAGATGATTCCATTATGGGGGTCAAGGTTGGGGTTATCAAGAAGATATGATAGATAACATGACAAAACGGCGAGCGCGGGCGCGTTCGCCGTCTGGTTTCAGACGGGGAGAGGCACCCCGAGTTGTTCTAGCAACCTGCGGTCGATCTCCATCCTCGCCGTCTTGAGCGGATCGACGATTTGGCAGATGCGGAGTCGCCCGGCCGCGCTCAGCAGCATGGCGGCGTCGGCGAGATGGAGGCGAGCGGCGGCCGAGAGCCAGGTGGCGGCCCGCTTCGTCGCCAACTCGGCCGCCTCATCTAAGGTGGCTGCAGAGGCGATGACGCTCACATCGTCCGGAGACACCACCATGGGCGCCGGGCAGCTCGCGCCGCGCACCACGTTCAGCCGCACCGTCACACGGCCTGCGATTTCGACGCCCGACACGCCAACTTCGCCGTCGCCCATGGCCGCGTGGAGATCGCCGAGTGCAAACAGGGCGCCCGGGGCGGAGACGGGGAGCAGCAGCACCGCACCTGCCGTGATGCGCGTGCAATCCATGTTTCCGCCGTGATCGCCAGGTGTGCCACACGGGACCTCGCCGCAAGCGGGAGCCACGCCGATGACGCCAATCATCGGCCTCAGCGGCGCACGCACCCCTCCGGGCAGGACGACCTGGTCTTGATCGATCTCGGCGAAGCGAATGGCATTTTCGGACAGTTGGTCGCCCATCACGCCGAGGCCGGGGCCGGTGGTCATGATGCCGCGCTTGGCGAGTTGGATGTCCAGGATGTGGACCGCGAGAAGGTCTCCCGGCGCCGCTCCCTCTACGTAGACGGGGCCGGTCGCGGGATTGATGCGACTCCAATCCAGCGTGCCAAAGTCCTGGTCTTCTCGCTCGATCTGGTTTTCGAAACAGTCGCACGTCTCGATGTGCACCACCGCGCCCTCGGGAACGGACAGGGCGGGGGGATGGTATGGCGCGAGCGAATAGACGATGTGCGTGGAATCCAGAGTGTACGCTGCGGTGGACATGACATGCCTCCTCTCGAATGCTATCTCTTCGCGCCCATGCATGTCTTTGACACCTGCCTTGAATTCACCTGCGGGCATTTCAAAGGCTGCGGCATACTAACGCCGAAGGGGGGATGAAGGTGTCTAATAGTCGACACGAGTCCAAACCGCTGCACAACGACGCCAACAAGACGCTGCCGACGGAAGAGCGAGAAGAACGCATTCCGGGCGAAAAGCTACGGGTGAAACTCGGCAAGAAGAAGTAAGATCGGGCGCGTGGATGGACGGCTGTCCTGCCACGCGCCCGGTTTTACGGAGGAGCGCGGCGACCACAGTTGGGCAGGGATTCGACCTCGTCCTGGCGAAATGAAGCATGGTGCAATCGCGCCCACAAGGCCGTGGGCGTGACGAAGGTGAGCGGGCGTGATCGCAAAGAAGCGCGCGGCGGCATTGGCCGCGGTCATGTATTTGGCGCTTGTCGGTTGTGTAGCTTCGTTTGTGTACCGGTGGAATGTGCCCAAGCCAGTCGAGCGGGACCGCGTGGTTCGCGTGGCGAGTCCGTCGCGTCCGCTGCCGAGGCTTGATGCTCCGGTCTTCGGCGCTCCCCTGTACAGACCGCCCAAACCTCCCTCCGGGACGCGGCTGTCCGTGATCCACGAGCCGACCTTCACGGCGTACGTGTTGTGGGTGCGGGATCCGCGGCGCGTCGAAATTGTAGAGACGCGCTATCCCGGCGACGTGGGCGAAACGGTCGAACAATTCGTGAATGACTGGCATGCGGTCGCGGGCATCAACGGCGGATCGTTCACGGACATCAACTGGCGCGGGACGGGAGGACTTGTGCAAGGCATCGTGATCAGCAACGGGCGGATTCTCAAGCGCGCGAGCGGTTCCGAAAGCATCGTCGGTTTCACGGCGGATGGGCGCCTCATCTCAGGCACCTACACGCTCGCCGAATTGCAGGCGATGGGCGTGACGCAGGCGCTCATGTTTGGGCCGACGCTCGTGGAACATGGCGTGGACCAGATCCAGGGTGCCGGCGACTGGGGCTATGCGCCGCGCACGGCGATAGGGCAAACGGCGGACGGGACGGTCATCCTCATGGTGACGGACGGACGCGAGCTCCACGGGCCTGCGGATATCGGCGCGAGCCTCGGGGACATCGCGCGCCTCATGATTGCGCTCGGGGCCGTCACGGCGGCCAACCTGGACGGCGGCTCGTCCGCCACGCTGATCTACGATGGACACCTGATCAACCAGCCTACGGACATCCTGGGCGAGCGATACGTCGGCACGGCCGTGATCGTCAAATAGCGCGAAAGAGGTAGGCGTGTGAAGCTGAAGCGGCTGGGTATGTACCTAACCATTCTGGCGGGGACCGCAGCCGTGCTGTGGGGAGCGCAGGAAGCCGCGCGCAGTCGCCCCGCGCCTGTCCGTTGGCACACCGTAGTGGTCCACGAGCCACCGCAGGAGCCCATCCTGCAGATTCCCCTTCGCGCGCAGACTGCCGCGTTGCAGCGCGCGCTGGCATGGGAACCGAGCCCTTCCCGCCTGGCGGCGTTCGCCATCGAACCGAAGGGCGAGCTTTGGGTGTTCGAGCTGCGGACGGGCAACAGCGTGGCGCGGCTTCGCTTCTCGTCTGGCTTGGCAAGCGCGGCGTGGGTGAGCGACAGGCTCATCCTCCTTCTCACGGGCGCCGGGCAGCTTGAGACGTACGACGTGTGGAACCACGTGCTGAGGTTTATCGCTTCCCTTCATCCGCCCGCGGGCATGGTGTGCCACGCTATGGCCTGGAGCGGCTACACGAACGACCTGTACGTCATCTTCGCCGGCCCGTGGGGCAATCAGGTCTACTACTTTGACACAAATGAGCACATGTACGTGGAATCCATCGGCGACCTCTCGATCCGCCAGGCTTACTACAGTGCCACGGATCTCACGTTGTACGTCGTGGACGCGCATCATCGGCTGTGGGCGGATCGCGAAGGACTCCTTCGCCCGTTGGCTTCTCAGGTGGCGCTGATTCGCGGCGCTGGGAATTCCGTTGATTGCGCGGCGCTTAACGCCCGAGGGGAGGCCGTGGCCGTCCGTGCGTTTGACGGCCGCGCGTGGACGACGCTGTGCCGGTTGCCCTCACCTGTGCCCGCCTCGAGCTTGGTGATGGATCACGCCGGCCACACGTACATCGTGAGTCGGCAATACATCGAGGATCCTTCCGGCCGCGTGGCGCGGGCGCCCCAGGGCGCATTTTTCTTCGCTGCGCAGAGCGCGGACGCGGTGGTGGTTGTCCGCGGAAGCGCGTACGGAATTGCGGTAGATTGAGATCCCGGTCCGGGCGAAGTTCTCGATGTGAAGGCCATGTGGATGTCGTATAATGTTGGTCGACTGCCGAGGCGGCCTTTCGCGTAGCTTCGGACATGACAGAGCAGGGAAGTGGCAACGTGGAACAGCGACAACCGATGGAAGAGAGGCCGAAGCGCAGCTGGTTCTCTGGGTTGTTTTTGCCCATTCTGATTGGCGTGGCCATCGCCATGGCGCTTCGGATGTGGGTGGTGAGCCCCGCTCGGGTGCCCTCCGCTTCAATGTACCCCACCATCCCTGCGACGAGCTCCCGGAACTTCGCATACGTGATTGTCAACAAGCTGGCGACGGAGCTTTGGCCCATCCACCGCGGGGAGGTCGTCGTGTTTCACTGGCCGGACGATCCGAGCGAGCTCTTCGTCAAGCGCGTGATCGGCCTGCCTGGGGACACGGTGACGGTGACGTCCAATGCCGTGTATATCAATGGCAAGAAGCTCGTCGAGAACAATCCGGATATTTCGAAGTACAACGGCACGGTCGTCGGGACGTGGAAAGTTCCTCCAGGATGCTACTTTATGCTCGGCGACAACCGACCCATTTCCGACGACAGCAGGCTCTGGGTGCACAAGTTCGTGCCGCGCTCCATGATTGTGGGCGAGGCGGAATTTGTCGTCTATCCGTTCAACAAAATGAGCGTCATCTCCCAACACGTCTGAGAGGAGTGACCACAGATGCAGTATGTGCGCCTCGGCAAGACGGGGCTCGAGGTTTCGCGCATTTGCCTCGGATGCATGAGCTATGGGGATCCGGAGCGAGGCACGCACTCGTGGGTGCTGCGGGAAGAGGAGGCGCGCCCGTTCATCCGGAAGGCGCTCGATCTCGGCATCAACTTCTTCGATACGGCAAACGTGTACTCGCTGGGCGCCAGCGAGGAGATCCTCGGCCGCGCGCTGCGCGATTTCGCCAGGCGGGACGAGGTCGTGATCGCCACGAAGGTGCACGGGCGCATGCGGCCTGGGCCAAATGGCGGCGGGCTCTCGCGCAAACACATCCTCGAGGAGATCGACAACAGCCTGCGCCGCCTGGGCACGGATTATGTGGACCTGTACCAGATCCATCGGTTTGACCCGAACACGCCGGTCGAGGAGACGATGGAGGCTTTGCACGACGTCGTGAAGGCGGGCAAGGCGCGCTACATCGGGGCCTCTTCCATGTACGCGTGGCAGTTCCTGAAGCTTCAGCACGCGGCCGAATTGCATGGGTGGACGAAGTTCGTGTCGATGCAGAACTACTACAATCTCCTGTATCGCGAGGAGGAGCGCGAGATGATGCCGCTGTGCCAGGCGGATGGCATCGGTGTCATTCCGTGGAGCCCGCTTGCGCGCGGCCGACTGACGCGGGACTGGGATACGCGCACGGCGAGATCGGAGACTGACGAATTCGGGCGCAAGCTGTACGCGCTGACGGAGGCGAGCGATCGGCGCATCGTCGAACGGGTCAAGGCCGTGGCGGAACGGCGCGGGGTGCCGATGGCGCAGGTGGCGCTGGCGTGGGTGTTGTCGAAGCCGTTCGTGACGGCGCCCATTATCGGCGCGACGAAGCTCCATCACCTCGAGGACGCTGTGGCGGCGCTCGAGCTTCAGCTGACGCAGGACGAGATCGCCGAACTCGAAGAGAATTACGTGCCGCATCCAGTCCTGGGTCATCAGTGATACGCACCGGATCACGTCGGATGAAAGGGGCGCGGTGAAGAATGTCCGTGGAATTAGAACCCAAGCAGGCGCTCCTCGACGCGGGCTCGCGCTATGCGAACCGTCGAACGTTCGCCATCATCTCGCACCCAGACGCAGGAAAGACGACGTTGACCGAGAAGCTGCTGTTGTTCGGCGGCGCCATCCGCGAGGCGGGCGCGGTGAAGGGGCGGAAGGCGCGGAGGCACGCGACGAGCGACTGGATGGAGATTGAGAAGCAGCGCGGCATCTCGGTCACGTCGACCGTGCTGCAGTTCGATTACATGGGGTGTCGCCTGAATCTGCTCGACACGCCGGGCCACGAAGATTTCAGCGAGGACACGTACCGGACGCTCGCGGCGGCGGACAGCGCAGTGATGCTCATCGACGCGGCGAAGGGCGTGGAGCCGCAGACCATCAAGCTGTTCGAAGTCTGTCGGATGCGCGGCATCCCCATTTTCACCTTCGTCAACAAGCTGGACCGCCACGGCAAGGATCCCTTCGAGCTGATGGAGGAAATTGAGCGCGTGCTCGGCATCCGCTCCTGTCCAGTGACTTGGCCCATCGGCATGGGACCTGATTTTCAGGGCATCTACCATCGCATGGAAGGGCGGTTCGAGCGCTTCACGAGCCGAGCAGACGAGACGCGCGTGCCAGTGCCGGACCTGAACGATCCGGCTCTCGCTGAAGTGCTCGGCGAATCGCTCTGGCAAAAGCTCAAAGACGACATTGAACTGCTCGATGTCGCCGGCGACCCGTTTGATGCGGATCTCGTCCGCCAGGGCAAGCTGACGCCGATGTACTTCGGCAGTGCGATTGCCAACTTCGGCGTCGCGTCGTTTCTCGAATCGTTCATTCAGCTCGCGCCCGCACCCGGCCCGCGCGAGAGCAGCGCCGGCTTGGTCTGCCCGGACGATCCCGTTTTCACGGGCTTCGTCTTCAAAATTCAGGCCAACATGAATCCCGCTCACCGGGATCGCGTCGCGTTTGTCCGAATCTGCTCGGGCAAGTTCGCGCGCGGCATGACCGTGACGCACGTCCGCACGGGAAAGCGCCTTGCGCTTACGCAGCCCCAACAGTTCTTCGGCCAGGAGCGTGAGACCGTCGACGAGGCGTACGCGGGCGATATCATCGGCATTCACGATCCCGGGCTCTTCCGCATCGGCGACACGCTCGCCGAGCGAGGCAGTCTGGAATTCCCGCCGCTGCCCTCATTTTCGCCAGAACACTTTGCGCGGGTGTCCGTCCCGAACGCGATGAAATACAAGCAGTTTCACAAGGGAATTGCTGAGTTGTCCGAGGAGGGCGCCGTGCAGGTGTTTCGCCAGGCCAACCGCACGGAGGACCTGATCCTCGGCGCCGTCGGCCAGCTTCAGTTTGACGTGTTTGTCTACCGCATGAAGCACGAGTACGGCGTCGACGTCGAGCTGATCCGATTGCCGTATCAGTTCGCACGGTGGCTGGAGTCCGACGAGCCCGTCGAACACCTCCAGTTTGACCGATACGCGACGCTCGTCGTGCGCGATCGCGATGGGCGCACGGTGCTCTTGTTCCAGACGGAATTCGCCATGCAGTGGCTGTTGGACAAAAACCCGAATGTGCGCCTGCACAAGACGTCGTTCGAGCTGGACGCGTCCCGAGGGCGCTCGAAGGAGTGAGGCGCGTGCCGACGGCGGCATACATGACCTACTCGCAACTCGTCCAACGGCTGCGCCGACTCGCCGACTTGGCGCCGGATCTGGTTCGTCTCGAGATCATCGGGAAGAGCCGGCTCGGCCGAGATCTCTTCGCCGTCGCGCTGACGGATGCGGCGACGGGATCGGCCCTCGACAAGCCGGGCGTCCTGGTCGACGGCAACATTCACGCGGGCGAGGTGTGCGCATCGAGCGCCGTCGTGTATTGGATCGAGCGCCTGGTTGAAGAGCGGGATCGCGATCCGGCCGTGCGCGAGTTGCTTCGGACGCGCACCGTCTACGCCATCCCGCGCATTGCGGTCGACGGCGCGGAGGTGTATCTCACCACGCCCGCCAGGCTTCGTTCGAGTCCGCACCTGTACCCGCACACGTTGCCACCCGACGGCTTTGTCGAGGACGATGTCAACGGCGACGGGCGCATTCTGTGGATGCGCGCGCCGGCGGAGGACGGGGCCTACGCTGTCGACGAGATCGACCCGCGCGTGATGCGCCCACGGCAGCCCGGTGAGATAGGTGGTGTGTATTACCATCTGTTCCCCGAAGGCCGGATCGTGCGGACGTCGCAAGGCGGGGCGCGACCGGCTGCGTCCTCTGCGCGGGATGTGCGCCTGTACGGCATGGATTTCAACCGGAACTTCCCGATCCGCTGGGCCGGAGAGAGCGGCCAGCCGGGGGCGGGGCCGTTTCCGCTTTCGGAGCCAGAGTTGCGGGCGCTCGCGGATTTCATCCGGGCGCATCCGAACATCGCCGCGTACGCCGCGTTGCACACCTCGGGCGGCGTCATTCTGCGCCAGCCTTCGACCGGCGACGATACGGTCTTGTCTCCGTTCGATCGCGCGCTCTTTACGGAGGTCGCCCGGATGGGTGAGCGGGAGACGGGGTACTTCTCAGGCTCCAACTACGAGAAATTTGCGACGGGCCACGAGGCCGTCCTCATGCCCGGCGCGGCGGACGACTGGATGTATGATCACCTGGGCGTGCTCAGTTTTACGGTGGAACTCTGGGATCTGCGCCGGCGCGCTGGGGCGCGAGGGTACGGCGAGATCGGCATGCGCAGGATGATGTCGTTGACGGTGGAGGAGCGGCTCGAGGACGAGCGCAAGGTCGTCGACTACGTGGCTCGCGAGTTTCCCGATGCGTATACGCCTTGGACGCCGTTTGACCATCCCGATTTCGGGCGCGTGGAGATTGGCGGCTTAGATCCCAAGTTCGTGATTCAGAATCCGCCGCCCGCGTTGCTAGAAGAAGAATGCGATCGCGTCGGCCGGTTTCTCACGCGGCTGGGCCTGACGACGGCTCGACTTATCGTGACGGGCCTGTCCGTGGAACCCGTTGCGGCGGGCGTGTACCGCGTGATGGCGGAAGTGGCGAACGCGGGCTTCTTGCCGACGACGAGCACGAAGAAAGGGAAGGATCTGGCACTCGAGGGCATCCGCGCGGAGTTGCATGGGGCGTCGGAGGTCCTTGCAGGTGCATCGCCGTGTGAGTTGGATCACCTCGATGGGTACGGGTTTTACGGTAACGGGCGCCTGCCGGCGCATCAGCGGGCGCATGTGGAATGGGTGGTGCGCGGCGCGCCGGGAAGTTTCCTCGAGGTTCGTTTTTCCGCGCCGCGCGCGGGGCGGGCGACGGCAAGCGTCGCGCTTCCTTGAGGCGCGCCAGGCGTTGTGCTTGGAATCTATCGTTCAACACGGAGCGGTGTGCGACGGCACGCCGCTTCGCTTCGCTTTTCTAGTGGATATTTCCTATGGATTCTGATAAGATGAAGGAAGAGGTAGGGAGAGAACCGGTGCGCGGTTGGGCCCTACCGGTAGAGTGGAGTGGACATTGCGGGAAGCGCGGCCGTTTCAGCCGCGCGCCATGGCTGGGTCAGAGATGAAAAGGTTTGGAGGTGGGAGTGGCGTTGCGAGAATTCGTCAACGGGATTACAATATTAGCAGCCGACTTCAACGAGTGCTAACAGGGTGTTGCCTTCTCGCGCACCATGACGTTCCACCGCGGTGTGTCCGTCAACTGCTCTCCCCTGCGCTTCCTCGATGCATACTAGCCGCAGGTACTCGCGCACAGTCATGTATTGGAAACCGTCGCGATTCGGAGCCAGACAGCACACAGGAGGTGGTGCGTGCATGACGTTGGAAATCGGATATGTCAGCACTTATGTCCCCCGGAAATGCGGACTTGCCACATACACTCACCATTTGCGCCAGAGCGTTCGCCGGGCGGCGGGACCGTCCGCGGCTGATCAGGTCATCGCCATGTTGGCCCCGGATGAAGATGTGAAGAACTACAACCGGTCGTATTGGTTCCTTCGCCGGGATGAGCGCCGGGATTATGCGCGCATCGCGCGGCGAGTGAACGACAGCCGAATTGGCGTGGTCTCCCTGCAGCACGAATTTGGCATCTTTGGCGGCGAAGCAGGGTCGTACATCCTCGACTTCATCGACGCACTGGACAAACCGCTCGTGACGACCTTTCACACCGTCTTTCAAAAGCCCATGTCGCCTTATCGCGAAGTGCAGAAGGAGATTGCCGAGCGAAGCGATCACATCGTCGTGATGAATCGCCAGGCCATCGACTATCTTGTCGACGCCTTCGGCATCTCGCCGTCGAAAATCCACTATCTTCCGCACGGGACGCCGGTGCGATCCGTGACGCCAAGGGCCGAGTTGCGCAAGCAGTTCGGCTGGCAAGACCGTGCGGTCATCGTCACGTTTGGGCTGCTCGGTCCGAGCAAGGGCATTGAGTTCATGTTGGACGCGATGCCGGATATCGTGCGCGAGGTCCCGAACGCGCTGTACGTGATCGCCGGGCAAACGCACCCGGAAATCGTCAAGCGCGAGGGCGAGGCGTATCGCGAGTCGCTCATGCGGCGGATTCACGACCTCGGCTTGGACCATCACGTCGTGATGCTCAACCGGTACATGTCGGAATCCGACATCGTGGACCTCATCACGGCGGCGGATCTCTACGTCACACCGTATCCGAATATGGAGCAGATCACGAGCGGGACGCTGGCCTACGCGGTCGGCATGGGGCAGGTCGTGCTGACGACGCCGTACGCGTACGCGCGCGACCTTCTGAAGGACGTGCCGGAACTGCTCGTGCCCTACGGGGACACGCGCGCGTGGGCGGATCGGGCTGTGGAAGTCCTGACCAACCGCGATGTGCGCGCGAAGTACGCCGAGCGGATTTCGGCGATTGGCGCAGACATGACGTGGCCGCGCGTGGGCGAGCGCCATTGGCAGTTGTTCCAGGACGTCGCCCTGCGGGCTCGCCATCGCGCGTCGGGGGTGAAGGGATTTGCGGTCATCGCACACTGATGGGCTGCCGGTTTCGCTGGATCACCTGCGCCGGATGACTGATGACACAGGGCTCATTGAGCACGCGATTGGCCGCATTCCTCGCCGTCAGGAAGGGTATTCCACCGACGACAACGCGCGTGCCTTCTGGCTCGCGTACGAGTGGCTCCACTACGCCCGCGAGCGAGGCCTGGAGGCGGAGGCGGCCGATCTCGCGCGGCTCATCGACATCTATTTCGCGTTTTTGGCATGGGTCCAGAAGCCGGACGGCTGGTTTCACAACAACGTCTCGTACGATCGCCGCTTTGAGCTGGAAGTTCCGTCGGACGACTGCCAAGGGCGATCCGTGTACGCACTCGCAGTGGGCATGTGCGAAGAGCGCGATCCGGCCCGGCTGACGGCCTACGCGCAAGTGCTGCGCAGGGGATTCGAGGCGGCTTTCGGGCTCACGCACGCGCGCGGCGTCGCCCACGTCGTGGCGGCCGCCGCGCGGCTGTTGCGCCATGCAGAGGGAGCCGATGCTCCCGAAGATGCGGTGCCCGAGTTCTGGGCCTTTGTCCGTCAGCGCCTGCCGGGCGTCGTAGAGCGCGGCGCGCGCGATCTCGTGTCGCGTTTCGAGGCACACGCGCGCAGCGACTGGCCCTGGTTCGAGGACCGCATGACGTACGACAACGCGGTCATGCCCTGGGCGCTCTTCGAAGCCTATGCGCTCACCGGCGAGGCGAGATGGAAAGAAGTTGCAAAAGCTTCACTCGACGGGCTCCTCGCCCGCATGCGGGCGCCGGAGGGGTGGTTACGGCCCATTGGAAACCGCGGCTTCGCGGCGCCTGGCTTCACAGCCATCTGGGACCAGCAACCGCTGGAAATCGCTCAGCTCGCCATTGCGTGCGAATCGGCCTGGCGGGCGACGGGTGACGAGGCCTATCGGCGGCTTACGGCCGAGTGCCAGCGCTGGTTCTACGGTGAAAACGACAAAGGGGTGCCCATGGCCGATCCGACCGACGGCAGTTGTTGCGACGGCCTGACGCCGCAGGGTCCCAACCTGAACCGCGGTGCAGAATCCACGTGGTCCTACCTGATCACCGAGATCCACGTCGAGCGGGCCTTTGCCCATGACCTTGAGGCCGCGCGGGCGCTTGGGGCATGGGTGGGCGTTCCGCGCCACACTCTTGCGTCCGCACGGTCGAGACGTGCGCTCGGCGGTTTTCACCGCTGATATCACGCGCCGGCCAGCCTCACAGTGGGGCGAGGCCGGCGTTTCCGTTTTCCTTCATTCGCTGATACCAGCCCAGAAAGGCGTTCTCGATGGCACTTCGCATCTTGGGCTCGGAAAACTCGCCGTGATAGAGTCGCTCTTCATCCCGCCAGTCGGCCCACAGGCCGTTTTCGCCCGGAGCCTGGGTCCAGAAGTCGTCCTTCGCCCGGATGTCGAACACCCCGTTCTTGTACTTCGCCATCACTTTGAAGCGAGGGCTGTAGAAGTGCGAGTTGAGAAAGGCCACCACGAGCTCGACGGACTCCGTAGTCACGACTTTCGCCTCCAAGGCTGAATCGCCTTCATGAATCGACTTGGCGATCTCGTTGAACAGCCGAACGGCCTCTTCTTTACACTCCGTGTCGCTCATGACGACGTGCGCGTTGACGTTCAGTTCGTCTCCGCGCTCGCGGATGCGCGTCATCTCTTGGTGAAACGCGTCCATCCCATCGCATCCTTTCCGCACGCTCTTGAACACATCGTCTCCTTGATTTTGCGTTTCATGCGCACCCGCCCGTTCACACTTGGTGTACAATGAAGGCGTTGTCATGCGCTTCGCACCAAGGGTTGCACATCATCCAGGATGGGAGGCATGTCGCGATGCGCGTCGTCATCACCGGAGGAAGTGGCCTGTTGGGCCCGTGGGTCATTCGCGAGTTTTTGAGCGCGGGCTACGACGTGTTGAACGTCGACACGCGCCCGCCCGCTGAGGAACTGTGCCCCACTGTCCTCGCGGACCTCACGGATCTCGGAGACTGTTATCAGGTGCTTCAGGGCGCCGACGCTCTGGTCCATCTCGCCGCATTGCCTCGCGTCGGCATCCGCACGGACGCGGCCACCTTCGCGCTCAACACGGTGTCCACGTACAACGTGCTGGAGGCGGCGGGATCGCTCGGCATACGCAAGGCCGTCATCACGTCGAGCGAATCTTCGTATGGACTCGTGTTCGCCAAACATCCGTTTGCGCCGAAGTACGTGCCTGTCGATGAGGATCACCCGCAACTGCCCCAGGACGCCTACGGCCTGTCGAAGGTGGTCAACGAGCTGACCGCGGAGACGCTCTATCGGCGCTACGGCATGCAGATTGTGTCGTTCCGGCTCGGCAACGTCATTGCGCCCCACATGTACAGAAACTTTCCTGACTTCATCAAAAAGCCAGAGGTGCGCAAGAATATCCTCTGGTCGTACATCGATGCGCGGGACGCCGCGGTGGCGTACAGGCTGGCCGTCGAGAAGGACGGCCTAGGGTGCGTCAAACTGAATATCGCCGCGGATTGGACCAGCATGGATCTGACGAACGGTGAGCTTCTCGCGGCGTGCTACCCCGAGGTCACCGATATCCGCGTCGACCCGAACGGCTACGAGACGCTGCTCGCCAACCGGAAGGCCAAAGAGGTGCTCGGTTGGCAGCCGATTTACCACTGGCGAGACGAAGTCGCGAAGCTCTGAGGCGTTGCGGCCTTCGCGCCCGCCGGGCACACCCCGAAGAGCGCGCCTACATGGCGAGCCTGTGGCGAATGGGAAGGGACGAACTTCGATGCCCATCATCTTTCATTCGGATGAGCGCCTGTTTCACCTGCTGACGCCGAGATCGAGCTACGTGATTCGCGTCGGCGACCAAGGCACATTGGAGCACGTCTACTGGGGCGCCAGGTTGGAAGACGCGTCGGATCTGGTCCGCATCGCGCGCGCCTGCCAGCGGCTTGACGCGCGGCCGGAGCACATGCGCGCCACCGACATCGGCTCGCTTCGCCTTGAGTATCCCTCGTTCGGGACGGGCGACCACCGCGATCCCGCCTACGAGGTCTTGCAGCCGTCCGGCAGCCACGCGTCCCAGCTCGTGTACGAGTCGCACCAGATCCGACCTGGCAAGCCGGCGCTTCCGGGCTTGCCCGCGTTTTACGTCGAATCCGATTTCGAAGCCGACACGCTCGAGATCTCGCTGGTCGATCCGGCCATCTCGCTGCGCGTGATCCTCTCCTACACCGTCTACCGCGACTTCGATCTTGTCTGCCGCCACGCGCGTTTCGAGAACGCGGGGACTGAACCGCTCGTCCTGCGCCGGGCACTCTCCGCATCTGTCGATCTCGACCTGCGGCAGGCGGACTTTGTCCAACTGTCCGGCGCCTGGATCCGCGAGCGGTTTATCGAGCGGACGTCGCTTTCGCCTGGGCGGCATGAGATTATGAGCCGCTCCGGCGCGAGCGGCCACAAGCACAACCCGTTCTTCGCCCTCGCGGCGCCGCATACGACGGAGGACTGCGGCGAGGTGCGCGCGTTCGCCCTCGTCTACAGCGGCAACTTCATCGGCGCCTGCGAAATGGAGCCCATGCGGCAAAACGTGCGCGCGCAGATCGGCATCCATCCCGCCGACTTCGCCTGGCGCCTCGAACCCGGCGAGCGGTTTGTCACGCCCGAGGCCGTGCTCGTGTACTCGGATGAGGGATGGGGTGGCATGTCGCGCACGTTCCACCGCGCCATTCGAATGAGGCTGTGCCGAGGCACTTATCGCGATGCCGTCCGCCCCGTGCTCATCAACAACTGGGAAGCGACGTATTTCCAGTTCGACGAGGACGATCTCGTCGAGATCGCCGAGCAGGCGCGCGATCTCGGCGTGGAGCTGTTCGTCCTCGACGACGGCTGGTTCGGCCAGCGCGACGACGATACCACGTCGCTCGGCGATTGGTGGCCGCACCCCCGCAAACTCCCGCACGGGCTGCGCCATCTCGCCGATCGCATCCACGCGCTCGGACTCCAGTTCGGCATCTGGATGGAGCCGGAGATGGTGTCGCCGAAGAGCGAGCTGTATCGCGAGCATCCGGATTGGTGCCTGCACGTGGCGGATCGGCCGAGGTCGGAGCGAAGGCATCAGCTGATGCTCGATCTCACGCGCGAGGATGTGCGCGCCTTCGTGGTGGACGCGGTGTCGCGCGTGATCGAAGAAGGGGCTGTCGATTACATCAAATGGGACATGAATCGGCCGATGACCGAGGTCGGATCGGCCGCGCTCCCGCCGGAGCGCCAGCGCGAGGTCGCGCACCGCTACGTGCTCGGGCTGTACGAGATCCTGGAGACGCTCACCAGCCGGTTTCCGCACGTGCTGTTTGAGAATTGTGCCTCCGGCGGGGGCAGATTCGATCTCGGCATGCTCCACTACATGCCGCAGACGTGGACGAGCGACAACACGGACGCCGTCTCGCGGCTGAAGATTCAGCACGGCACGAGCCTCGTCTATCCGCCGGTGGCGATGGGCGCGCACGTGTCGGCCGTGCCCAACCACCAGATGGGGCGCGTGACGCCGTTCGCCCTTCGCGCCGGCGTCGCGATGTGCGGCAACTTCGGCTTCGAGCTCGATCCGCGGCGCCTTTCGGACGCGGAGCGGCGCGAGGCGCGTCAAGCGGTGGAGCGGTACAAAGCGCTTCGCCAGCTCGTGCAGTTTGGGGACTTCTATCGGCTGCTGTCGCCGTTTGACGGGCCCGAGGCGGCCTGGATGTTCGCCGCCGAGGACGGTAGTGAGGCGCTCGTCGCCTATTTTTGCACGTACCCGGATCCCATGGATCCGCCGGCGCGCCTCGCCCTGCGCGGCCTGCGGCCCGAGGCGCGCTACGTCTGCGAGGCGCTCGGCGAGAGCTTTCGCGGCGACGCGCTCATGCGCCACGGCCTCATCATTCCGCGCCACATGGGCGACGGGCAGGCCGTGCTGATTCATCTCAAGCAAATCGGGGAAGGTGATGGCCCGTGATTCGAATTGGTGTGATGGGCTGTGGCGTGATCAGCGAGGTGTACCTGAAGAACCTTCGATCATTCGGCATTCCCGTGGCCGCGGTGGCGGATCTCGACGCGGACCGGGCCGCGGCGCGCGCCGAGCAGTTTCAGGTTCCGGCGCTCACGCCCGACGAACTCCTCGCGCATCCCGACGTGGATCTCGTCCTCAATCTCACCGTGCCGAAGGCGCACGCCGACATTGCGCGCCAGGCGCTGGAGGCGGGCAAACACGTGCACACAGAGAAACCGCTCGCGCTTCAAGCGGACGATGCGAAAGCGCTCGTCCATCTCGCCCGCTCTCGCGGGCTTCGCATCGGGGCCGCGCCGGACACCTTCCTCGGCAGTCACCTCCAGACGGCGCGCAAGCTCCTGGACGACGGCTGGATTGGCGAGCCCATCGGCGCGACGGCGTTCATGATGAGCCATGGGCCGGAGCGCTGGCATCCGAATCCGGACTTCTTTTACCAGGCCGGGGGTGGCCCCATGTTCGACATGGGCCCCTACTATCTGACGGCGCTCGTTCACCTGATGGGCCCCGTGCGACGCGTCGCGGGCACGGCGCAGACCACGTTTTCGACGCGCGTGATCGGCTCACCAAATCGATTCGGTGAGCGCATCCCCGTGGAGATCCCGACGCACGTGCAGGCCCTGCTCGAGTTCGAGCGCGGGGCCACGGGCGTGCTCGTCACCACGTTCGACGTGTGGCACTCCGAACTGCCGCGCATCGAGATCTACGGCACCGAGGGGACTCTTGCTGTGCCGGATCCCAACAACTTTGACGGCACGGTGCGCGTGCGCCGCCGCGGTGCGGACGCGTGGTCGCCTGCGCCCGCGCTCTTTGGCTTTTCGGAGAACCGCCGAGGCCTCGCGGTGGCCGACATGGCGCTCGCCATCCGCGACGGCCGTCCGCACCGCGCGTCGGGCGATCTCGCCATGCACGTCGTCGAGATCATGGAGGCCATCCACATCTCGGCGCGCGAGGCGCGGCATGTCGACATTGTCTCGCGCACCGCAAGGCCCGAGCCCTGGCCCATCGGCTACGACGAGGCCGCGCTGGCGCTCGACCTGCGGGGCGAGAGGCAGCGGGATCCGTCATGAAGGCGCTCGGCGTCGATCTCGGCACGACCTCCATCGCCGCGGTGGTGTACGACACCGCGGCGAGTCGCGTCGTGTGGTGTGAGTCCCATCCGCACGGTGCCCAACTGCCGACGGACGATCCGCTCGCGTCGATGCAGGACGCCGAGCGCATGCTGGCCCTCGCCGAGCGCATGGTGGAGAAGGGGTTATCGGAGCATCCGGACGTGGCCGCCATCGGCGTCACCGGGCAGATGCACGGCGTGGTGTATCTGGACGCGCATGTTGCGCCGGTGAGTCCGCTCTTCACATGGCAGGACCGGCGTGCGGGCCAAGAGGCGTCGCGAGGCGAGACGTTTGCCGAGTGGTTGTCTCGGCTGACGAGATGCCAGGTGCACACTGGCTACGGGCTTGCGACGCACGCCTATCTCGCGCATCACGGCCTCGTGCCCCAAGGCGCGCTGTGGATCGCCACGCTGCCGGACGCGTTTGCGGCCCGCCTCGCCGGCCTGTCGCGGCCGCGGGCACACGCGTCGCTGGCGCACAGCATGGGCGGGTTTGATTTGGAGCAGGAGACGTTTGCCGCGGAGGGCTTGCAGGCGGCCGGAATGGACCTCTCGTTCCTGCCCGAGCTGGCGCTGGATCTTCACATCCTGGGCGAGCACCGCGGTATTCCCGTGGCAGTGGCGCTCGGCGATCACCAGGCGAGTTTCCTCGGCGCGGTGGGCGTGGAAGAGGGTGGCGTGCTGGTGAACATCGGCACGGGCGCGCAGGTGTCGGTCTGCGTGCGGGGAAGGCCCGAGCTGCCGCCTGGCGCGGAACTGCGGCCGTTTCTGGGGGAGCTCTGCCTCGCGGTCGCCGCGACGCTCGCGGGCGGAGCGGCGTACGCCCTGGTGGCCGCGTTTTTCGATCGCGTCGTCCGCTTGCACGGGCTCGTGCCGACGCGTTCCACCTACGACGTCCTGGACGAGGCCATTGCGGCCTGGCGCCAATCTGGCGGGCCGTTTCCGCGCGTGCGCCCGACGTTCTTCGGGTCGAGACTGAGCGACGAGGACGGCGCCCGGGTCGAGCGATGGACCGCGGCGGCCATGGTGCCCGAGGCGTTCGCCTGGGGCGTAATCTCAGGTGTGGCGGAGGAACTGTACGAGGGATTTTGCCGCCTGCCGCCGTCCGGGCCGGACGGCCCTCGCGCCCTCGCAGGCGCGGGAAACGCGCTGCGCGTGAACCGGCACCTGCGAGACGCGGTGGAGGCGGTCTTCGGGTCTCCCTTGCGGCTCGCGCCTCATCCGGAGGAGGCCGCGCAGGGCGCCGCGCGCTGGGCGGCCATGGCCGTCACCGCGTGACGCGTAGCCTGTCGACCGGATGGCGCGGACGAACCGCGTGCCCGTCATCGATTTGCGATGGCCGAGAACGCCCGCGCCACGACGTCCTCGGCCGGTTTGCCGTAGATGCAGTAGCTTCCGTCCTCGGACGCCGCTTCGCGCGGGTACAGCTTCCACGGCCATTCCCACAGCATGTAACCCTTGAACCACGGCTCGTCGGGCATGGCGGCGAACATGGCTTCGTAGAACCGCGCCTGCTCGTCAAGACAGACGGCGCCTGGGTGCCGGTAGTCCCACGGGCAGGCGCCGGAGCCGGAGCGGCTCGGGCACCCCACTTCCATGAAGAAGAGCGGCTTTTCATGCGCCTCTGCCACCTCGCGGAGCACAGGCACGCGATCTCGCCACCGGTCGATGGGATAGTAGGCGCTCGACGAGATGAGATCGACCGCGTCCCAGAAGCGCACGTGCTCCTCGCGCCCGTGGTTGCAGTTGTACGTCACGAGGCCGTCGTACTCGGTTCGCACGCGCGCGATGGTCTCGCGCCACATGGCTTCGTGTGGCTCGGCAGTCGTCATCTCGCAGCCCACGCAGAACATCTCGCAACCCGTGCGCTTCGCCACATGCGCGTAGTGGGCCATCATGTCGGAATAAGACCCAAACCACGCTTCCCAGGACTCGAGATCCGGGCCGTGTTCCTTCTCGAACCGGATCTCGCCTCGCCACGTCCCGTCTCGGCAGTTCACGGTCGGCTTCAGGCACACCTTGAGCCCGAGTGCGTGGGCAAGCTCCGCCATCGACGCAATCTCGTCGTCGCTCACGGTGACCGGAGGCCCATACGCGATGGCGGGATCGCCGGGGTGCTCCATGAGGCCCGCGAAGGCGAGCGTCACCCAGTTGAAGGGCTGTTCGGCAAGCGCACGCATCGATGCGCGCGCCTCGTCGGTTCCCCACGTCCCGTGCTGGCCGACGAAGCCAAAGGTCATGCCTCGGATGAAGCCGAGATCGAATGCGCTTTCGATCCGTCCCATCCCAGTTCACCTCCAAGGCGCCTCAACGGCGGTCGTTTTCCAGCAGTTCAATCACGGCTCGCGCAGACGACGCGCCGTCGAAGTACGCGTATCGGCCGCCTGTGTATTCGCCTCGCTGGAGAAGCGGAAGCCCCGCTTGGATCATGCTCTCGGTGTGGGCGACCATGCCGTCGACTTCAAAGGCGATATGATGCACACCCTCGCCGTGTTCATCGAGCCAGGCGCGCCAGGTGCTGGGATGTTCGTCGGGTTCGATGAGCTCGATGTCGAGGTTCTCGAGGCGGAAAAACGCGAGTTTGGCGCGCGCCTGGGTCGGTTGTCCCTGGTATTCCGTCCGCGCCTGCTCGTACGCCTCGGTCCAGTGCCACTTCGGCACGTCGCAGCCGAGGAGCTTCGCCCAAGCGGCGCTCGCCGCTTCAATGTCCCGCACGATGATGCCAATCTGCGCAACGCGCCGCGTCCCCAATGGATACGCTTCCATACGCCTTCCTCCCAAAACGTTTTGACACCATCTTACCACGTCCGTTGGCGCCCGTGTCAGCGCGAACCGATTTATAATCCAGACTTCAAACGGGAATGTTTACATATGCTGCCGTTTTATCTGTTCGTTCGGACGGGCGATCCGAGACTCTCGGCGGCACAAGGAGGACCTATGGCGTTCGACACAGAGCTCGAGAGACGCGCGCATGCATTGGCGCTGACGCAAGATATCAGTTCGACGCGCGGCGGGGGAGACGACCTGTGGCCCATCCTGCGCCGGTTAACGGCGCGTGTCCGGAATTTCGCCGCCAGACTCGAGCGGGAACCTGCGGCGTGTTCCGAGCCTGCGCACGAGTGGCTGATCGATCACGCCGCCTATCTCGAACTCCAGGCGATGCTGGCGGAGCGCCTGTGGCCGAACGCCGTCGTGCGGAAACTGCCGAGGATGGTCGAGACCGGGGAGCCTCGCGTGGTGGCGCTCGCCACCACCTACCTCGATGCGGTGCGCGGACACATCGAGGCCGAGACGCTCACCCGCTTTGTCGAGGCGTACCAGGACGTCCAGGTGCTGACGACCCTCGAGTGCCATCAGCTTGCCAACGGGCTGCGCATCGCGATTCTCACGCGGATCGCTGAAGCGAGCGAGGAAATTCAGCGTCGGTACGAGGCGTGCCGCGCCATCCAACGCTTACTCAGCGAGATCGAGCAGGGAGGCGGGCCAGCGGCCGTGCGGCGCGCCATCGACCGCTTTTCCAAAGGGCGTGAGCTCGGTGCCGTGGAAGTGGTACACCTCGTGCATCACCTGTCCGAGTGGGAGCCGGATAGCCAGGAGTTGCGCGAGTGGCTGGCGGCGCACGTCGCCAACTCTTCCGAGAGCATCGAGCGGCTGACGACGTACGAGGCCGAGTGGCACGCCGAAATTCAGGTGCTCATCGGCAACTTGGTGCAGAGCCTGCACGCGCTGGAGCGCATGTCTTGGCAGCCCATGGCGTCGCGCATTTCCCGGGTGCAGGCCTGCCTGCGCGAGGAGCCGACGGGCGACTATACGCGGCTCGATCCGACAAGCCAGAACGTGCTCACCCATCAGGTCAGCTGGCTCAGCGAGGCCTTCCGCCTGCCCGAGGCGATGATCGCGGAGACCGCCGTCTCACTCGCGCGGGACGCGTGGGAGAAGGCCGGATCGCCCACCGCCGCAAGCGACCTGCCGCGGGAGGCGTTTGTGGCGCATTATCTGTGCGATCCCGACGGCATGCACGCGCTTCATCGAACGCTCAAGGAGCGCGCGAAGCCGAGGGCGGTGCCGCAAATCGCGCTGCGCCGCCACCCGCTGCGCACGTACCTGCTCGGTGTTGCGCTCTTGTTCGCGGCCATCCTGTGGGCGGTGCTCGATGGATTCACGGGCGGATTTCGCGCATCCGTTGGCGTGACACTTGCACTTGCCGTCCTGCTCGCGCTTCCCGTGAGCGAGTGGGTCCTCGCCCTCGTGCACGAGGGGATCCGCCGCGCCGTTCGGCCCGTGCCCATCCTGCGCCTCGACTTCAGCGAGGGGATTCCAGAGGATGCTCGCACCATGGTGGTGCTCCCCGTCCTATGGGCAAACGAGGCCGACGTCGACGAGGCGTTCGACAAAATCGAACTTCACCATCTGACGCAGCGGGGAGACAACGTCTATTTTGCGGTGCTGTCGGACCTGCGCGACGCCGGTGCGCCGGATCTGCCGGAGGACGAGATCCTGCTCGCCCGGGCGCGCGCGCGACTTGAGGCGCTTCGCCGCAAGTACGGAGCCGCCCGCTTCTTTTGGTTTCACCGCCACCGCGTTTTGAACCGTGCAGACGGCGTATACATGGGCTGGGAGCGAAAACGGGGGAAGCTGGTCGAGCTGATCGAGCTCATGCGCGGCAAGCGCGACACCACCTTTTGCGTGAAAGATGGAGATCTCGACGTCCTACCGACCATTCGCTACGTGTTTACCGCCGATCTCGACACCGAACTTCCCATCGGCGCCGTGCAGCGCCTCGTCGGCACGATGCACCTTGGCTACAACCGGCCGCGGCTCAACGCCCGCGGCACGCGCGTCGAGCAGGGCTACGGCGTGCTCCAGCCGGCCGTAGCCGTCAGCCCGCGCTCGACGCAGGTGTCGCGCTTTGCGCGCCTCTGGTCGGGCGAGACGGGCGTGGATCCCTACGCGTTCGCCATCTCCAATCCGTATCAGGATTGGTTCGGGCGCGGCCTGTTCGTCGGCAAGGGACTCATCGACGTCGATGCCTTCCACGCCGTGCTGTGTGATCGCATCCCGGACAATAGGGTCCTGAGCCACGACATCCTCGAAGGCGGATTCTTGCGCGCGGGGCTCGTCGCCGATGTGGAGGTAGTCGAGAGCCAGCCTGCGACGCTCCGCGCCTACATGCGCCGCGCCCACCGCTGGGTGCGAGGAGACTGGCAGTTGACGTATTGGTTGCGCCGGGTGTGTCGAGATCGCCGCGGCCGGGCGCAGCCTGTGGACTTGTGCGGCTTCACCCGCTGGAACATCGTCGATCACGTCCGGCACAGCCTGGTCCATCCGGCGCTTGTGCTGCTCATCGGCCTTGGTGGCGCTGGCCTTTTGCCCGGGCCGGCGTACGCGTACGGCGCCGTGCTCCTGATCACCGTGTTTTTGCCCGTTCTGCGCCAGCTTGACGCCGTCCGGCCTAGCGAATGGTCCTGGCGGGGCGCCGCGACGGCGCTGGGCCAGAGCCTGGTCATGCTCGTGACGCTGCCGTTCATGGCGGTGGTCGAGGCGGATGCCAGTCTGCGCGCGCTGTATCGGATGCTCATCAGCCGGAGGCGGCTGCTCGAGTGGATCCCGTCCTCCCACGCGGACCGTGCAGACGGATCGTCCGCGCCCCTTCTCTACGAGCCCGCGGGTTACGCGGTCGCGCTGGCCTGCTCAGTGCCTGGGCTCTTCGGTACCTGGGAACAGGTGTTCTTGGGCGCTCTCGCGCTCGCGGTGTGGTTGCCCGCGCACGGTGTGGCGCGATTGCTCGCCCAACCCGCCGGTCCACCGCGCGTGGATCCTCACCCGGACCTTTCCGCGCATCTGCGCGAAGTGGCCGTGGCAATGTGGCGGTTTTACGAGCGGTACGTCGGCGAGGAGGATCACCACCTGCCGCCGGACAATGTGCAGCTTGAGCCGGTGGAGCGAGTCGCGCACCGCACCTCCCCCACCAACATTGGGCTCTACCTCTTGTGCGTCGCCGCAGCGGCAGATCTGGAAATCATCTCGAAGGAACACGCCGTGCATCGCCTGGAGCAAACCATGGCGACGCTCATGTCCCTGGATCGGTGGCACGGCCACCTGTTCAACTGGTATGATACGCGGACGCTCAGGCCCCTTCCGCCGAGGTACGTCTCGACCGTGGACTCCGGCAACCTGGTCTGCGCGATGTTGGCCTTGGGCCAGGCGCTTCGCGAATGGGCGGCATCCGACGCGGATGTCGCCCCTCGCGCGCGCCGCCTTGCGGACGCCGTGGAGGGCTTTGCGCAGGAAGTAGATTTTCGCCCGCTGTATCGCCCGGATCTCAGGCTGTTTTCCTTGGGCTTTCACGCAGATCGAAACGAGCTCGAGACAATTGTCTACGATCTCCTCGCTTCCGAGGCGCGCCAGGCGAGTTTCATCGCCATCGCGAATGGCCAGGTGCCTGCGTCCCACTGGTTCGCGCTGTCCCGCACCATGACGCGCGTGGGCCGACACTATCCGCTCTTGTCCTGGTCCGGCACGATGTTCGAATATCTCATGCCCGCGCTTTTGATGCGCCACCTGCCCGGCACCCTCTGGGAGGAGACGTATCGCGGCGTGGTGTCGAGACAGATCGCCTACGCGCGGGAGCGCGGCGTCCCGTTCGGCATCTCGGAGAGCGGTTTCTACGCGTTCGATCGCGACCTCAACTACCAATACCGGGCGTTCGGTGTGCCGGGGCTCGGGCTGGACCGCGGCCTGGAACGCAACCTCGTCGTGGCGCCCTATGCGACCATGCTGGCGCTTTCTTTTGCCCCTGAACAGGTGGCTGACGCCCTTAGGCAATTGCGCGAGTTGGGCGCGCTCGGGCCGTACGGCTACTACGAGGCCGTCGACTTCACGGCAAGCCGCCTTCCGTCGGGAGAACGGTACAAGGTGGTGCAGAGCTTCATGGCCCACCACCAGGGGATGGCGTTCATTGCCATCGCGAACTACCTGCAGCACAATCTTTGGATCGAGCGGTTTCACCGCTTGCCGCTCGTGCGCGCGGGCGAGTACATGCTGTATGAACGCATGCCCAAGCGCCCGGCGCTGCTCCTCAAGCCAGTTCACGCCGCGCACGCGCCGAACTTCGACCGCCCGGTCTATGCGCGCCGGCGGAGCGGAAACGACGACGCGTGGAACGCGGTCTCCAACGGCAATCTGACGAGCTTCGTCGACGCGCGGGGCGAGGGTGGGATAATCTGGCGCGGCATCGCAGTCACGCGCTTCCGGCCGGATCGGCACCTGCCGTATCGCGGACCCGTGATGTACGTGCGAGATGTGGATCGCGGCGGCGTCTTTCGCACCACGTTGCACGGGGGCGCAGGACACGTGGAGGCGGAGTTCCGCCCGGACAAGTCGAGCTTGAAGCGCGTGGTGGACGGGATCGAGAGCGAGTGGTCTGTGCTCGTGGCGCCGGACCGAGATGTGGAGATTCGGAAGTTGGTCCTTCAGAACCTCGGCGAGGACATTCGCCGGCTCGAGGTGACCTATTTCGCCGAACTCGCACTCGCGAAGCCAGCGGCGGACATCGCGCATCCGTCGTTTCAGCGCTTATTTGTCGAGACGGGCTGGGACGAGGCGCGCCACGTGCTGTGGGCGCGGCGCAGGCCCGAATCGGACGATGAGCTGGACGTGTACGCGGCGTTTCACCTTGTGGCGGACGAAGAAGCGCCGGCACCGGTCGAGTGGGACTCCCACCGGGCGCGGTTCGTCGGGCGCGGCGGCCGTCTCGCGGCGCCGAAGGGGCTCTGGCAACGCCTGCGCGGCGAAGCTGGATCGGTCGCCGATCCGGCCGCGATTCTCCGCACAACCGTGGCACTCGCGCCCGGGGAAAAGCGCGCGCTCTATGTCATCACCGCGCTCGGCGAGGCGCGGGAAGAGGTCGTGGAGAGGGCGTTTGAAATGCGCAAGCCTTCGGCCTTATCGCGCGCGGCGCAACTCGCATGGATGCGCGCGCAGATCGATCTCCGCCAACTGCACCTTTCGCCGGAAGACGTCGAGGACGCCATGGAATTGCTGTCGCGGTTCTTGTCCCGGCGCGCGTTTTCGCCCGAGCGGCGGGCGGCCATCCTGCAGAACGAGCTCGGCCAATCCGGACTCTGGGCGCACGGGATCTCGGGTGACAGGCCCATCGTCGCCGTCCGGCTCGCCTCCGCGGCGGAAATCCCATTTGTCGCGAAGCTCGCGCGGTTGACGCAGTACCTGGCGCACATGGGCTTCGCGAGCGATCTCGTCGTGATCGACGAGACGATGTCGAGCTATCGGGACGAGACGCGGGATCGCATCCGGGCGGAGATGGCGCGCCGCGGCGTGCACGACACCTCGGGGCTCGCCGTGGTGAAGGCGGATCAGCTTTCGAGCGCCGAACAAACGCTCATCGAGGCCGTCGCGGTCGCAACGTTGCGGGCCGGTGGCCCAAGCGTCGGCGCGCAGCTCGCGGGCGGTCGAGCGCGGCGCGAGGAGCCGGCGAGATTCGCGTCGGACCGCCTGGAGCCGGAACCGAAGCGCGCGGCGCACGATGCCGGGCAGGTGGAGGGGGAGTTTGCGAACGGCTACGGCGCGTTCGTCGACGACGGTCGCGCGTACCGCATGCGTGTCACGCGCGCCAAGCGGCCGCCGCGGCCCTGGTCGAACGTGCTTGCCAATCCCAACTTCGGCGCGCTCGTGACCGAGCTCGGCACCGGCTACACCTGGTGGCGCAACAGCCGCGAGTTCAAGCTCACGCCCTGGCACAACGATGCCGCGTTCGACCCGCCCGGTGAAGCCGTGTACCTCGCCGATCTCGACCGCGGAATCGTCGCGAGCGCCACCCCTTCGCCAGCCGGGGATGCATGGACGTACGACGTGACGCATCGTCCGGGCGTCACCACGTTTGAAAGCGACGTGGAGGGCGTCCGCGTGGCGCTCGAGGTGTTCGTGGATCGCGCAGAGCCCATCAAGTGGATGCGGGTGCGGCTTCGCAACCAAACCGGTTCGCGGCGCAGAATCCGCGTGGCGCCGTACGTCGAATGGGTGCTCGGCGTGGATCCGTTCTCGAACACGCCCCTCGTTGTGGTGCGCAAGCTGACCGAGGCGGACGCCATCGCCGCGGAAAACCGGTATCAGGAGGCGTTTCGCGGCGCCATGGGGTTTCTCGCCGTAGGCGGCGCTGGGCGGACATCGGGGTGGCTGGGCGACAAGATTCGCTTCCTCGGCGACGGATCGTATACGCGGCCCGACGCGCTGCTCGAGGACGCGTGGCACGGGGACGAAGGCCCCACGCCGACGCCCTGCGCCGCCCTCGCGCGCGATTTCGACCTGGGGCCTGACGAGGAGGCCGAGGTGGTCGTGCTCCTCGGCGCGGCGCCTGACGAACACGAGGCCGCGAGGCTCGCCCGGCTCGCGCGCCCTGACGCGGCGGACCGCGCGCTCCGCGAGGTCAGCGAATTCTGGGCCGATCTGCTCGGACGCGTCCAAGTCCGCACGCCGGACCGCAGCTTCGACATCCTGATGAACGGCTGGCTCGTGTACCAGGCCCTCGCCTGCCGCATCTGGGCCCGCACAGCGTTTTATCAGGCCGGTGGCGCGTTCGGCTTTCGGGATCAGCTGCAGGACGCCCTGGCGCTGCTTCACGCCCGTCCCGACGTGCTGCGCCATCAAATTCTTCGGGCTGCGCGCCATCAGTACGTCGAGGGCGACGTACAGCACTGGTGGCACGAGGAGCTCGGCAAGGGTATTCGCACCCGTTTCTCGGACGACCTGCTCTGGCTGCCGTACGCGGTCTCGCGCTACCTCGAGGCGACGGGCGATACCGCCATCCTCGACGAACGCGTTCCGTATCTCGTGAGCGCCCCGCTTGGCGACGGGGAACTGGAACGATACGAGGACAGCGTATGGAGCCAGGAGGAAGGCAGCCTCGCGGAGCACGTGGCACGGGCCGTGGAGCGCGCGCTGCACTTCGGCCATCACGGCCTGCCACTCATGGGCATCGGCGACTGGAACGACGGTCTGAGTCGAGTCGGCGCGAAGGGCCGGGGCGAGAGCGTGTGGCTGGCGTGGTTCTTGGCGGATGTGTTGCGGCGGGTGGCCGAGATCGACCATCCCGCATTCGCTTCCCACCGTGGGCGCTGGCTTGCGATGCGCAAGAAGCTTCTCAAAGCGGCGAACGAGTCGGCGTGGGATGGACAGTGGTACCGGCGCGCTGTGACGGACGACGGGCTGTGGCTAGGGTCGGCCGCGTCGCCCGCGTGTCGGATCGACGCCATTGCTCAATCGTGGGCCGTCCTCTCGGGCGGTGCTCCGCCGGATCGGGCCGTGCGCGCCATGGAATCGTTCGACCGGGAACTCGTGGACCGGCGCCTGGGTGTGGCGCATTTGCTGCAGCCGCCGTTTCGAGATTTGCGCCCGAGCCCTGGGTACATCCAGGGCTATCCGCCAGGAATTCGCGAGAACGGCGGGCAATACACCCACGGGGTCATCTGGAGCATCATCGCGTGGACCCATCTCGGGCGGGGAGAGGAGGCTTATGAACTCTTCTCCATGCTGAATCCGATTCACCACGCCGACACGTCGCGAGAAGTGGAGCGGTACGGAAACGAGCCCTATGTCATGTCGGCGGACATTTACACGGAGCAGCCGAACGTGGGGCAGGGCGGATGGTCCTGGTATACAGGCGCCGCTTCGTGGATGTACCAGGCGGGGCTCGCGGCCATCCTAGGCGTTCAGCGGCGCGGGACCAAGCTCATCGTAGAACCGTGCATCCCCATGCACTGGCCTGGCTTTGAGGTGAGGTATCGCCACGGTTCAACGCTCTACCGGATTCGCGTCGAGCGAGCGACACAAGGCGCGCAGGCGCGCGAGCGAATGCTCACGGTGGATGGCGTGGCTGCGGCCGAGATCCAGCTCGTGGACGATGGTGGGGAGCACGACGTGGTTGTGTGGCTCGCGGACTCAGGCGCCGTGGTGTCAAACAACCTTCAGACAGTGACTGCCCTGCCGCGCGAGGGAGCTCGGCGACACCGCATGTCGAGCGGCGCCCGCGTTCCCCGCGAGCATGGCGTGTAAAAGCGCGGTCGACTTGGTAGGGCGGCGCGAATGGCGGAACATTCGCGCCCCTAGCATTCACGGGATCAAACGCCCACGTTTGGCCCTTGCTCCTGCACAATGACGCGTTCGTTGACGTCCTCCAGCGCGCGCCCCGTCGTCTTCGGTCCAAGTGCTCCCACGTCAATCATCAAGAGCACCATGGCGCCGGCCACGACGGAGAACATCGCCGTGGCCCCATGCGCGTGCAGCACGGGCAAGAGGATGAACGGCATCAGGCCGCTCATCAGGCGGCTCAGGCTGTACGCCGTGCCGACAGCCGTGGCGCGCACGGAGGTGGGGTAAATTTCGGCCTGAAAGATGTGATAGCCATTGGAGAAAATGTTGCTCGATAACGTATACAAGAATCCAAACAGCATGATGAGTGTCGGCCGCGTGGTCATCCCGAAGAGAATGCCGAATACGGCCATGCAGAATGCGGCCCCCACGACGATCCACTTGCGCTCGATGCGCTCCACGATGGGCACCGACAAAAGGGAGCCGATGGGATAGCCTATGAAACTCACCGCCGCATAGGTGAGTGACGTGGTGATGGTCAGGCCCTTGCTCGCCAAGACCAGAGGCACAAGCGTGCCAAAGCCGTAGTAGCCGAAGGTCTGGAGGATTTGAAAGATCCAAAGCATGATGGTTCGCTTGGCGTACGTCGGCGTGAACAACGTCCTGAGCGGCACGCGCTTCGGCTCTACAGCATCGGTGGCAGGTGTCCCCTTTCCGGGTTCACCCGGAGCTTCTTCCAAGAAGCGCGCCAGAATTTGCTCCGCTTCCTGATGCCTGCCCACCGATTCTAGCCAGCGAGGCGATTCGGGCAGGATGCGCTGCAACGACCAGACAATGATGGCCCCGAGGGAACCGATGACAAACAACCAGCGCCAGCCCGCCATCAGGAAGTGCGTGGTCACGAGGGCACGTGCCAAAAATCCTTCCACTGGCGTCGCACAGAATTCCAGTGTGTACGTCCACGCCATGATCCGCCCGCGGTTATGCGCAGGGAAGATCTCGCTCAAGTACACGTCGCAGAGTGGCAACAGCGCACCGATGCCAAGTCCGGCGAGGAATCGGAAAACAATCAAGAAGGCCGCATTGGGGCTGAAGGCCGCGATGAAAGTGAAGACGGAGTACGTCGACAAGATCCCGAGAAACGCGGCTTTTCGCCCGACGCGATCGGCGAGCGCATTGAATCCAATGCTGCCGATGAACATGCCGAGAAATGCGGATGAGAGCAGGAGCGCCTGCTCCGACTTGGGGATGTGGAATGCGCCCGTCAGCACAGTTCCGAGCACGCCGGAGAGGTAAATGTCGAACAGGTCGAAGAACAAGCTGATGCCGACGATCACGGCGATGCGCTTGTGCCACCGCGTGAGGGGCATCTGATTGAGGCGCGCAGCGACCATAGGTGTAGACAAGGTCATCCCTCGCTTTCTGACGATTGCCCGCCCGCTTTCACCACCTCCATGGGCAGGTCGTGATATTGTGTACACGGTTTCATTATACAACCGTCAAATTTCTCTGAACACACTGCCAAACCGCCTTCTCGGCCTAGTTCCTGTATAATGAGGCTATGTAACCGCTATCGAAACGAGGCGCCTGTCTGCTGTCACGGCCCGTGGGCGCCCGACGAGGAGGCTCGTACATGTCTGAAGCGTACAGACCCGGTTTGGAGAATGTGATCGCGTGTGAGACGGAGATCTCGTTCCTGGATGTCGATCACGAAGAGATTGTCCTGCGCGGGTACGACCTGATCGATCTCGCCAAGAAAGTGTCGTATATTGATATCGTTGGCCTGCTGATTGACAAGCGCTTGCCTAACGACGAAGAACGGCGAGACATTGAGCGCGCGCTGAAGTCGCATCGCCAGGTCCCATTGAACATTTGGGCCATCCTCAAGCAGCTTCCGCCGACCACGCACCCCATGGACATGTTGCGCACCGGGGTCTCGGCGCTCTCGGGGTTTGATCCGAATCTCGAGGATCAGTCGCCCGCGGCGAATCGGCAGCGCGCGATGCGGCTCCTAGCCCAGGTGCCACAGATTGTCGCGGCAAGCCATCACATCGCGCACGGGCGAGATCCGATTCCGCCCAAGGACGACTTGTCGTTTGTGGCAAATGGCTTGTATATGATCACGGGGCGCGAGCCGAGCGCGGATGAGGTCAAGTACTTTGATCAGGTGCTCATGGTGTACTGTGAGCACGAGCTGCCGAACTCCACTTTCGCGGCGCGCGTCATCACGTCCACGCTGTCCGACATGTACGGGGCGCTGACGGGCGCGGTAGCTTCGCTCAAGGGACCACTGCACGGCGGCGCGAACGAGGCGGTCATGGAGATGTTGCTCGAAGCCGAGACCGTGGAAGGCTTCGAACGGATGATCCGGGAAAAGCTCGCAAACAAGGAGAAGATCATGGGGTTCGGCCATCGCGTGTACATGCGCAAGATGGATCCCCGCGCCCAAATGATGAAGGAAGCGCTGCAAGAGATGGCCGGATCGAATCCCGAGGCCAAGAAGTGGCTTGACATGTGCGTGGCCGGCGAGACCATCATGCGGGACGAGAAGGGGCTGTATCCGAACCTCGACTACTACGCGGCGCCGGTCATGTATATGCTTGGTATCCCGGTTCCGCTCTTCACACCGGTGTTCTTCGCGGCGCGCGTCGTGGGGCTTTCGGCGCACGTCATGGAGCAGTTGGCGAACAACCGCATTTTCCGCCCGCGCGTGCTGTACAAAGGGCCGCGCGGCCTGAAGGCGTAAATCGGCGGAGGAGCCGGCTCTTTCATATTCGACCGTATGAGCGGGCGGCGCTGCCGCCCGGCACTTTGCTGTGCGCAGGGGGATTGACGATGAGTGCAACCGTGGATCGCCAGGGCGGTCGCCCGTTTGACGACGTGATTGTACAAATGACGGACTACGTGATGAAGCCGGAGGTCGCGAGCGACGAGGCGCTTCACATCGCGCGCCACGTGCTCATGGATACCATCGGTGTGGGGCTGCTCGCGCTCTCCTTCCCGGAATGCGCGAAGCACATCGGGCCGTACGTGCCTGGGGCCGCCATGCCGGGGGGCGTGCGGGTGCCGGGCACGAAGTACGAGCTCGATCCGGTCCAGGCCGCGTTCAACATCGGCGCGATGATCCGCTGGCTCGACTATAACGACACGTGGCTCGCCATGGAGTGGGGCCACCCTTCGGACAACCTAGGCGGTATCCTGGCCGTAGCCGATTATGTGAGCCGGGAGGCGCGCAAAAGGGGGCAAAAACCCTTGACGGTGCGTCAGTTGCTCGAACGCATGGTGCAGGCGCACGAGATTCAGGGTGTGCTCGCGCTCGAGAACAGCCTGAACCGCCGAGGGCTCGATCACGTCCTGTTCGTGAAAGTGGCTTCGACCGCCGTCACCACGGCGATGCTCGGCGGTTCAAGGGAGCAGATTCAGAACGCCATCTCGAACGCGTGGATCGACAACGCGCCGCTTCGCACGTATCGCCACGCGCCAAACACGGGCTCCCGCAAGTCGTGGGCGGCGGGCGACGCGACGAGCCGCGCCGTGTGGCTCGCGTTTATGGCGCTGCGCGACGAGATGGGCTACCCGAGCGCGCTCACGGCGCCCCAGTGGGGATTCAACGACGTGGTCATGGGCGGAAAGCCCATTGTGCTGGCGCGGCCGCTCGGCTCGTACGTGATGGAGAACGTGCTTTTGAAGATCTCGTTCCCCGCCGAGTTCCATGCGCAGACGGCGGTGGAGTGCGCGTTCCAGTTGCATCCGCTCGTGAAAGACCGCCTCGACGAGATCGAGCGCATCGTCATCACGACGCACGAGTCCGCGATTCGCATCATCGACAAGAAGGGGCCGCTCCACAATCCGGCGGATCGAGATCATTGCATTCAATACATGGTCGCGGTGGGGCTCATCTACGGCGACCTGCGGGCCGAGCACTACGAGGACGAGACGGCGAGTGATCCGCGGATCGATGCGCTGCGCGAGAAGATGGAGGTCGTCGAGGATCCGCGCTACAGCAAGGATTACCTGGATCCGGACAAGCGCTCCATCGCAAACGCGGTTCAAATCTTTTTCCGCGACGGATCACACACCGACAAGGTGGAAGTGGAGTATCCCATCGGCCATCGCCGCCGCCGCGCGGAAGGGCTGCCGAAGGTCATTGAAAAGTTCCGCGCGAACCTGCTGACGCGCTTTCCGGAGAAGCGCGCCGAGCGAATCCTCGACCTGTGCCTGGACGCAAACCGGCTGCACGAGACGCCGGTCGACGAGTTCATGGATCTGTTTGTCATCTGAGGGGAGGCGTGAACGTTGGCGTGGCTGGTGGAAGAGCAACCTAGCCAGGAGGAATTGGCCAAGCGGTTCCTGGGGCGCATTCAGGAACCGCGGATCCTCAAAATTCCCGGCGCGCACGACGGGCTGACGGCGCGGATCGCCAAGCAGGCGGGGTTTGAAGCCATCTACCTGTCCGGCGCGGCGTACACCGCGAGCCGTGGGCTGCCGGATCTCGGCATCGTCTACTCGAACGAAGTGGCCGAGCGCGCGGCCGATCTCGTCCGAGCCTCCGGCCTGCCGGTGCTCGTCGATATCGACACCGGGTACGGCGGCGTGCTGAACGTGGCGCGCACCGCGAAGGAGATGGTCGAGGCGCGCGTGGCGGCGGTTCAGATTGAGGATCAGGTCATGCCCAAGAAGTGCGGGCACTTGAACGGCAAGAAGCTCGTCGAACCGTCCGAGATGGTGGAGAAGATCCGCATGCTGAAGACCGTGGCGCCGACGCTTGTGGTGGTGGCGCGATCCGACGCCAAAAGCGTGGAAGGACTCGAAGCGCTCGTGGAGCGCGCGAATCGGTATGTGGCGGCAGGCGCGGACGCCGTGTTCCCGGAGGCCTTGACGACGGAAGAGGAGTTCCGCTATGTTGCGGAGCGGGTTCGTGTTCCGCTGCTCGCGAACATGACGGAATTCGGGAAGACGCCTTACTACACCGCGGACCAGTTTGAGTCGTGGGGCTATCGCATGGTCATTTACCCCGTGACGAGCGTCCGCGTGGCCGCCAAAGCCATTGAGCGCGTTTTCGAAGCGATTCAGCGAGAGGGGACGCAGAAGTCGTTCCTGTCGGAGATGCAGTCGCGCGAGGAGCTGTACCAAACCATCCGCTACTTCGATTACGAGGCGCTCGACGAGCACATCGCCAAGACGGTGCTCGAGGATTCGATGAAGCGCGCGGACCGATGAGCATGGGGCGGGCCTTTCGGGCCCGCCTTCTTTAGGGAGGAAGAGGCGGTTGCAGGATCGGTCGCTACCCACCTTGGAGGATATCGAACGGGCGAGAGAGCGGATTCGAGGGAGCGCGCTGTATACGCCGCTCGACTACTCCGAGACGTTTTCGCGCCTGTCCGACAACGAGGTTTATCTCAAACTGGAGAACTTGCAAAAGACGGGATCGTTCAAGCTGCGCGGCGCGCTGAACAAGATCACGGCGCTGGCGGAGATGGGCACCCTCGCTGGCGTCGTCGCTGCGTCCGCGGGCAATCACGCTCAGGGCGTCGCCTATGCGGCGCGAGGGCGCGGCGTTCCATGCACCATCGTGATGCCGGAAGGGGCGAGCCTCGCCAAAATTATGGCCACGCAGCGGTACGGGGCGCGCGTGGTGCTCCACGGCGACGACTACGACGCCGCATACGGTCACGCGAGCGAGATCGCCATGCGCGAGGGCCTCACCTACATTCATGCGTTTGACGATCCCGACATTATCGCTGGCCAAGGCACGATCGGGCTCGAAATTGCGGAGCAATTGCCGGACGTGAGCGCGGTCATCGTGCCGATGGGGGGCGGCGGTCTCGCGGCGGGGATCGCCATCGCGCTCAAATCGCTGCGCCCTGACGTGAAAATCTACGGCGTTCAGGCAAAGGCCGTGCCGGCATTTCGCCACGCGCTCGATCTCGGCGCCATCGAGACCGTTCCGGGCGAGCCGACCATCGCGGACGGCATCGCGGTGAGGCGGCCCGGTGCGCTGACGTTCGAGGCTGCGAAGCGGTACATCGACGACGTGATGGTCGTGGAGGAGGACGAGATCGCCCGCGCGATGATTTTGCTCATGGAGCGCTCGAAGCTCGTGGTGGAGGGTGCGGCGGCCACCACCATCGCGGCGGTGCTGGGGAAAAAGGTGCCGGCGGGGCTCGGCAAGGTGGTGGCTGTGCTGTCCGGTGGCAACGTCGACGTGGTGGTGCTGTCGCGGATCATCGAACACGGGCTTGTGGAATCGGGGCGTTACCTGCGCCTCGCCGTGACGATTCAGGACCGCGTGGGCGCGCTCCGCGATCTGCTCGACATTGTCGCCCGGCTCCGCGCGAACGTACTCACGGTGCACCATCAGCGGGTGGGATCGCACATCCACCTCGGGCAGACGGAGGTCGAGATCGACCTTGAGACGCGCGATCACGCCCACATTCGCCTGATCTGCGACACGCTGCGCCAGGCGGGGTACGAGCCGGTCATCCGCGATTGATGGCCGGCGAGGCCGGACCCGTTGGCCGCGATGCGCGCGGCCCCTCGCTGCTCGATAGGATCTGGTGCCTCCTTCTTACCGTGTGATGAGGTCGAACGAGGGAGGTGGCGGGGTGTCCAAGCCGGAGCGCAAAGGCGACGTTCGCCGCCGGCATTTCCCGATCTCGCCATGGACGTCGGCGTTCTCCGTGATTTAGTGAGCGAGCGCAAAACGCTCGGTAGGCATCGAAAGAGGGCCGGGTTTAGACCCAGCCCCCGCCGTTATTGTTTGGGTCGTCAAACGGCCCATTCTGAAAACCGTCATCGCGAAAATCCACCTGGTTGTCCCAGGGCTCACCCGATCCCCAGTCCTGAACTTGTCCCGGATCCACCGGGTTACCATTCGGATCATAGATGCCGCTGTGATCCATCATCATTTGCTGCTGCAACTGTTCGATCTCGTCCTGCTGAATGATGTTCTGCTGCAGAAGCGCGTCAATCATCTGCTGATCTTCCATTTGGCGGAACATCTCGTACTGCATGGCGTCGATCCGGCCTTGCTCGAAGAGCCACGACAACAGTGCACCGGCCGCCATGCCGCCGAGGAATGAACCGGCGCCGCCAAACCCAGGCCGATAGCCGCCGTACGGCGGTGTCACGTCGTACGTCGGGCCATAGTTCGGTCCGTAATTGGACTGAAACGGTCCCTGCTGGTACGGACCGCTCTGATACGACTGGAATGGTCCGCGGCGGTACACAGGGCCGCCTTGCGTGCGGCGCGCGAACAGAAGCACCAGCAGAATGACGATCACGACGAGCAGAAGGATGACCAACAAAGGGCTCACCTCGCCTGAGTGGTATCCTTATCATAGCGCGATTTCTGGTCTTCAAACCACCGCGCTTGCGAAAAAAGTGTTGCAATCGGTGTCGAGCGTGCTATAATTGGTCAAGGAAAGGCAAGGTCAACTATCGACTAAAGGTCAAAGTTAGTCAACATCAATCAACGATCGAGACGTGGGCGGGCGCTTGAGATTCGCAAGGTTTTGTGTCTCAGCCCGCTTACGTCCGTGCAGAGGTGTCCGTAAGGCTGGAGGTGGCCATCATGCCATTCATCAATCCGGAGTTTATCCTGGGCGGGGGGTTCCCGCTTGATGATTGGTTTCGTCAAATGAGCGGCCAACCTGTCGGGCAGCCCGTGCAGACGCTGTCCGGGGGTGGCAAGAACGGCGGGGTGCTCGAACAGTTTGGCCGCAATCTCACCGAGCTGGCGAAAGCGGGGAAGATCGATCCCCTCATTGGCCGCGAGGACGAGATCGAGCGCACGCTGGAAATCCTGAACCGGCGCAACAAGAACAATCCCGTGCTCATCGGTGAACCTGGCGTCGGGAAGACGGCCATTGTCGAAGGCATCGCCCTGCGCATGGCCGAAGGGCGGGTGCCGAAGAAGCTGTTGGGCAAGACCATCTATGCGCTCGACGTGGCTTCCCTGGTGGCAGACACCGGGATCCGGGGCCAATTCGAGAGCCGCATGAAGCAACTCATTGCCGAACTCGAGTCTCGCCAGGACGTTATTGCGTTCATCGACGAGATCCATCTCTTGGTCGGGGCCGGCGCTTCGCAGGGCGGGCTCGACGCGGGGAACATCCTCAAGCCTGCGTTGGCGCGCGGAGATATCCAGGTCATTGGGGCCACGACGCTCGACGAATACCGTCAAATCGAGAAGGATCCGGCGCTCGAGCGCAGGTTTCAGCCCGTCATGGTGGACGAGCCGTCCGTCGAGGAGGCCGTGCGCATTCTCGAAGGATTGCGGCCGCGGTATGAGGCATATCACGGGGTGCGTTACACAGACGAGGCGGTGCGCGCCTGCGTGACGCTGTCTCACCGGTATATCGGCGATCGGTTTCTGCCAGACAAGGCCATCGACCTCATGGACGAGGCCGGATCGAAGGCTAACTTGCAGTACGGCGGGGATCGCGCGAGCATCGAGGAGCGCCTCGCCGCCATCGCGAGAGAAAAGGAGTTGGCCATTCGCCAGGAGGCCTACGAGCGAGCGGCCGCGTTGAAGGCCGAAGAGGAGAAGCTTCGAGCGGAACTGGCTCATGCGGCGGGCGGGCCTGACGTGCCCGTCGTCGACGAGGAGCAGATTGCGGCGATTGTCGAGGCGAAGACGGGCATCCCGGTCACGAGGATGCAGGCCGATGAGCAGGCCAAGCTCAAGAACCTGGAGGCCGATCTCGCCTCCGTCGTGATCGGCCAGGACGAGGCGGTGCGCCAAGTGGCGCGCGCTATTCGCCGGAGCCGGGTGGGGCTGCGGAGGGGCGACCGGCCCATCGGGAGTTTCTTGTTCGTGGGTCCCACGGGCGTGGGGAAGACCGAGATGGCTCGGAGACTCGCGGAACTTCTCTTCGGATCGAAGGACGCGATGATCCGGCTCGACATGAGCGAGTACATGGAGAAGCATTCGGTGTCGAAGCTCATCGGCGCGCCGCCTGGGTATGTCGGCTACGAGCAGGCGGGCCAGTTGACGGAGCAGGTTCGTCGCCACCCGTACAGCCTCATTTTGGTGGACGAGATCGAAAAGGCGCACCCGGACGTGCAGCATATCTTCCTCCAGATCATGGAGGACGGGCGCCTGACCGACAGCCAAGGTCGTACGGTGAGCTTCAAGGACACGCTCATCATCATGACGTCGAATGCGGGCGAGGTGGAACGGAAAAGCCACGTCGGCTTTACGACGAAACGCGATGAGGAAGCGCGCGCCGACGTCGATCTCGGCGATTTGTCGGCCTACTTCAAGCCGGAGTTTCTCAACCGGTTTGACGCCATTGTCCGGTTCCGTCCGTTGGGGCAGGCCGAGGTGCGGCGCATTGTCGAGTTGATGCTCGCCGAGGTTCGCGAGCTTCTCTCGGAGCGCGGGGTGACGCTTTCCTGGAGTGAAGAGGCCGTGCACTGGTTGGCGGAGCGCGGTTATCACCCTTCATTCGGGGCGCGGCCGCTTCGGCGCACGGTACAGACCTACGTCGAAGATCCGATTGCAGATCGCCTGATCGACGAAGCTGTACACGAGGTGCGGCTGGACGTGGAAGGAGACGCTCTCGTGGTGCGGACGCCAGAGCCTGTTCTGGCCGCGTGACAAAGATGAGCGCGGGGTGCTCCATATCAGGGGTCCCCGCGCTTTTGGTTTCTCATCACCAGAAGAAAAGCCCGAATAGCGCGTAGATGATGAGAAACGGCACGGCCCAGCGCACCCACGCACCTCCATAGCCGTATCCCGGGCCAGGGACGCCATAGGGGGGAGCACCGTATCCGGGGCCGCCCATGGGACCTGGGCCGAAGCCGCCGTACGCGAGGACGGGATCGACACCCGCCGCATCACCATCTGTAAGAACCAGGGACGGCACGGCCTGCGATCGCGGAGACAGCACGATGACGCGCCCATCCTCCGTCACCCGCTCAATCAAGCCGTGGTGCTGTCCGTATGGGGTGCGAAACGTGACCCAGCGCCCGACGAGGCGCTCGCATTCAGCTTTTGTGCACATGGTTTCACCCCCCAACATAATCCCACGATATGCCGCGGACGGCCTCGCTGCCGCGGTCGTTGCCCAGGGGGCGATGCGCCCAGCCGGAGGGGCGTACGGGATGAGACGGGCAGGCAAAATCTCAAAATTCACTCGAGTTTGTTTTGAAAACAGACCTTAAGTGGCTCGCGCTATACTCAGGGCTACTGAGCAGGAGTAGACAGGAGACGATTCGCCATGCGCATTGTAGTCGGAGTGACGGGCGCTACAGGAGCCGTCCTCGCCGTCCGCACGCTTCGAGCTCTGACCAACCTTGGTGTTGAGACGCACCTCATCTGTTCGCGCTGGGCAGAGACCACCCTGAAATTAGAGACGGATCTCTCGCTCGCCGATCTCTATAGCCTGGCATCCGTCGTTCACCGGGTAGATAACCTCGCTGCTTCGATTGCGAGCGGCTCCTATCGAACGGACGGGATGGTTGTCGTGCCCTGCAGCATGAAGACGCTGGCTGCCATTCGCATGGGGCTCAGCGACAACTTGATTGTGAGAGCGGCGGACGTGACCCTCAAAGAGCGGCGACAGCTCGTTCTCGTCGTTCGTGAGGCGCCGCTTCACGAGCTTCACCTGGAAAACATGCATGCGCTCGCGCGCGCTGGCGCGGTAATCTTTCCGCCCGTTCTGGGTTTCTACCATCGACCGCGTACGCTGGACGACGTGATCGATCACGTCGTGGGACGCATCCTCGATCAGTTCGGTCTGTCGATGCCAGTCCCGCGATGGGGAGAGCCTGCGCCGCAAGGCGGTGCTTCCAACGAATCGACCCCACTTTGAAGTCTTGCCTGATGAAAATTCACTTTATTTACGACTTATCATCGGATGATTCACAAGATACTTAATTCCGTCTATGATCCATATCACACGTCGCAGTCAGCGCGGCGGGAGGCGAAAGTCGTGGCGTTTCTTTCATTTCGGGCTTGGCTAGAACATTTGAGGGAGACGGATCGGCTGGTGGACGTTGAGGTCGAGGTCAGCTTGCGGTACGAAGTCGCCGCCATCGCCAAGCGGCTCGACGGGCGCAAGGCCGTCATGTTTCACCGGCCGGCGGGGTCCAGCGTCCCTGTAGCCAGTGGCCTTGTGTCGCAAAGGCGTTGGATCGCGGAGGCGCTCGGGTGTGCGCCGGACGATCTCGTCCATAGGTTTCGCGAGGCATGCGAGCAACCCATGCCCGTGGCGCACGTCTCGGAAGGAGATGCGCCCGTGTACCAACGAGTTCAGACCGAGGGCATCGACCTCCTGAAAACGCTTCCTATCCCGACACATCACGAGCACGACGCGGGTCCCTATGTGACGGCCGGCCTGGTCATCGTCCGCGATCCGGCCACGCGAAAGCAGAACGTGGCCATTCACCGCCTGCAGGTGACTGGGCCAGATAGGATGGGCGTGCTGCTTCTCCCGCGCCACACGCTCCACCTGTTCCGTCAGGCCGAGGCGGCCGGCAGGCCGCTCGAGTGCGCCGTGGCCATCGGCGTCGATCCTGCGACGCTCATCGCGTCCCAGGCCAGCACGCCGTTCGGCGTCGACGAGCTCGAGATCGCGAGCGCGCTTCGCCGCCAACCGCTTCCTGTCGTTCGCTGCAGGACCGTCGACGTCGATGTGCCCGCGGAGGCGGAGATCGTGATTGAGGGCCGGATTCTGCCCCACGTGCGAGAGCCCGAGGGCCCGTTCGGCGAGTTCCCGCGCTACTACGGGCCACGCTCCGACAAGCACGTGATCGAAGTGACTGCCGTGTCGATGCGCGATGATCCCGTCTATCACACCATTGTTCCGGCGGGTTACGAGCATCTCTTGCTCGGCGGCATTCCCCGGGAGGCAAGCCTGTTTGAGACAGTTCGTCAGCTCGTCCCCACAGTCCGAGCTGTCCACATGACACCTGGGGGATCCTGCCGATACCACGCGGTCATTGCGATCCGAAAGACCGAGGAAGGGCAGGGCAAGAACGCGATCCTCGCTGCGTTTGCTAACAGCTTTGACATCAAGCACGTGGTCGTCGTGGACGAAGACGTGGACATCTACAACCCGGAGGAGGTGGAATGGGCCATCGCGACCCGGTTTCAGGCGGATCGCGATCTCGTCTTGGTGGAACAAACCCAGGGCTCCAAGCTCGATCCGTCGACCGACGACGGCCTGGGCAGCAAGATGGGGCTCGATTGCACCGTACCTCTGAACGCCGATCCGTTCCGCTTTCGGCGTATCACAATTCCCGGATTCGGCGAGATGGACTGGAGCCGATATGGGCTGACGGACTCGTTCGAGGGAAAGGAGTGAACGACGTGTTCGATGTGGAAGACGTCGATCTTGGCCAGCCGGAGGACTCACTGGATGAGGCGGCTCATCGCCTGTGGCGAAAGGCCATTGCCTTCGGAACCTGGGATCCTGCGAAGATCGATCTCGAACAAGACAAGCGGGACTACGAGTGCCTTGATCCCGCGATGCGCGCCTATCTGGAGTCGTTCTGCGGGGCATTCTATCACGCCGAGGAGAACGTCGCCCGACTGTTCTGTCCCTGGATCATGGCCATATCGTCCACATGGCAACAGGCCTATCTCAGCACACAGCTCGTCGAGGAGTTCAAACACACGGATTTCTTTTCTCGCTACTTCAAAGAGGTCTTTGGGCTGTCCGCTCCTAAGCGCCGCTTGGAGAACCCCGTTCACGATTCACTGCTCGAACGATCGCGCAAACTGCTCGCCAGCCTGGAAGGACCAGAGGAAGAGAGAGCCGCGTGCATCGTGGAGGCGTTTACGCATTATCAAGGGATCATCGAAGGCGTGCAGGCCAACGCGGGCTACCACATCTTCGTGCACGTGTTTGGCAAGCACGGCCTCTTCCCTGGACTCTCCCAGGGCTTTCGAAACATTCAGCGCGACGAAGGCCGACACGTGGGCTTCGGCATGCGCGTTCTACGCCATTACGCCGAGCGCGATCCGGCCCTCGGGGCGCGGATCCGCGAGGTGTATCAGGCGTATTTGCCGCTCATCCGCGCGCGGTATGGCCAGCCCATCGAGGTGGATGGCGTTCGCTACGATCCGCCAGCGGAGGAGCGCGGACTGGAGCGCTTGATGGAGATGTATGAACGGCGCATGCGCGACATCTTCGGTTCACACTGGGAAGTGACCTTGCAATAAAAATTCTATTATGAGGAGGATTTGAATGTCCATTTCAACGGCTAGCCCTTACGCCGTTCAGCCAACGCGCAAGCAGGTGGTGACCGCGACCATCGCGTCGCTCCTCGGCTGGTCATTGGACTTGTTCGATCTGTTCGTCCTCTTGTACGTCGCGCCGGACGTCGGAAAGCTGTTTTTCCCATCGACCAACGCTACCCTATCGCTCGCCTCCGTGTACGGATCGTTCGCAGTCACGCTGCTCATGCGTCCGCTCGGAAGCGGGCTGTTTGGCTCTCTTGCGGACCGGTTTGGCCGCAAGCGAGCGATGATCACGGCGGTGGTGGGCGTCGGCGTTCTGACCGCGCTCTTCGGCGTCCTTCCCACGGTTCACCAGGTTGGCGTCTTGGCACCCATTCTGTTCCTGATCCTCCGCCTCGTCCAAGGGATCTGTGTCGGAGGCGTCGTGGCTTCCACGCACACCATTGGAACTGAATCGGTGTCGCCGAAGTGGCGAGGACTTGTGTCTGGGCTCATCGGCGGCGGGGGTGCGGGCATTGGCTCGCTGATTGCGTCCATCGTCTACGCGATTTGGTCCTCCGTGTTTCCCGGCCCGGCATTTGACGTGTGGGGATGGAGGTGCATGTTCTTCTCCGGCATTTTGAGCGCCGTGTTGGGCGTGTTTGTGTTCAACTCGCTCGAGGAGTCTCCGCTTTGGCAGCAGGTGAAACATCTGGAGGCCCAGACTGCCCCGAAGGCGCCGGTGCGATCCGTCTTTAGTACCTATCGGCGAATTCTGTTGGTCAACCTGATGATCACCGTTGGCGGCGGGAGCGGTTACTATCTCACGTCTGGCTACCTGCCTACTTTTTTCAAGGTCGTCAACAAGCCCCCGCACGGCACCGTATCCATGGCGCTGATCGCAGCGAGCCTCGTCGTCATCCTTGCGGCCGTCGTGGTGGGGCATCTCAGCGAGGTCGTCGGGCGAAAGCCGGTGTTTTTGACCGTGGGCGTGACCGCGCTTATCGCCGTCCCATTCTTGTATCACGGCATGGCGACCACACATTCGCCAGGAGCGCTGGTCGCGTACGCACTGATCTTGGTCTTCCTGGGCAACGCAGCGTACGCGCCTATCGTGGCGTTCTTGAACGAGCGCTTCCCGACGCAAGTGCGGTCGACGGGAACGGGCCTGTCGTGGAATATGGGTTTCGCCGTAGGCGGCATGCTTCCGACCTTCGTCTCGTTGGCGGCGGGCACCACGGCGAACATCCCGACTGCACTGACCGCCTTCCTGATGGCGGCGCTCGCCTTGTATCTGATCGGTGCCCTGGTCATCCCGGAGACCCGGGGGGCACTTCGAGTGAGTTGACGTCGAGCGGGAGGATTGCTGAATGAAGACCTACCAGAATTACATCGCAGGCGCTTGGCAGCCATCGAGCTCTGGGCAGACGTGTGAATCCATCCATCCGGCGACGGGCCATCTCGTCGCCAGGACGCAGTCCTCCACGCGGGATGATGTGGGGCGAGCCGTGGAAGCGGCTCGCACCGCGTTCGAGGCTACGGATTGGGCGATGAATTCGAGCATGCGCTCACGGGCGCTCGCGGCATGGGCGGACGCCATGGAGAGGAAGCAGGAGGCGTTGGCTCGCCTGTTATCCGAAGAAAACGGCAAGCCCATTCGCGAGGCTCGCGGCGAGGTCGCGAGCGCCATCGATGCCTTGCGCTACAACAGCGTCATGGCCCGCAACGTGTTCGGGCGGACGTTTCAACCGTCGCGTGACGCGTACGGCTTTCTGGTGCGAGAGGCCGTCGGCGTCGTGGCCGTGATCACGCCGTGGAACTGGCCGGTCCTCCTCTTAATGCGCGATCTCGCGCCTTGCCTGGCGGCGGGCAACGCCGCAATAGTCAAACCCGCGGAGCGCACGGGTGCGGTCACGGCCGCCCTGTTCGAACTCGCGGCGGATCTCGGCGCCTTCCCGCCGGGGATCCTGCAGCTCGTCACCGGCAAGGGCAGCATCGTCGGCGACGCGTTGGTTGATCACCCCGGTGTGGACATGATCGCGTTCACCGGCAGCACCGAGGTGGGACAGGGCATCATGGCCAAGGCGAGCCGCGGCGTGAAGAAGGTCGCTCTGGAGCTTGGAGGGAAATCGCCGAATCTCGTATTTGCAGACTGCGATCTCGAGCGAGCCGTGTCGACTGCATGCCGGTCGGTTTTCATGACGAGCGGCCAGATCTGCATGGCCGGGTCTCGACTTTTGGTGGAGGCCCCGGTGTACGAGCAAGCTCTGGCGCTCGCGAAGTCGTACGCGGAGTCGCTTCGAGTTGGCATGCCGCTCGACGAATCGACGGACATGGGGCCCGTGATCTCGGAAACGCAACTGCAAACCATCCTCGCGTTCATCGAGGAGGGGCGCAGGCGGGGCCGTGTCATTGCCGGTGGGAAGCGTCTAATGCAGCCGCCGTACGATCGCGGTCATTTCGTGGAGCCTACCGTGATCGCCGACCTGCCTGTCGACTGTTCGGTCGTTCAGGAGGAGATCTTCGGCCCCGTGCTCGTCGTGGAGCGGTTCGAATCGGAAGAGGAGGCGGTGCGCCTCGCGAATGCGACGCGCTACGGGTTGGTCGCAGGCATTTGGACGAAGGACCTGGATCGGGCGTTCCGGGTGGCCCGTCGCCTGCAGGCCGGGACAGTGTGGTTGAACGGATACAACCGGAATTACGCGGAGGCGGAGTCCGGCGGCTACAAGATGAGTGGGCTCGGGCGATCCCGCGGGATCGAGGGGCTGTACGAGTTTACCGAGCTCAAGCATATTCATCTCACGTTGGACATGTGAGCGAGTGGAGATGAGCCTATGGCATATGGCATTCACATTCCGACGCGGGTGAGGTTTGGTGAGGGCGTCACACGGGAGTTGCCTGATGTGCTGCGCGAGATGTCGGCTTCACGCGTGATCGTCGTGACGGATCCCGGCCTGAAGGAGGCTGGCGTCGCGCGCCAGGTGGAGGCGCTCGCTCGGGAAGCGTGCGATGACGTGCGCGTATACGCCGACGTGGAGCCCGATCCGAGCGTGGACACGGTTCATCAGATCGCGTCCTTCTGCCGCGAAGGCGGAGCCGACGTGCTGGTGGCCGTCGGCGGTGGGTCGGCCATGGATGTCGCCAAGGGTGCTCGCATCGTGGCAGAGCTCGGCGGCGACATCCGCAGGTTTGCCGGAACCCATGCCGACCCTATCCCGGGACCGCTTCGCATGCGGCTGTGCGCGATCCCGACGACGGCTGGCACAGGCAGCGAGGTGACCTTCTTTGGCGTGTACTCCGATTGGGAGCATCAGGTGAAGGTGACGGTCACGAGCCCGCATCTCGCCGCAGATGTGGCGCTGGTGGATCCTCTGCTCACCCACAGCGTGCCGCCCAAGGTGACCGCGGCAAGCGGAATCGACGTGTTGGCTCACGCGCTGGAGGCGTATGTTTCGCGGCAGGCCACGCCCTTTTCGGATGCGCTCGCGCAAAGGGCCATGGAACTCGTCGGCTCGAGCCTGGTTCGGGCCGTGGAGGATGGGAGGGACGCCTCGGCGCGCAGGGATATGGCGGAGGCAAGCCTCTTTTCCGGGATCGCGTTCAATCACGCGTATCTCGGGTTGACGCACGCGATCGCGGCCGCCGTGTCGGGGCACGCGCACGTGCCGCACGGCGTCGCCATCGGCATCTGCCTGCCAGCGGTGATCCGATACAACGCACACGTGTGCGCCGACAAGTACCGCCGCGCCGCCGACATTCTCGCGAGGGGGCGGGGGTTAGGCGCCGGAGATGCGGCCGGGATCGTCGAACAGCTCGCCCGCAACATAGGCCTGCCGTCGCGGCTCCGCGACGTCGGGGTGACGAAAGACATGCTGGCCGGTATCGCGCGACAGACTCTGGTGAGCGTCCAACTACGGCACAACCCCCGCGAAGCGAGCGAGCAGGATGTTCTTAGCCTGGTGGAGTCTCTCTGGTGATGGAGGCGATGGTCCGTGAACCTGGCGCGCATGTTCGAAATGGCGGCGGAGCGGGAGCCTCAGGCGATCGCGATGATCGAGGGCGATCACGCCCTCAGCTATCGGGACATGCACGCTGCGGTCAACCGCGTGGCCCATGCGCTGCACAAGCTCGGAGTCAGGCGGCGAGATCGCGTGATGGCACTGATGAAGAACCGGCAGCAGACAGCCATCCTCTTTTGGGCCGTGCAGAAGCTCGGCGCCGTGTTTGTTCCCCTCAACTATCACATGGCGCCGGGAGATCTGGAGCGATGCATTCTGGATGTGGAACCCAAGCTCATCTGTTTCGAACGCGCCAGCAAAAATGCGCTGCGGTGTATTCATCTCCCCGAGAAGCCGATCTACGTGAGCCTCGATCCCGACGATGGAGACATCACGTGGGAAGAACTCGTGCGCAACGGCGCACCTTCCTTTGACGCTGTGCCTGTGGAAGACGACGATCCGGCCATCATGCTGTACACGTCCGGCACCTCAGGCCATCCCAAAGGTGTACCAAAATCCCATAGAAATGAATACGTATCCACATTGTCGCAGATCATTCAGAATCGGTATGATCGGTCTGACGTCATGCTCGGCGTGATGCCCCTATATCACACCATGGGCATTCATTCGTATCTCGCGATGGCGTTTCTGAACGGCAGGTACATCGTAATTCATGATGTGACAGAAGAGTCTCTCGCCGATACCCTTCACTTCCATACCGTTACATGCCTGTATGCGATGCCGGCGATGTTTCGGCACATCCTGCAATCGCGCCGAGTGGATCCTGTCCGGCTTCGTCAGATTCGGAAGATCGGCTACGCGGGGGCTCCGATGTCCGAAACGCTCATCCAGGCGTGTTTCGAGGCCTTTCAGCCCGAGGTGTTTCTCAACCACTACGGAAGCACGGAGATCCACACCTTCACGACCTGTGCGTATTTGCGCGAGAAGCCCGGTTGCGCGGGCAGGCCTGGGATCAATCAGCTCATCCGCGTCATCGCGATTCGCCCCGACGCCACCCCGGACGACGAGGTCGAACCGGGTGACGTCGGCCAGGTGATCGCCTACACGGGTTCTCCCGAGGCGTTCAAGGGGTACTGGAATCGGCCCGATCTCACCCGCCAGGCCATCCGTGACGGCTGGTACTACACCGGCGATCTCGGCACGCGCGATCTGGACGGTGACCTCTACATCGTCGGCCGGACCGACGACGTGGTGGTCTCCGGCGTGGATCGCGTGTGGCTCGGCAAGGTCGAACACGTATTGGAACATCATCCGGACGTGCAGGAGGTGGCGGTCGTCGGACAGCGGGATGATCAACTAGGCCACATCGTGACGGCGTTCGTCGTCCCACGCCGCAAAGACCTCACTCCATTTGAATTGGACCGATTCTGTCAACGGGACGGTGGCCTGTCGGACTTCGAGCGGCCGCGGAAGTACGTGTTTGTCGACGGTCTGCCAAGAGACGCGTCGGGGAAAGTGATCCGGCGCTCTCTTGTCGAATGGAGCGACTGACACATGGGCAGCGATGCGAGGAGGGATGCGCTCGATGTGTGACGTGCTGATTGTCGACGAAGATCTGGCGGCACGCCAGCACGTGCGGGGGCTCTTGGCCTCAGGTGAGTATCGGTATCTCCGCGCCACCGAGGCCGACAGCGCCGCGCGCGCCCTCCCGATCGTGCGCCAGCATCACCCGTTTGTGGTCCTGTACGATCCGTCCGTGCCTGACGCGGGCGGCCTCGAATTCGGCCGCAAGATCAAAGAGCACGATCCGTTGATTCACGTGGTCATCCACAGCCAACTGAAGATGTTCGAACTGGTGTACCAAGCGATCAATCAAGGCTTCGACGGCTATCTCCTGAAACCCGTGATTCGAGAGGAGCTGAATCACGTATTTGGCCGCTTGATCCAGAACGATCTGCGTCACTCGCTTCACCAAGGCGCGAAGCGCGCTCTGGTGGCGCGGCAGGAATCTCCGGCCGATCTCGCCAACCCCATCGAAAGCGCCATCGCCTACATCGAGGAGCACTTCCATGAGCCGATCTCGCTTCAGGAGGTGGCGGAACGGGTCTATCTCAGTCCTTCCTACTTCAGTCGCCTCTTCAAGTCGGAAGTCGGCACCACGTTCATCGATTATCTGACCCAGTACCGAATCCAGAAATCCAAGATGTTGCTTCGCGTCACGTCGCTTCCCATCGAGATCATCGCGAATAACACGGGATTTTCAAATTCCAGCTATTTCTCGACTACGTTCAAGCGGATCGTGGGCCGAACGCCGAGCGAGTACCGCGCCATGATGAGCGCGCTCAAGGAGCGCTCGGACGACGAACCTGCTCAAGAAAACAAAACTGACCACGAGTGAATCCCGAAAGGTGCGCCGCAGGGCGGCGATACAATGAATCTGAAAGCGTTTCCTCGCGGCCAAGGCCACGAGACAAGGGAGGCGAGCCGCATGGAGGACATTCGGGAGAAATACGAGAACCTGCTGGCTGCGCTTCGGGAGATGGGCCGCGTACTGGTGGCCTTCTCAGGCGGAGTGGATAGCACGTTTCTGTTGAAGGCGGCTCTCGACGCGCTCGACCGCGACCATGTGCTCGCAGTCACGGCGGATTCGGAGACCTATCCCGCGCGCGAACGGACTGAAGCCATTCAGGTGGCTCGACAGTTGGGTGCGCGGCACGAAATCATGGAGACTAGTGAACTCGACATTCCCGGATATGTCGAGAATCCGTCGAATCGGTGCTTTTTTGTAAGCGAAATCTGTTCGATCACCTCTGGGACCTGGCGGCCAGGCGGGGATTTCCCCACGTCGTCTTCGGCGCCATTGCGGACGACCTAGGCGATTACCGACCGGGTCTTCAGGCGGCCAAGAAGATGGGCGTGAGGGCCCCACTCTTGGAATGCGGACTGACGAAGCGCGAGATCCGTCAACTGTCGTACCAGATGGGTTTGCCGACGTGGGATAAGCCGTCGTTCGCGTGTCTCTCGTCGAGGATTCCGTATGGCGAGCGGATCACGCGCGAGAAACTCCGGAAGATCGATCAGGCCGAGTCCTTTCTCCGGGAACTCGGATTCCGCCAGGTCCGCGCTCGCCAGCACGGTGAGTCCATGGTGCGCATCGAGGTGCCGCCGGAGGAGATTCCGGCGCTCGTTGGCGTGCGAGAACTCGTGATCGCCAAGTTGAAGGAGATCGGCTATGCCTACGTGAGCGTGGATCTCGAAGGGTATCGCAGTGGCAGCAGCAATGAGGTGTTGAACACCCCGATGCACACGTCGACATCACAGGTGGGATGAGGGAAGTCATGACATCGACGAGGGAGATTTTGGAGCAGGTTCAATCGGGCCGCCTGTCCGTGGATGAGGCGCTTGACCAGATCCGGGGGCTTACGGTCGAAGACCTTGGTTACGCTCGGATCGATCACGATCGCGTCCGCCGGCGCGGATTTGCGGAAGTCGTGTACTGCGAGGGTAAGACGCCGGAGCAGTCCGCCGAAATCCTCGCGCGCCTGGCGGCCCGGGGCGAATCGAATGTGCTCGGCACGCGGGCGGACGAAGAAACGTTTGAGATCTTGAGGCGGAAGGTGCCCGATGCCGAGTATCATCCCGTGCCGCGGGCTATTGTGGTGCGCCGGGGTACAGAACGGCACATTGGGTCGGTGATAGTGTTGGCGGCGGGAACGTCGGACCTGCGTGTCGCGGAGGAGGCTGCGCTCACAGCGAGCGTCATGGGCAGCCGCGTGGATCGCGTGTACGACGTCGGCGTGGCGGGGCTTCACCGGCTGCTGCGCGAGCTCGACCGCATCCGCAAGGCGAGGGTCGTGATCGTCGTGGCGGGCATGGAGGGGGCCCTGATGAGCGTCGTCGCTGGTTTGATCGATAAGCCGGTGATTGGGGTGCCAACGAGCGTCGGGTACGGCGCGCAGTTGCACGGGCTCACGCCCATGCTCGGCATGCTGACCTCGTGCGTGCCCGGATCGTCGGTCGTGAACATCGACAACGGCTTTGGTGCGGGCTATCTGGCGCACATGATCAACGAGCTCGGGGAGGGTGCCCATGGCCATCGCGAAGATTGACTGTTTTGCGGGGGCAAGCGGCGATATGTTTCTCGGCGCTTGGCTCGACGTGGGCATCTCGGAGGACGCGTGGCTCTCCGGCGTGCGCCCGCTGCTTTGGGGCGAGGGCGAGATCGAAATTGCCCGCGTCATCAAGCAGGAGATTTCCGCCACGCGGGTCCTGATCCGGCACAAGGAAGGGCATGTCCATCGGCATCTCGCGGACGTCGAGGCCATCATCGACGGGGCGGATCTTCCGGATGTGGTCAGGCGAAAAGCCAAGGACGCGTTCTTCCACCTGGCTGTGGCCGAGGCTTCCATCCACGGCACCACGCCCGACGCCATCCACTTCCATGAGGTGGGCGCGATCGACGCCATCGTGGATATCGTCGGGGCGATGTGGGCGTGGCACCTGGCGGGCGAGCCTGATTGTTATGTCTCCCCCATCGAGGTGGGGGCGGCAGCGCGATTTGCGCGCACGGCCGAGTTCCCGTGCCGGCTCCGGCCACGCTGGCCTTGTTGAAGGGCTTCCCCATCTACTCGTCCGGCCTGTGGGGAGAGACCACGACGCCGACGGGCGCCGCGATCATCCGAGTGCTCGCGAAGGCGATGCCCGTGCGGCCGATGCGCGTGGACGCGATCGGCTACGGCGCCGGGACCAAGGATCTCCCGGTCGCGAATGTGCTTCGCATTTCGCTCGGGGAGTGGGTGGGTGCAGGACCGGATGCGAGCGAGGCGCTCCACCGCCCCGAGCCGCACGGCGGTCACGTTCACCATCACCATCATCACCCGCACGAGCACACCAACGGCGGGAATCACACCGAGCATCACCCATCGCACGCAGGGGAGGGATCGACGAGATGAGGCTCGTGAACACGATCGCGAAGATCATCGACGAAAAGTGCACGGGTTGCAAGATTTGCGCACAGGTCTGTCCGACGCTCGCGATTCGCATGGAGCCGTTGAACGGACATCCGTACAAGAAACTGGCGGTGCTCGATGCCGAATACTGCACGGGCTGCACGGCGTGCGAGCAGCGTTGCCCGTTTGACGCGATTCAAATGGAATACCTGGACGAACCTTACACCATCGGCGTGGATGTGTCCGAGGTGGACCAGGGTGCCGTCCGCGAATTGTGTGCGAAGGCGCGGTTTCACCCCGAACAGGTGGTCTGTTACTGCACAGGGACGCGCGCGGAGGAGGTGGCCGCGGCCATTCTCAAGGGCGCCAAGACGCCGGACGACATCTCGCGCGCGACCGGCCTTCGCACAGGTTGCACGGTGGAATGTCTCCAGCCCGCGATGCGGCTTCTCAGGGCCGCGGGGATTGAGCCGGTCCCCCAGAAGGGCTTCTACCAGTGGTATGGCGCCACGCCGACCATCTGGGACATCCCGGACGAGGTCAAGGCGAAGTACGCATCGCGCGGCTTCTACTTCGACGACGATATCGAATTTTTGCAGAGCATTCAAAAGCGATCGACAGAACAAGTGGAAGAGGAGGAGATCAAATGAGCACGGTGCGACCTCCCATTCGTCCCTTGCCGCCTCGGCCCTCTCGCTACGGCGTGGACCCGAAGTACGTCACCAAGCGGATGGCCGATCTCCCGAACATGACGTCCGTCCTGCTGGAGGAGCTCTTTCCAGACAGCCCGAAGGTGCTGTATCCGAGTGAAGAGGGCATCCAGGCGATCCGGCGGGCGACCGAGGCGGCCATGGAACGCATGGATCTGTCGATGATCCAACCTGGCCACACGGTGAACGTCTTGGCTTCTCACCACGGCTTCACGTTGCTCGGTGGAGAGCCGTACGCAGAAATGCTTCGAACGGTGTACGACGTGGTGAAATCGCGCACCGGCGCAAAGGAAGTCCGCCTGCGCGCCGGGGTAGGCCTGCGCTTCCGAGAGACCGAGGAGTACATCCAGAGGTTTAATCTGAAGAAGTACTTCGATCGCGCCCTGGGCATGGCGCCCATCGATGAGGGGATTCCCATCGAGACCGAGATCGGGACCTTGTACGGACTGAAGCGCGCCTACGACGCCGACTGGATCATCCATGTCCACAACAGCGACGTGCGCGAGGTGCACTTCCACCGTCAGGTCGATCGCGCCGTGAAGCCGTTCGGCATGTCGTACGCGCGCATCGAGACGCGATCGACATACCACCAGAACTTGGGTCCCCGAGCCGCCAACTTCACCGCGCGCGCCATTTTTGAGTCGGAATTTGTGCAGAGCAAATTCGTCGGGGCCGTCTTCATGAACATGGCACCGGGCGGCGTGGTGAGCATCGAGGCGGACAACGACCTGTATCGGATCAACGACACGGTGATGTACGATGGCCTGCGGTACTACGGCAAAGTGTTTCATCTGCTAGGGATGATCGACGAATGCATCGTGGGCCTCGACTTCCCTTGCCCGGTCCCGTATGTGTTCTCGGCCGGCGTGATCTACTGCAACTTCGTCGGGGCAAACGTGGACCTGTTTGACCTCAGCGTGAAGCTGCCGCCGTACACCTGGTACACGGAAGCCCTGTACGGAAAAGACGGCAGACCGCTCGTCCCCGATGTGCCGCCAGTGAACCCTGCCATCAAGATGGTGGTGCACAACTATGCGTGGATCGGGTATCCAAGTGCGTTTTTCGCGGAGCATCTTCCCACCATCGTCGTCGGCAAGAAACAGGCGGAGATCTTCGAACACGACCCGCAGAACCTGGAGTACATGAAGTACGCGCTCATCGCGTCGAATCTCGACGAGGCGATGGCGTTCGCGTACCGCACGACGGGGACCGATAAGGTGATTGCATTCGACGGGGCTGTGGGCGGGATCAATGTCAGCGTCTCTCTGGCCGAGGATCTTCGCCGACTGGCGCCGAAGGCGAGCCGCGAGGTCGATACCATCCTCCTGCCCAAATGGCTCAAACAGCGCGGGCTGACCGCGTTGGCGCAGGAGGCGTGACGCGTGGCTGAGACGTTCGACATCCGCGATCCTCTCTTTGCCCCGATTCGCGGTCGCGTATTCCGCGCGACGGTCACGGCCACGCGCCCTGGGCTCGTGGCCGGGATCGAGGAAGCGTCCGCGCAAGCCGACGCAGCAGGCGTCGAAGTATCAGCGGAGGTGTGGGACGGGGAGTGGGTCGCGCCGGGCGACGTCCTGCTGTCACTTCGCGGTGGTCCGAAGGCGATAGCCCTTGCCGAGGATCGCATCCTGGGGCCGCTCATGATGGCTTCTGGCTGGGCGACGCGCGCGGCCGAACTCCGTCACCTTGCCCCAAAAACACGGCTCGTCTGCGGTGGGTGGAAGAAAATACCTAACGCGATCAAGCCGCTTCTTCATAACGCGCTGGTGTCCGCAGGCGTCGGGCTGCGGATGGTCGACGAGCCGTTTGTCTACATCGACAAGAACTACCTGCGCATGTTTGGCGGCATTCGCGAGGCGCTCGCGGCCGCCTCGATCTTTCCCGAGCGGGTGAAGGTCGTGCAGCTTCGGGGCGAATGGGGCGACATCGGCGAGGAGGCTGTCGAAGCGCTGGAGCACGGCGCGGATGTCGTCATGGTCGACACGGGATCGCTCGCCGATCTCGACGTCGTGTGCCGCATCGTGCAATCGCGCCCCGGGGCGCGAGCCCGCGTCGCCTTCGCGGGAGGTGTGACGCCCGAGACCTTGATGGTCCTGGTGTCGCGCTTTGACGTGTACGCGGTGGACATCGGCGGCGCCATCTTGGACGCGCCGCTGCTCGACCTGCGCCTCGACGTGGAGAGTCGACATGAAGCCGGGAGGTGAGGCTGCATGGAATACAACCTGCTCCGCAAGACCGAAATCCGCGTCCATGGCGTTCGCCTGACGGATTGTCATCTTGGCGACCTTGCGCGCGCCGTGGCTTCATGTCTTCGCCTGCCCGAGGAGCGGGTCATCGTAATCGACGTGCGCGAAGATGAGGTGGCGTTCGACGTGTTGCTTCACGAGCTCCCCGCGGAGACCGTGGTGGGCCGGGAAGCGGATCTGCTGTCCGCGCTCGCCGCGGTTCCCGGGGTGACTCTCGGACCAGGCGCACAGGTGGTCGCGGACGGCGTCCTGGGACTCATCGCGCTTCCCGAAGAGATGCGCGATCAACTGCTCGAGGAGTCCGCGCGCATGGGGGACGAGATCGCGCGGCGCGTGAGACAAAGGGCCATCGTGTTCCCCACAGGATTCGAAGTGATGCAAGGGATGATTGAGGACACCAACACGCCCTATCTCGCGGGCGAGCTTGAGCAGATGGGATATCGCGTGAAGCGGGGCGCCGTCCTTCCCGACGATCGCGACGCGGTAATCGGAGCGTTCAACCGGGCCATCGAGGAAGGGTACGGGCTCGTGATCACGACAGGGGGCGTCGGGGCCGAGGCCAAGGATGTGAATGTCGAGGCGATGGAGGCGGTGTGCGATGAGGTGTCCGCGCCTTACGTGGTGCGCTTCGAGCGGCCGAATCATCGCCATCAGAAGCCTGGCATTCGCGTGGGCGCCGGCCGAGCCGGCATCACGAAGATCATCAATCTGCCGGGCCCACACGACGAGGTGATGCTGTGTTTTGAGGCGATCCGCCCGTTGCTTGACGCGCCTCCGACCCTGATCGCGACGGCGATGGCGGACGCGCTGAGGGATCGGTGGGCGCACTATGCGGGTCACCTGAGCGCGCAGGGACATGGTGCGGCGCCAATGGGTTGAGGAGGTCGAGAGGTGGATAGGCTCGCACTGGTGGTGGACGGCTATCGCGGCGCAAGCGCGGCGGCGCTCTGCGCTTGTCTCTATGACGATCGCGACCGTTGGCTCGCGAGTGACGCGGCGAGCACAGGCCTGAACGTGCGTCTGACGTTGCGCACGTGTGGGACGCCTCGGCCCGAATCCACCCGCGCGGCGGGATGGGAAGGCGCGATACCCGAGTGGGTTCGTGCCGGTGATGTCGTGGCCAGGCTTTCCGCAGCCGGCGACACGAGCCGCCGGGCGGCAGAGATCCTGTCCACAGCGTTTCGGTACCTCGGGCTTGACGCCGATGACCGGGCTCAAGGTCGGGACGTGGCCTGGCTCGTGGCCTGCGCCGCTTGGTTCGCGTCACGCGCGGGCATCCCCGTGTACTGCGCTCGCCTCGTCGGCCGTCCGGAGTCGAACCGATCGCTCGACAACGCGAGTGGCCCCATGCTCGATCCCGGCGAGATTCGGTTGTTCGCGGGGGTACCCATCGTGCTCCGACCAGATGGCCCGGTCAAAGGCGATCTCGTCGCGCTTCTCAAGTCAGTGGCGTCGTTCGAACCGCCCGCGCTCGTGTTCTCGGACGTGAGGCTTGGCGAGGACGCGATGGGCCTCGGCATGGCGGTGTATGTCGCGAATCGGGCGGGCGAAGACCTTTCGCCCGGCGCCTTGCGCGGTCTGCTCGACGGGCGGCAGCATGAACCTCCTCATTGCGTCGTGGAGACGAACATCGACGACATGAACCCCGAATGGGCGACCCACCTCATTCCCCGTCTTCTGGACGTGGGCGCAGATGACGCGTATCTCACGCCCGTGCACATGAAGAAAGGGCGCCTCGGCTTCGTGCTCAGCGTGTTGTGTGCCAAGGAGCGACTGGCCGCCGTCGAGCGGGTGATCTTCCGAGAAACCACATCCATCGGCCTCCGCTACCACGAGGTGCGGAAGCGGGCGCTCGCTCGCGAGTTCGTCACCGTGGAGACCCCGTATGGACCCGTTCGGGTGAAGGTGGCGTACCACGACGGGATGGTCGTGAACCGGGCGCCGGAGTATGAGGAGGCGCGCCGTGCCGCGGAGGCGGCCGGGGTATCGGTGAAAGAGGTGTACGAAGCGGTCTACCGAGCGCTTGACGGATCGACACCGTAAGGCGGGGAGGCGGGAGTTTGGCAGCGATGTCCACCTTGATCGCCCTTGTACCCATCGCGGCCATCGCGGTTCTGCTTCTCGCGTTCCGGATGCCGAGCCACCTGGCCTCCGTCGCCGTTTGGGCGCTGACCGCGACGTTGTGCGTGTTGCCCACGCCATTTCACACGGACTGGGGACGGTGTGCGGATGCCGCGGTATACGCTTTGATGTCGGCGCTGCCCATCATGATCGTGCTTGCGTTCGGCGCTCTGCTCTATCAGTTGCTTTCGCTCACGGGCGCAATCGCCGCGCTGGCGCACAGGGTGGCATCCTCGTTTGCAGATGAGGTGGTGAGCGCTCTCTTCATCTCGGCGGCACTCGGCACGGGATTCGAGTGGGCGAGCGGGTTTGGTTTGGGAATCGTGATGGTGGCCCCGCTTTATCGGCTGCTCGGGCGGTCACCGGCGCAAATCGTGCAACTTTCGCTGCTCACGCAGTTTTGGATCCCGTGGGGCGCTTATGGGGCGAGCTCCATGGCCACGAGCGAGCTCACCGGCATGCCTTTGCACGACCTCGCGAGTGACAGCGCGATCGTGGGCTGGCCCCTCGCGTTCGTGTATCTGTGCCTCATCGCCGTGATCGCGGGTGGATGGAAGGGCCTCAGGGCGCGCTGGGTGATTGTCTTGGCGAGCGCCGCCGTGATGGGGATCGTCACGTGGGGCGTGAGCCGATGGCTCGAGCCGACGACGGCCGGGGGATGTGCGGCCGTTGCGCTGGGCACGTTGCTCTGGTGGTATGCGCGCGGATGGCGGTCGGATGAAAGGAGCAGGAACGCGGGCAGGGCGCCAGGGTTGAGCATGTGGCGGGTCATGTCGCCCTACGCCCTGGTGGTGTTCTATCTCGCTGCCGTCAACGGGATTCCGGGATTGCATCGGCGGTTGGCCGAGTGGATGACGTGGTCCGTATCGAATCACGCAACGCGCGTGTCATTTCTCCTGAGCCCCGGCATCGCGCTGCTGCTCGCTTGCCTTCTGGCGGTCGGACTCCTTGGGCCGAGCGGCCAGCGACGGCACCTGTGCCTTCAAGCCGTGGGCAACACGTCTCGCCAGGTGTGGAGGACGCTCGTCGCGACGGTCGCGTTCATGGAGACCTCGTCCTGGATGGCGGAGAGCGGCATGTTCCACGTGCTCGGATTGGACCTGGCGCGACCCGGCGTGATCGCCGTACTCGTGGCCTCTCCCGTCTTGGCGGCTCTCGGCGGATTTATGGCCGGTACGAGCACCGCGTCGAATGCCATGCTGGCCCCGTTGCAGGTTCAGATGGCACACGTCACACACCTTCCGATTGCCATCTTTGCTGTCGCGCAGAACGTGGCATCGGCTCAGGCTGCGTACATCGCACCGTCGCGGATTGCGTTTGCCACGAGCTTCGTCAACGAGCAGGGGAGGGAAGGGCGGTACATGCGCCGGTTGGCGCCGTGGAGCCTGTTGGCTGTGGGCTGGGTGGCCGTCGCTGACCTATTGATGTGGGTATCTCATCTGTGAGGTCCGGCAAAAGGACGAAAGCGTTTGCGGATGGGATGTGAAAATGGCGCATGTCGCACGGGGTTAGAGTGAGGCGTAGCGGCAGGATGTTGCGAAGGGAGAGAATGGAAGGATGCGGAAATTGCAGGCCGCCATTGTGGGATCGGGCAATATTGGGACCGATCTGATGATCAAGTTGCTGCGAAGCCCGTGGTTGGAGCCGCGCTGGATGATCGGGATCGACCCGGAGTCGAACGGGCTGCGCTGCGCCGCGAAGCTCGGACTTGAGACGTCCGCTGAAGGGCTCAAGGCCGTGCTCGATCGCGGCGCGAGGCCGGACGTGGTGTTTGATGCCACCAGTGCGAAGGCCCACGTGCGCCACGCGAAGCTGTTGCGCGAAGCGGGCATTCAGGCGATCGATCTCACGCCAGCAGCGCGCGGGCCATACGTGATCGCGGCAGTCAACCTCAAGGAGCACCTCGATTCGCCAAACGTGAACATGGTGACGTGCGGGGGCCAGGCCACGGTGCCGATGGTGTACGCGGTGAGCCGGATCGTGCCAGTGCGATACGCCGAGATTGTGGCGACCATCGCGAGCAAGAGTGCAGGCCCGGGGACGAGGCAGAACATCGATGAGTTCACGCAGACCACCGCGCGAGCGCTTGAAACCATCGGCGGGGCGAAGAGGGGAAAGGCCATCATCATCCTGAACCCCGCCGAGCCACCGATTCTCATGCGAGACACGGTGTACTGCATGATCGAGGACGCGTCCAAGCCCGTGGTGGACCGCGTGATCGAGTCGATCCACGACATGGTCCGCCATGTGCAGACCTACGTGCCCGGATATCGACTGAACCGCGATCCCATCGTGATGGACAACGTGGTCAGCATCTCGCTCGAGGTGGAGGGACTGGGGGATTACCTCCCGGTCTACGCCGGGAACCTGGACATCATGACGGCAGCGGCGGTCAAGTTTGGAGAAGAGTATGCGAAGCACAGGCTGGCGGCGGAGGGAGTGGAGATCGCGCAATGACGGCGATTCGGATCACGGATGTCACGCTGCGGGACGGCATGCACGCCGTTCGGCACCAGTTCAGCTTGGAAGACGCCAGAGCCATTGCGAAGGCCCTGGACGCAACGGGTGTCGACATTGTCGAGGCCTCTCACGGCGACGGCCTCGGCGGCAGCTCGATTCAATATGGATTTGCGAAGGAGGACGAAGAGGCATACCTGCGCGCCGTCTGCGAAGCGGCGCCGAACACCAAGGTTGCGGCGCTGCTGTTGCCTGGCATCGGCACGGTAGACGACATGAAACGCGCGATCGACTGTGGGATTCGCGTCATTCGCATCGCGACGCATTCCACGGAGGCGGACATTTCTGAGGAGCACATGCAGGAGGCGCGCAAACTGGGCCTCGAGGTCGTGGGGTTCCTGATGCTCTCGCACATGACGCACACAACTGTACTGGTGGAGGAAGCCAAGAAGATGGCCTCGTATGGCGCCCACTGCGTCTACATCGTCGACTCCGCGGGAGCGATGCTGATGGATGAGGTGACAGAGAAGGTCTCCGCATTGCGCGAGTCGTTGCCGCCTGAGGTGGAAGTCGGGTTTCACGCCCACAACAACCTCGGCGTGTCTGTCGCCAATTCGATCGCAGCGGTGCGCGCGGGTGCGGTGAGGATCGACGCCAGTCTCGCGGGATTAGGGGCGGGGGCCGGCAATACGCCGCTTGAGGTGTTGGTCGCCGCGTGTGAGAAACTCGGCATCGACACGGGCGTCGACCTGTACCGGGCGATGGATGCGGCAGAAGACGTCGTCAGGCCCAGGATGCTTCGGCCTGTGATACCCGATCGCGACAGCCTGACCCTGGGCTATGCAGGCGTCTATTCGAGCTTCTTGCTGCACGCGGACCGGGCGGCGAAGCGCTTCGGCGTGGACGCGAGGGATATCCTCGTGGAGCTCGGCAAGCGGAAGGTCGTCGGCGGGCAGGAGGACATGATCGTCGATGTGGCGCTTCAGTTGGCTCAAACCCTTGCTCGTCAGACAGAGGGAGTGGAATCGACGTGATCGTGAAGCGAACGCTCATTCGCCTTGCGGGCGGGATCGCCCTGCTGCACGCGGTGGCGCTCGCGATGCTTGCCCTCGGTGCATGGCACCATCCGGCTCTTATGGGTCTCGGTGCGGTGGCGTACACGCTCGGGATGCGCCACGCGTTTGATGCGGATCACATCGCCGCTATCGATAACACGGTTCGCAAGCTTCGTCAAGATGGGGTGGACGGGACCAGCGTCGGCTTTTTCTTCTCGATGGGGCACTCCACCGTCGTGTGCCTGATGGCGATCGCGACGGCATTCGCGGTGCGTGCGGCGGAACGGAGCTTGCCCACGCTCGAGAACATCGGCGGCTACGTGGGGACCGTGGTGTCTGCCGGGTTTCTATTCATCATTGGGCTCGTGAACCTGGTCATCCTGCTGCAACTCGTTCGCCATTGGCGTGGGCATCGGCTCGGCAGTCCATCTCCCGCAGAAGTGGAACAGTTGTTGCAGTCGCGAGGGTTCATCTACCGGATGACGGGACGTCTCTTTCGGCTGGTTCGGAGGAGTTCCGACATCTATCCCATCGGCTTCCTCTTTGGACTGGGTTTCGACACCGCGAGCGAGATCGCATTGCTCGCCATTTCTGCGGGGGCGGCCAAATCGGCCTTGCCCGCGGTCGGGATCCTGGCTTTGCCGCTGCTCTTTGCGAGTGGCATGAGTCTGTTCGACACCGCCGACGGGGCGTGGATGTGCAGTGCCTATGGGGTGGCGCTCGCATCTCCCGTGCGTCGTCTATCGTACAATGTCCTCACAACCGGCCTGTCCGTCTTCGTGGCGCTGAGCATCGGCGCGTTGGAGGCAGCGCAGGTCCTGACGCAATCCGTCGGATGGACCCGCGGTTTCTGGGGATGGTTGCAGAATCTCGATCTCGGCCCGATTGGGATGGCGATTGTGGCGATCTTTGTCGCCTTGTTCGTGACAAGCTACGTGATTTGGGCGCGTATCCCGCCGTCTGCTGGCCAAGAGACCTGAGCCGGATGTGGGATAGGGTGGATATGGTGAAGGGAAGGGGCTGTCCCAAAAGTGCTGACAACCAAGAACAAGGGGGCTAGCCCCTTTCGCCATCTGACGCATGGGTTTTGGGACAGCCGCTTTTACAGTTTGGTTGGCGTTGGTCGCGATTTTCGAACTTTTTTCGAACAGTTCAGAAAGCCTTTACATGTGCGGCGATTCGAGTGAAAATAGGGGCAGAGGCGCATTCGTCGCTTGCGCGGCGATGCGGTGCATCGTATAATTAACTTAAACAAGCAAGCGCTTGCTTTTGAGGGCTTCTGCAGGAGGGGAGACGAGAATGCCGAGGCCGAGTCAGAAAGACCAAATTCTCGCCGCGGCGAGAAGGCTATTCAGCGAAAAAGGGTATCATGGCACGACGATTCGCGAAATCGCGGTCGAGGCCGGGGTGCTTTCCGGCAGCCTGTACGCTCACATCGAATCCAAAGAAGACTTACTATTCGAAATTGCCGACGAAGGTGCGGAGGCGTTTCTTCTCGCTGCCCGATCCGTGGAGTCCAAGTGGCGGGATCCGGTCGACCGCCTGCGCGAGGGGCTGCGCGCGCATATCCGCGTGGTGGCCGACAAACAGGAGTCCGCGAAGGTGTTCTTTCACGAGTGGCGAGCTCTCTCCGATGACCGGCGTGAGGTGATTCAGGCCAAGCGGGATCGGTACGAGGCCCATTGGCGCAAGTGGATCGAAGAGGGCATGCGAGACGGATCGGTGCGCAGAGCGGATCCGAAGTTCGTGCGGCTGTGCCTGCTTTCCGTCGCGAACTGGGTATATCAGTGGTATCGGCCGGGAGGCGAGCTGACCCCGGAAGACATCGCGGATCATTTCTGGACCCTTTTGTTCAACGGGATCGGCGCGGAGCAGGACGCGGCATGCGAATTGCTGGGCGAGGTTTGAGGCAGCGCTGTGCGCGAACCGAACGGCATCAACAATCGGCATGGGAGGCGAATGCGATGTCGGACGCTCGTATGGAAGATTTCATGGCGCGGATTCAACGCGGAGACAAGATCGAGGCGCACGACTGGATGCCTGAGGACTATCGCCTCCTGTTGTTGCGGCTCATTCACATGCACGCCGTGAGCGAGATCATGGGCGCGTATCCTGAGAAGGAGTGGGTGCCCAAGGCGCCGACCCTGCGCCGCAAGATGTCGCTCATGGCCAAGGTTCAGGACGAGATCGGCCATGGCCAACTGCTGCTGCGCGTGGCTGAGGATCTGGCGGCGCCGCTCGGGCGCGATCGCGTCAAACTCATGGACGACGTGATCACGGGGCGTGTGAAGTTCCACAACGTGTTTCACATGGAAGCGCCGACATGGGCGGACGCGGGCATCATCGGATGGCTGGTGGACGGCGCGGCCATTATCACGCAGACGGCCCTGCTCGACTGCTCCTATGCGCCGTACGCGCGGGTGTTGAAGCGCATCTGCGCGGAGGAGAGTTTCCACATGCAGCACGGGGAGTCGATCATTCTGTCGCTGGCCGAGGGCGAACCTTGGCAGCGGCAGATGCTGCAGGAGGCGCTCAACCGCTGGTGGGAGGCCATCCTCTTCTTCTTCGGGCCGCCCATCGTCACCGACGCGGCCCGGCGCATGATGGAATATCGCATCCGATCGCGCACAAACGAAGAGTTGCGCCAGAAATTTTTGACGCGGTACGTACCCCGGATTCGGGCCGTGGGCCTAGAGATCCCGGATTCCGCACTCCGGTACGACGAAGAAAAGGGGCTGTGGCGCTACACGGAGCCCGATTGGGAGCGCCTGTCGCGCATGGTGCGGGACAACACGGGGCCGAAGTCGCAGGAGCGCATCGCGCTGCGCCGCATGGCTCATCGGGATCAGGTGTGGGTTCGCGAGGCGCTCGTTAGGGTCCGCACGGCGGCCGCGGTGTAGGAGGTGGGACGGATGGCGATGTCACAAATGGAGCGAAATCGCGCGGATGAAGGCGCCACAGCGACGTCCTACGACGTCTACGAAATCTTCGTCCAGACCTCCGATCTCGAACCCCACGTGCATGTGGGCAGCCTGCTCGCGCCCTCGCCCGAATGGGCGCTGCAGCTTGCCCGCGAGAACTTCCTCCGGCGCGCGCAGGCCGTGAGCGTGTGGGCCGTGCGCCGCGACGACGTTCACGCCACACCGGCCGATCCCGACTGGTTCGCGCGCGAATTCGAACGGAAATACCGGGACGTGTCCGGTTATGCCGACAACGCGCGGCGGTGGAAGCGGTTCAAGGCGCAGGCGATGAACATCGACGACGTGATCGCGGACGTGCGAAAGGAGTGAGCGCGGTGGCACCGAACGGGGAGATGGAAAACCGCGACAGCATCGTCGGCGCCCTCGCCCTTCAGCTTGGCGACGAGGAGTTGTTCCTTGGCCATCGAGATTCCGAATGGCTGGGTCTCGCGCCGGAGGTCGAGGAGGATGTGGCATTTGCCTCCATTGCGCAGGACGAGGTCCGGCATGCGGCGTTCTGGTATGAGATCGCGGAGGCCTCCGGGCTCGGACAGGCGGATGCACTGGCGTTCGATCGCGACGCAGCGGAGAGGAGGCACGCGGCGCTGTGCGCGCGGCCGAACGGGGACTGGGCGCACACCGTGCTCCGCCACTACCTGTACGACGCGTGGGACGCCGTTCGGCTCGCCGCGATGGCGGAGGCGGGAGACGAGACGTGGGCGCACGGAGCTCGGCGCATGCTGCGGGAAGAACATTACCACCACCTGCATATGGAGAAGTGGGTGATCGATCTCGGCCGCGCAGGCGGCGAAGCGGCGGCCAGGCTTCGCACCGCGTTTGAGGCGCTGCTCCCGGATCTGCCGGACCTTGCGGCCTTTGCGGTGGATCCACAGGCGCTTCTCGATCTCGGCATCCTGTCGCGGCCCTTCGCGGAATTGCGCCGGGCGTTTGTGGCGCGCATCGCGCCCACGCTCTCGAAGGCCGGGCTGCCGGTGGATCGCGTCGAGGCCGTGATCGCCGCACACGCAGGCGAACGCGCGCGGCCCATCGCGCCGGTGGACGATTCGATGGAACTCCTCGCGACGATGAACGGCGTGCGCAGCCTCGGCGCCGCCACCTGGTGAGGAGGGATGCGCGTGACCATCCGCTCGATGTCTGAGGAGGCGGTCTGGCAGGCGCTCGCCTGCGTGCCGGATCCCGAGTTGCCCGTGGTGAGCGTGATCGATCTCGGCATGGTGAAATCGGTGTCGGTGGACCATCGCGTCGCGCGCGTGGAGCTCATCCCCACGTTTCTGGGCTGTCCGGCGCTGGGCTGGATTGCAGACAAGGTGAGGGCAGCCTTGGCGGAGCAGGGGTTTGAGGCTGAGGTGGCGTTTGCGCTCGACGTGATCTGGGACCCAAGCCGCATCACGCCGGACGGGATCGACAAGCTGCGCCAGATGGGTGTGGCGGTCCCGGTGAAGAGCGACGCCGCGCCCGTCGCATGTCCGTACTGCGGCGCGCGCGACACCGACATTGAGAGCTTGTTCGGCCCAACGCCGTGCCGCGCCGTCTACTACTGCCGAGCTTGTCGCCAGCCGTTTGAGGCGATGAAGCCGTAAACGGAGGAGAACCAAACAGCCGTTCGCGCCTTGATGGAAGCGCTTGCATCGCGTCGGCCGCATGCGTGCCGATAGGAACAGGAGGCGAATGCCGGTGGCCATGATGTATCAGCCCGAGTTGGAGACCATGTCCCGCGCGGATTTGGAGGCACTGCAGCTTGCGCGACTCCGCGCGATGCTAGAGCGGGTCTACGCGCGGGTGCCGTTTTATCGCGCTCGCTTCGACGAGGCGGGCGTGAAGCCGTCCGACTTGCACACGCTCGCCGATCTAGCGCGATTTCCCTTCACGCGCAAGCAGGACTTGCGCGATCACTATCCGCTCGGCCTGCTGGCCGTGGATAAACGCGAAGTGGCGCGCATCCACGGCTCGTCTGGCACGAAAGGCAAGCCGACGCTCGTCGCCTACACCCAGGGCGATCTCGGCCGATGGAGCGAGATCGTCGCGAGGTCCATCGTGACGGCGGGCGGCAGGCCTGGCGACGTGTTTCACGTCATCTACGGATACGGCCTGTTCACGGGCGGGCTCGGCTTCCACTACGGCGCGGAGCGGCTGGGCATGACCGTGGTGCCCGTCTCGGGCGGCCAGACGGCTCGCCAGGTGACGCTGATGGAGGATCTGCGGCCGCGCGGGATTGCGGGCACGCCGTCGTATTGCCTGACCATCGCCGAACATATGCGGGCAGAGGGGAAGGATCCGCGCGCCATCGGGATCCAGTACGGCATCTTCGGGGCGGAGCCTTGGACGGAGGAGATGCGGCAGAAACTCGAGGACGCCTATGGGCTCAAGGCGATGGACGTGTACGGGCTGTCGGAGGTCATTGGGCCTGGCGTTGGGATTGAGTGCATCGACGCGCAGGAAGGGCTCCACATCGCGGAGGACCACTTTCTCGTCGAGGTCATCGATCCAGAGACGCTCGAGCCTGTGCCACCCGGCACCTACGGAGAGCTGGTGTTTACCACGCTCACGAAGGAGGCTATGCCCGTCGTGCGCTACCGCACGGGCGACGTGGCGGCCCTCATCCCCGAGCCATGTCGGTGCGGCCGCACGCACGCGCGGATGACGCGCATCAAGGGGCGGATCGACGACATGCTCGTCGTGCGCGGGGTGAACGTGTTTCCTTCGGAAATTGAGGCGGTCCTATTCGCCACCGAGGGGCTTTCGCCGCACTACCAGATTGTGGTGGAGCGTGAGAGCGGTTTGGATCGGCTGACCGTGCTCGTCGAGCCCGACGTGGTGTGGGCGCGACAGGCGGGCGATGCGGCCGAACCGGGCGTCGAGCAGGCCCTGTGCGCCCGCGTCGCCTCGAGGCTGCGGGACGTCCTTGGGCTCAGCACGGACGTGCGTGCGGTGCCTACGGGCAGCTTGCCGCGCAGCGAGGGCAAGGCCGTGCGGGTGGTCGATCGCCGGCACGTGTACGCGTGACGCGTGCGAAACGCCCGGGCATCCATTTCCTATGCGAGAAAGGAAGAGTTGAGAGGTATGATCAAATTGATTGCGCTTTACAAAAAGCCCGCGGACGTGGAGGCGTTCGAGGCGCATTATCGCGAAGTGCATCTGCCGCTGGTGGAAAAGGTGCCAGGGCTCGTGCGCGCCGAGGTGACGCGCATCAAGTCCGACGCCATGGGTGGCGAGGCGCCTTACTATCTCATGGCGGAGATGTACTTCGAGAACGAGGAGACGTTCAGGCAGGCCATGAAATCGCCGGAGAACAAGGCCGCGGCGAAGGACGTCATGAGCTTCGCGGGCGACATCGTCACGATGATGGTCGGCCAGGTCGACGAGGGGTGACGCTCGGGGCGGAGGTGAAGGCGATGCGCGAAGGGCTGGCGCCAGGTCAACAGAAGTCGTGGGAGATCACGGTGACCGAGGACATGTGTCCTTCGTTCCTTGGAAAGCGCGTACATCCCGTGCTGTCGACGGCGACCATGATCTCGTACATGGAATGGGTGGCTCGGCGAACCATCCTCGACTACCTTGAAGACGGCGAGGAAGGCATCGGCCACAGCGTGTCCGTGCGGCATCTGGCGCCCGCGCCCGTCGGCAAGCGCGTCTCGTTTTACGCCGAGGTGACGCGCGTGGAGGGTCCGAGAGTGGACTGCCGCGTCTGGGCGGAACACGACAAGGCCCGCATTGGCGAGGGCGAGGTCGTGCAGTACATCTTGCCGAAGGCGAAGATCGAGGCGCGTATTCGGGCGATGGCGTGACGGCGTGGGCCGAACAGAGAAGGGAGATCGACATGACAGACACCCGGAAGATGTACATCGGTGGGGAATGGGTGGATTCGATTTCGGGGGAATCGCTGGAGGTGAGAAATCCCGCGACTGGCGAGGTGGTGGGACGCGCGGCATTCGGGGATCATCGCGACGCGCTCCGCGCCATCGACGCGGCGCACGCGGCGTTCCCGGAGTGGAGCCGGCTTTTGGCGAGAGAGCGCTCCCGCTACCTGTATCGTTTGTACGAGCTCGTGTATGAGCATCGGAATGAGCTCGCGGAGCTCGTGTCGGCCGAGATGGGTAAGCCCGTCCGCGAGGCGAAGGGAGAAGTGGTCGGTTCGGCCGACTACTTCCTGTGGTACGCGGAAGAGGCGAAGCGCGTTTACGGGGAGACCATTCCGTCGAGTTTTCCCAACAAACGGATTCTCGTGCATCGGCAGCCCGTGGGCGTCGTGGCGGCCATCACGCCTTGGAACTTCCCGGTGAACATGGTGGCGCGCAAAATCGCGCCGGCGCTCGCCGCGGGATGCACGGTCGTGCTGAAACCGGCTGAGGCGACGCCGCTCTCCGCCATTCGGCTGTTTGAGCTGATCCACGAGGCGGGCTTCCCGCCAGGCGTGGCCAACCTCGTGATTGGGCAACCCGACAAGGTGGGAGAAGCGTTCCTCAAGAGCCCGAAGGTGGCGAAGATCGCCTTCACTGGCAGCACGCGCGTCGGCAAGCTGCTTATGGCGGGCGCAGCCGAGCATGTCAAGCGCGTCAGCCTCGAGCTCGGCGGACACGCCCCGACTCTCGTGTTCGCCGACGCCGATCTCGATCTCGCGGTGAAGGGCGTATTCGAGAGCAAATTCCGCAACACCGGCCAGATGTGCATCTGCACGAACCGCCTGTATGTCGAGCGCTCTGTCGCGGAGCCCTTCGTCGAGCGGCTGGTGGAGCGCGTGAAAAAGGCGAAGGTGGGCGACGGCAGGAATCCGGATGTCGAAGTCGGCCCGGTCATCAATGAGCGCGGCCTCGAGAAGGTGCTCAACCACATCGAAGACGCGCGCCAGAAGGGCGCAACCGTGGTCTGCGGAGGAAACCGCCTGACCGAGGGAGACTACGCCAAAGGTTACTTCGTCGAGCCGACCGTTCTCACTGGCGTCGAGCGCGGCATGCGCGTCCTCGAGGAGGAGACGTTCGGGCCTGTGCTCCCCGTGGCGGTCTTCGACACCGAGGACGAGGCCATCCGCCTTGCGAACGATTCGCCCTATGGACTCGCGGCCTACGTGTACACGCGCGATCTCGGCCGGGCCGTTCGGGTCGCCGAAGCGCTGGAATTCGGCATCGTAGGTGTCAACGACGGGGCGCCGGTGCAGACGCAGGCTCCGTTCGGCGGCTTCAAGGAGAGCGGGCTCGGGCGCGAGGGCGGCCATCACGCCATGGACGAGTTCCTCGAAATCAAGCACATCTCGCTCGGATGGTGATGGGAGATGGGGGAGAAGCTGCGCGGGATCCCGCGCAGCTTCTAGCCGCTCCAGCGGATTTTGCGCTATGATGAACAGGGGAGAGAAGGGGGCATTCGCGCATGCATAAAAGCGTTCGCGTGGAACACCAGGGGGCTGTGATGGTCGTCACCCTCAACCGGCCGGAAAAGGTGAATGCCTTGACGCGGGATACGCTGTTCGCCCTGCGCGAGGCGTTTCAAGCCGCAGGAGAGGACGACGGCGTCCGCTGCGTCCTTCTGACGGGTGCGGGCCGCGGCTTCTGCGCGGGTCAGGATCTGGATCTCGGCGGCGGCGACGCCGATTACGCCAAGGTCATCCGAGAGACGTACAATCCGCTCATTCTCACCATGACGCACCTCGAAAAGCCCATCGTCTGCGCCATCAACGGCGTTGCGGCCGGCGCCGGCGTCAGCCTAGCGCTCGCCTGCGATCTTCGCATTGCCTCCGAAACGGCGACATTCATTCAGGCTTTTGTGAATATTGGGCTCATTCCGGACTCCGGCGGAACCTGGTTCTTGCCGCGCATCGTAGGTCTCGGCCGGGCCATGGAACTCGCCATGTTGGGCGATCGCGTCGATGCCTCCCGCGCCTTCGAGATGGGGCTCGTCAACCGCGTCGTGCCCGCCGACAGGCTGATGGCCGAGGCGATGGCGCTCGCCGAGCGGCTGGCTTCGATGCCCACTCGCGCCATCGGGCTCATCAAGCGCGCGCACTACGAGGGCATGGAGCAGACGCTGGCGCAGTCACTCGAGCTCGAGGCCGTGCTGCAGAAAGAGGCCGGCCAGACGGCGGATCACCAGGAGGGTGTGCGGGCATTTCTGGAAAAAAGACCACCGCGTTTTCAGGGCCGATAGGCTCTGACTTCGCTGTATTTCTTCGATGAAAGGAGATTTCACATGCGAAATGTGTGGATCGTCGAATACGTGCGGACGCCCATCGGCAGACAGGGCGGGGCACTGAAGCGCGTCCGCCCGGACGATCTCGCCGCGCACGTGTTGAAGCACGTCTGCGATCGAGCCGGGATCGAGCCGGGCCAGGTGGAGGAAGTGTACATGGGCTGCGCCAATCAGGCGGGCGAGGACAACCGGAACGTGGCGCGCATGGCGGTGCTCCTCCCGGGCTTTCCCGAGCACGTCCCGGGCGTCACGGTGAATCGCCTGTGCGCCTCGGGACTGGAGGCCGTGAATCAGGCGGCAAAGGCGATTGCGCTTGGCGAGATCGACATCGCCATCGCGGGGGGCGTGGAGAGCATGACGCGCGCGCCGCTCGTGTTCCCGAAGCCGGAGATGGAATACGTGCGCGGCAATCAGATCATGTGGGACACGACGCTGGGCTGGCGCATGCCGAATCCGCAGTTTCCGTATCCGCTCGAGAGCATGGGCGAGACGGCCGAGAACGTGGCGGAGCAATTTGGCATCTCGCGCGAGGATCAGGACGCCTTTGCACTCGCGAGCCAACAGAAGGCCGCGAGAGCGCAGGCGGAGGGGATCTTCGCGGAGGAGATTGTGCCCGTCGTTGTGAAGGAGAAGAAGCAGGAGATGGTGGTGGATCGCGACGAGCATCCGCGGCCTGACACCACCATGGAGGCGCTCGCGAAGCTCAAGCCCGCTTTCCGCGAGGGAGGCACGGTGACGGCGGGCAACTCGTCGGGCATCAACGACGGCGCGGCGGCGCTCGTGCTCGTGTCGGAGGAAAAGGGGCGGGAATTCGGCCTGAAGCCGCTTGCGCGTTGGGTGGCGAGCGCGACGGCGGGCGTCAGCCCGCGCGTGATGGGAATTGGCCCTGTGTACGCCGTGCGGAAGCTCCTCGCCAGGACGGGCGTTCGGGTGGACGAGATCGACTGGGTGGAGTTGAACGAGGCCTTTGCGGCGCAGTCGGTGGCGTGCATCCGCGAGCTGGGGTTCGATCCGGCCAAGGTGAATCCGAATGGCGGCGCCATCGCGCTGGGGCATCCGCTCGGCTGCTCGGGGGCGCGCCTCGCTGGGACGCTCGCGAAGCAGCTTGTGCGCACGGGGGCGCGCTACGGCATTGCTACGCTTTGCGTCGGTGTGGGGCAGGGCGTGGCGACGCTTCTCGAGCGGGTGGACGCGTGAGGTAGGACCGCGAGACGCAGTTTCTCGGCGCGCGAATGGCGTACCGCTGTGGCGTCGCACGAGGTACAATGGAGACAGCGAGGACGGCCTCCGGCCGGCGGAACAGGTCTTCCCCGCGCCGGCAGGCCGTTTCTGGCAGACGCGTAGGAGGTCGTGGTTTGCACGCAATCGACATCGTTCTGCTTCTCGTGTTGCTGGGGCTTGCGGCATGGACAATCTGGCGAGTGGAGTTGACGCAGCGCAACCAGCAGCGGTTATTTGCTCAGCTCGAGGCCCACGAACGGGCGCTGCGAGACCTGCGCATGGAGATGTCCCAGGCGATTCAGTCCCAGAGCCAGGCGCTGATGAGCGCGCAGGCGGAAGCCTCGCGCAGTCTCGCGCAGACCATCTCGCTGCAACATCAGAACCTGCTGCACGCTCTGGGCGAGTGGAACGAGAAGGATTGGGCTCAGCTTGAGTCGTTCAGCCAGCGATTCAGCGAGTGGGCGCAGCTCACGGCCCGCCAACTCGAAGCGACGCGCGAGACGGTCGAGCGGAGGCTCCAGTATCTGCAAGAGGAAAACCGCAAGGAACTCGAGCGCATGCGCCTGACGGTCGACGAAAAGCTTCATCAGACGCTCGAGCGCCGCCTGGGTGAGTCGTTCCAGCTCGTGAGTCAGCGCCTCGAGCAGGTGCACCAGGGCCTCGGCGAGATGCAGTCACTCGCCGCTGGCGTCGGCGATCTCAAGCGCGTCCTTTCCAACGTGAAGGCGCGCGGAATTCTCGGGGAGGTCCAGTTGGATGCACTCCTCGAACAGCTGATGAGCCCCGAGCAGTATGCGCGAAACGTCGCGGTCAAGCCGGGATCGGACGAGCGCGTTGACTTTGCCATCCGGCTGCCCGGACGGGAGGGGGACGATCCCGTCTGGCTGCCCATCGACGCCAAGTTTCCGCTCGAAGACTATCAGCGGCTCGTGGACGCGCAGGATGCGGGCGACCAGGCTGGATTCCTGGAGGCGGCGAAGGCGCTTGAGGCGCGCATCCGCGACGAGGCAAAGTCCATCCGCCAAAAGTACATCGCCCCGCCTCACACCACCGAGTTCGCGCTCCTCTTCCTTCCAATAGAAGGGCTGTTCGCCGAGGTCCTGCGCCGAAGTGGCTTGTGGGAGTCGCTGTCGCGCGAGTACCGCGTGATTGTCACCGGGCCGACGACGCTCACGGCGCTCCTCAACAGCCTGCAGATGGGATTTCGTACGCTCGCGATTCAGAAGCGTTCAAGCGAGGTCTGGCAACTGCTCGGCGCGATTCGGACGGAGTTCGGTAAGTTCGGCGAGCTGCTCGCGCGAACGCGCAAAAAGCTGGAGGAAGCATCGAATGCCATCGATCGCGCCGCGACGCGATCGCGCCAAATCGAGCGAAAGCTCGTGGCCGTCGAGGCGCAGCCGGAGCTTCCGGATGCCTCCTGGGGAGAAGACGCGTAAACCAGTAGGGCAGCACGGGCTGCGTGCCCGCGCTGCTTTTTTCAGTGTTTGTGGCTCGTCTTGATGCGGCGCCATTTGCGGTCGTCGTTGGTGGTCTCGGGGAACCGTTCGCCTTTGTGAAGGTATACGCGCTTCGGATGGTGGAGATCCTCGCTGTCGGGATGCACCCCCACCTCGATGTAGACGCCGTTGTTCGGCGCTTTGTACCCCGGCGTGAATTCGGATCGCTCGCCCACGGCCATCACCTCAGGCATAGCATGTCCGGAACGCGCGGCTGCATGACCGGAGCTTGTTTCCTGGTCTCGTCATCCGAGTGCGCTCACGAGCGCAGGCGCGAGGCCGAGCGTGATGAACGCCGCGACAATCATCGCGAGGCTCGAGCACGTGCCTTCCATGGCGCCATATTCGAACGCGCGCGCGGTGCCAATGCCGTGCGAGCCCATGCCGAACAGCGCGCCGCGGGCCACGGGGGATTTGAGGCGCAACAGCCGCAAGAGCCACGGTCCCACGACGACGCCGGTGATGCCGGTCAAAATGACGAATACGGCCGTCAAGGTCGGGATGCCGCCAATGGCCTGCGAAATGTCCATGGCGATAGGCGTCGTGACCGATCTCGGCGCGATGCTCGTCACCACGGCGTGGTTGAGGTGCAACAGCCTGGCCAAAAGGACCGAACCCGTGATCCCAGTGGCGGATCCGAAGGTGAGGCTCACCAAAAACTCCGGCCAGTGCGCCTTGAGAACGGGAAAGTGGCGGTGCAAGGGCACCGCGAAGGCCACAGTCGCTGGGCCGAGGAGCGAGGTCAGCCAGCGAGCGGAGGCGTCATACGTGGCGTAGGACACGTGCGCGAAGTGCAGGAACAGGACGAGCGCCACGAGCGACGTGATCATAGGGTTGAGGAAGACCACGTGGAAGCGGCGATACAGCGCTTTGCAAGCGGCGTAAGCTATCAGCGTGGATGCGAGGCCGAGCCACATCACGACGCGTTCGCCTCCCGCGACGGGTTCTGTTCAACGCGGGGCGTCCGGTTGCGTGCGCGCCACACCGCTTCCGCCACGCCTCCGGTGACCACCATCACCAGTACGGTGCCCACGGCAACAACGGCGACGACCTTCCAGCCGTCCTGTCGCATGAGCGGCGCATAAGCCATCACGCCCACCGAGGACGGAATGAAAAACAGCAGGAGCTCTCGAATGAGAAGATCTGCGCCTTGCTCCACCCAGCGCAATTTCACGATGCCGGATTGAAGCAGTGCAAACACCAGGGCCACGCCCAGGATGCTGCCCGGGACAGGCAGGTGCAGCCACCGCACCACAGCGTTGCAAAGCGCCGTGACGGCATAGAGCCCTGCGATTTGTACAAGCGCGATCCCGACATCTCTCAGGCGAGATGGTTGAAGGAATGATGGCACGAATGACCGCACGTGAATCCCCCCAGACAGTGCGATGCTTTGCTGATTTCAGGATACGCCACACAAAATGAGACGTCTAATATATAATTTTATTGTTAATGATATGTATCGTGAATCAAAAGTCCGAAGGGGCGGATGGATACGGAATTGCGCCAACTCGAATACTTCGTGGCCGTGGCCGAGGAACTTCACTTCGGAAGGGCGGCCAAGCGCCTGGGTCTCACTCAGCCCCCGCTCAGTCAACAGATTCAAAAGCTCGAGGACGAAATTGGCGTGACCCTGTTCGACAGGACGAACCGGCGCGTGCAACTGACGCACGCGGGCCGCGCGCTGCTCGCAGAAGCGCGGAAGGTGCTCGCCGACGCGCAGACGGCGGTGAAAGCGGCTCGAGACGCGGCCGCGGGCCGAGTGGGAAGGCTGTCCGTGGCGTTCGTGGGGTCTGCGACGTACGGCTGGCTGCCCGAGGTCATACGCGCGTACCAGGAACGGCATCCCGACGTCGAACTCGTGCTCAGGGAGATGCCTACGCCGGCGCAGATGGAGGCGCTCACTGCGGGCGAGGTGGACGTGGGGGTGGTTCGGCTGCCCGCGCAGCATCCGGATCTCCACATCCGGCTCGTCGAGCGGGACGACTGCGTCGCTGTGGTGCCGAGCGAGCACTCGCTGGTGGCGCGATCGTCGCTCTTCTTGGTGGAACTCGCGGAGGAGTCGTTTGTGCTGGTGTCCCGCGCCATCTGGCCGGGACTTTACGACGGGTTTATCACGCTCGCGCGCGCACTGGGGTTTGAACCACGGGTGCGGCTCGAGGTGACGGAAGTGCAGACAGCCGTGGGGCTCGTGGCGGCGGGACTCGGCGTCAGCATCGTCCCGAGCGCCGCGGAGCGCGTGCACCGTCGCGATGTCCGCTATCTGCACATCGATGGCCAGTCACCTACGGTCGAGCTCGGCGTGGCGTGGCGCCGTCGGGACACGTCTCCTTTGGTGGCCGCGTTTTTGGCGATTGCCGAGTCGGTTCGATCAGGGCTATCGTAGGCCATGTCGGCCTCACCGCGGGCGTCACCGCAGGCGCATGGCGTCGGGGACGCTCACCACCACCGCGCGCGCCTCGACGCACACCGTGTCGCCGGAGAAGACCAGGGTCTCGATCACGGCCTTGCGATCCGTCACCTCGACCACGCGTCCCACGGCGCGCAGGGTTGCCCCCATGGGCGTGGGCTTGCGGTACTCCACATGCAGGGAGGCCGTCACGCAGCGCGGCACGGGTGTGCCATCCCCCAGTTGTCCTCCTGCGGCCCGCAGCAGCGCGAGCGACCCAGAGCCGGTGCTGTGACAGTCGACAAGGCAGGCCAGGTAGCCGCCGTACACAAAGCCCGGCACCGCCGTGTACATAGGGTCAGGTTGCGCTTCCGTGACGGTGACGTCGCCGTCCCAGCGCGTCCGAAAGTGATGTCCGTGCTCGTTGAGTCGACCGCACCCGTAGCACCAGGCGAAGTCGTCCGCATAGTGGTCCTGAACGTAAGGCGAGACGCACATGTCAGGAGGCTCCCTTCGGCTTGGATTCATTTCCGGCGTGGTCACCGGGGTGGGTGAGGCTCAGGCGCCGCATCCAAGCGGCGACAGCGCGAGAATCGGCGTCGTCTTGGGATTCAAGCGCTTCCACGACGCGCGCACGGACTTCGGGTGGCTTGTTCTGGCTGAGTTTCGCCGCCGCCTCGATTCGCGCAATGTCGATGCGAAACGCGACGATGCCGCGCATTAGGTTTCGATAGTACGCGCGATCGCGGTCGGCGGGAAGTGGGGACCGCGGATCGTACGCGAAGACGAGGCGCTGCAAAAGATCCGCGACGGTTTCCTCATCTTCGATCACGCGCGCGCGGCCGTACACGTGGACGGCGACGTAGTTCCACGTCGGTACCTGCTCAGCAAGTCCGTACCAGGCGGGTGAGACATAGGCGTGCGGCCCCTGAAAGACGGCCAGGCACTGAGCCTCATGAAGATGCTTGGCCTGGAGATTGGCCCGCGCCAGGTGTCCGAAGAGCGCCGCCTCGACCGGATCGTAGACGAGAGGGACGTGAGTCGCCATGATGTCTTCGCCGACCGAGGTCACGAGGACGGCAAAGCTGTGCTCGCGAAGCACGGTTTCGATGAGACGCGCGTCTTTTAGTTGAAAGGATCTTGGGATGTACATGAGCCACCTCCCCCGTGGATGGGACGACCCAGACTCAACGTCCTGTCGATCTCCAGAATAACACGGAATGGAAGATCCGTCTGCGACCTCTCTTGACATTCTCGCGGAGTCTGGTATGCTTACGATAGTCAAGCAAGCGCTTGTTTTGGTCGAACCGGAGGTGTCGGCGGTGGGGACGGGGTCCATTTTGGCGCGCGGTTCACTGGCACACGTCGGCCGCTACGCGCCCGGCAAGCCCATTGAAGAGGTTCAGCGCGAACTCGGCCTCGCGCGCGTCATCAAATTGGCTTCCAATGAAAACGCTTACGGATGTTCACCGAAAGCCGTGGCGGCCGTCTCGGAGGAGATGGCGCGCGCGGCGCTGTATCCCGAGTCTTTTTCGCCTGCGCTCGCGCAAAAGCTTTCCGTGAGGCTCGGCGTCCGCGAAGATCAGTTGCTGTTCGGCAACGGCTCTGACGAGATCATCGGCCTGTTGACGCGCGCATTTCTCGAGGTAGGCGACGAGGTGGTCATGGCCGATCCCACCTTCACGCGCTACGAGCAGAACGTGGCCATCGAAGGCGGGGTTTCGGTCAAGGTGCCTTGCCGCGATGGCGTACACGATCTCGACGCCATGCTCGGCGCCATCACGGCGAAGACCAAGCTCGTCTTCGTGTGCAATCCCAACAATCCCACGGGCACGACCGTCGGCAAGGATGCCTTGCGTCAGTTCATCGAACAGGTGCCCGACCGCGTGATGGTGGTCGTGGATGAGGCGTACTACGAGTACGTCACGTCGGATGACTACTTGCAGACGCTTCCGCTGCTCGACGCGCATCCGAATCTCGTCGTCCTGCGCACGTTCAGCAAAATCTACGGGCTCGCGGGGCTCCGCATTGGATACGCCGCGCTGCACCCGGACGTGGCCTCCGTACTACACAAGGTAAGAGGGCCATTCAACACCAGTCGTTTGGCGCAGGTGGCCGCGCTCGCCTCCCTGGACGATCCGGACTTCGTCGCGATGTGCCGCGAGCAAAACGCCAAAGAGCGGGACCGCGTCGCCCAGGCGCTTCGCGAGATGGGCCTTCGCGTTTATCCGTCGCAGACCAACTTTCTTCTGTTTGAAGTGCCTGGATCCGGCGCGGCGGTCGCCGATCGCCTGTTGCGCCAGGGTATCATCGTCCGAGCCGGGGAAGGGCTCGGCGTTCCCGGGACGGTGCGGGTCTCGCTGGGAACGCCCGAGGAGAACGACGCATTTCTTCGCGCTATGAAGCATTCCATCGAATGAGGAGGTCTTGGCATGTTGGCCGAACACGATAGGGCAGAGCGGCTCACGGAAATCGCCAAGGCGGAAGGGTTGTACGAGGAGATTCACCTGCTGAAGGAAGACGGCACGCTGGCGGGGCCGGTGGACGACATCCCGCCCGAGGTCATGGTGGCGATGTACCGCCACATGGTGTTCTCCCGCGCGTTTGACCGGAAGGCCATTGCGCTGCAGCGGCAGGGGCGCATCGGCACCTACGCGCCGTTCGAGGGCCAGGAGGCCGCGCAGGTGGCGAGCGCTATGGCGCTCGCGCCGGAGGACTTTGTGTTCCCGTCGTATCGCGATCACGCCGCCACGATGGTGCTCGGTCAGTCGCCCGCAAACGTCCTTCTCTACTGGTCGGGGCGCGTGGAGGGCATTCGCAGTCCGGAGGGCAGGCACATCCTTCCGCCCAGCGTGCCGATTGCGACGCACGTGTTGCACGCCGTCGGCGCCGCCTGGGCCAGCCGGTATCGCAAGGAGAGCGCGGTCAGCATCGCGTACTTCGGCGACGGCGCGACGAGCGAGGGCGATTTTCATGAGGCGCTGAACTTCGCAGGCGTCTTCCACTTGCCGGTGATTTTCTTCTGCCAAAACAACGGGTACGCCATCAGCGTCCCGTTTGCTCGCCAGTCCGCATCCCGCACCATTGCCCAGCGCGCCATCGCGTACGACATCGTGGGCGTGCGCGTGGACGGCAACGACGCGTTCGCGGTGTACCGCGCCGTGAAGGAGGCCAGGTCGCGCGCGCTGCACGGCCTCGGGCCGACGCTCATCGAGGCGGTGACCTTCCGTATGGGCGCGCACACGACGGCGGACGATCCGACGCGCTACCGCGATCAGAAGGCGGTCGTGGAGGCGTGGCAGAAGAGAGATCCCATTGTGCGCCTGCGCCTGTACCTCGAGTCGCAAAAGCTGTGGTCGGAAGCCGACGAGGCGAAGCTTCAGGATGAGGTCAAGAGGCGGGTGGAGGCGGCTGTGGAGGAGGCGCTCGCCATCGCGCCGCCCGACATGGAGATGATGTTCGATCACGTCTACGCGGAAGAGCCATGGCATCTGGCCGCCGAGCGCGAGGAGTACCGCAGGACCCGCGAGGGGGTGTCCGTATGAGCAGGATGTTGAACTTGGTCCAGGCCATCAACGAGGCGCTCGATCTGAAGCTCGCGGACGATGCGCGCGTCGTGCTCCTCGGCGAGGACATCGGTAAAAACGGCGGGGTGTTTCGCGCGACCGACGGCCTTCTCGAGAAGTACGGCGAGGAGCGCGTGATCGACACGCCGCTCGCGGAGTCGGCCATTATCGGCACCTCCATCGGGATGGCGGTCAACGGCCTTATCCCGGTGCCAGAGATTCAGTTCTTGGCGTTCATCTTCCCTGCGCTGGATCAGCTGTTTTCGCATGTCGCCCGAATGAGGTATCGATCGCAGGGGCAGTTCCCGGTGCCGATGACCATCCGCACGCCGTACGGCGCGGGCATTCACGGCCCGGAACTCCACGCCGAGAGCGTGGAAAGTTTCTTCGCGCACACGCCGGGGCTGAAGGTGGTTGTCCCGAGCGGCCCGTACGACGCCAAGGGACTGCTTATCTCGGCCATTGAAGATCCGGATCCAGTGGTGTTCCTGGAGCCCACCAAGCTGTACCGGGCGTTTCGCGAAGAGGTCCCCGAAGGACTGTATCGCGTGCCCATCGGCAAAGCCAAGCGGGTGCGCGAAGGCGAGGACGTGTCCGTGTTCGCGTGGGGCTCGATGCTGCGCACCGCGCTCAAGGTGGCGGAGGCCCTCGAGCGCGAGCGAGGCTTCACGTGCGACGTGATCGACCTGCGCACGCTGTATCCGCTCGATCGCGACGCCATCGTGGAGTCGGTGCAGAAGACCGGGCGCGCGGTGGTGGTGCACGAGGCGCACAAGACGGCGGGGCTCGGGGCCGAGATTGTGTCGCTGATCAACGAGGAGGCGCTGCTCTACCTTCGGGCGCCCGTCAAGCGGATTGCTGGGTTCGATGTGCCGGTGCCGTTCTTCGCATTGGAGGACGAGTACATGCCGACCGAAGCGCGCATTCGCGCGGGGATTGAAGAGACCATCACGTTCTGAGGCGGGAGACGGATATGGAGTTCAAACTGGCGGACATCGGCGAGGGCATTCATGAGGGCGAGATTCTGCGCTGGTTGGTGAAGGAAGGCGATCAGGTGGAGCAGGATACGCCGCTCGTGGAGGTGCAGACGGACAAGGTGGCGGCGGAGCTTCCGTCCCCGGTGGCGGGCGTGATCGAGCGTATCGTGGCGCGCGAGGGCCAGGTGGTGCCCGTGGGCACGGTGCTCGCGGTTATCCGCGAGGCGGGCGCCCATCCGGCGGCTGCGGCAGCTTCGGTGGCGGCGCCTGTTGCGATGGACGCGCAAGCATCCGCGCAGGAGAAGCCCGCCACGCAGGCAAGTGCAGCGCAAGAGGAGCGAGCAACTGCCGCACCTGAGGCCAGTGGAGCCGCGCGGCGAGGAGGCAAGCGGCGCGCGCTCGCCACGCCGCACGTGCGCGCGTTGGCTCGCAAGCTCGGGGTGGACATCGACGAGATCGACGGGACGGGCCCGGTCGGCCGGGTGACGGAGGAAGACGTGCGCCGCTTTGCGGAGGGCGGACGCAGGCCCGCGGTGGAGCCGGCGCGTGGGCACACCGAGCATGCGGTGGAAGCTCAGCCGACAACCGCATCCCGAGTCGCAACGCCCGAGGCGTCCGGTGAGCTCGTGGAGCAGGTGCCGCTGCGCGGGCTGAGGCGGCGCATTGCCGAGCACATGGTGCTGGCCAAGCGCATCATTCCGCACGCGACGCACATCGACGAGGTGGAGATGGATGGCATCGAGGCGCTACGCGAGCGGCTGCGGCCGTACGCCGAGGCGCGCGGCGTGAAACTCACTTTGCTCGCGTTCTTCGTCAAGGCGGTGGCCATCGCGCTCAAGGAGTTCCCGTACGTCAACGCGTCGGTGGACGAGGCGCAGGAGCATGTGCTTCTCAGGCGCTATTATCACATCGGCATCGCGGTCGACACGGAGCATGGGCTCATCGTGCCCGTGGTGAAGCATGCGGACCAGAAGTCCGTCTTCGACATCGCGCGCGAGGTGTCCGATCTCGCCCGGCGGGCGCGGGAAAACCGCCTGTCGCTCGACGAGGTGACAGGCAGTACGTTCACTATCTCGAACGCCGGCGCGCTCGGGGGACTGTACGCGACGCCCATCATCAACTATCCCGAATCGGCGATTCTCGGGATCCACAAGATGGCCCCGCGCCCCGTGGTGCGCAACAACGAGATTGTCATCCGCAACATCGCCCACGTGTCCCTGTCGTTCGATCACCGCATTATCGACGGCGGCATGGCCATTCGCTTCACCAACCGCGTGCGGGAACTGTTGGAGGAGCCGGACCGGCTGTGGGCGGAGCTTCGATAGGGAGGTGCTCGCGTGGCGTACCTTTCCATCCACGATGACGGCCCCGTCCGCGTCATCCACATCGCGCGCGACGAGCGGCTGAACGCGCTCAATCTTGCGCTTGTGGACGAACTGGTTGCGGCTCTCGAGGCTGCGGACACCGAGACGCAGGTGCGCGCCATCGTCGTGACGGGCGGCGACAAGGCGTTTGCGGCGGGCGCGGACATCGCGGAAATGGCGGACAAGACCGCGGTCGACATGAAGCTGCGCGATCAGTTCCGCGCCTGGGATCGGATTCGCGGCGTTCACAAGCCCGTGATTGCGGCCGTGCGAGGCTTTGCGCTGGGCGGCGGTTGCGAGCTCGCCCTGGCGTGCGATCTCGTCATCGCTGGCGAGAGCGCGAAGTTCGGTCAGCCCGAGGTGAAGCTCGGGCTCATGCCGGGCGCGGGCGGCACACAGTGGCTGGCCCGCAGGCTGGGCAAGGCACGGGCCCTTGAGCTTCTGTGGCTGGGCGAGCCCATCACCGCACAGGAGGCCATGGCGCTCGGGCTCGTGAACCGCGTCGTCCCGGACGAGGCGTGCGTGGCTGCGGCGGTGGAACTTGGCAAGCGCTTGGCCGAGATGGCGCCCGTGGCGCTTCGCTGCATCAAGGAAGCGGTGTATCAGGCGATGGACACGGCGCTCGCGGACGGCCTCGAGGCGGAGAGAAATCTCTTTTATTTGCTGTTTGCGACGGAGGATGCGCACGAAGGGATGCGCGCGTTCATGGAACGGCGGACGCCCACGTTTCGCGGCCGCTGATGACGCGGAAGGTTCGGCGCACGGCTGCTCGAGGTCATCCGCAAACTCGCCCGCGGGCACGCCTGCGCGCAAAAGGGGGTGCGCGCGCCGTCATCCTGCGCTATGATGAAGGGCGTTGAACGAGAGAGAAACGGAGTGGCGCGCGGTGACGGATCGCAAAGGGCTGTGGTACGCGTTTTTGGCCTACGCGGGCTGGGGGCTCCTCCCTGCGTATTGGAACGTGTTCGAGCGGATGTCTCCGTATGAGCTCCTGTCGTATCGGATGGTGTTTTCGGCGTTGACCATCTGGATTTGGGTGGCGCTCGCGCGCCGCGTGCGAAACGTGGCGGGCGTGATGCGCGACGGACGCCGGGCGCGGCTCATGGCGCTCGGTTCGCTCATGATCACGGTGAACTGGCTGACGTTCATCGTCGCGGTGAACACCGGCCATGTGGTGGAGTCGAGCCTCGGTTATTACATCAACCCCATTGTGAACGTGCTCTTGGGCCTGCTCCTCTTTCGCGAGCGGCTCGACGGCTGGCAGTGGGGGGCGCTCACCATCGCCATGGCGGGTGTGGGCATTATGATGGGCGCCTACGGACAGGTGCCCTGGCTGGCGCTCGCGCTCGCCGGATCGTTCGGCCTGTACGGCGTGGTGAAAAAGCGCGTGGACGCAGACGCCGTGCAAAGCCTCACGTGGGAAACCACGCTGGCCCTGCCGCTCGCTGCCGCGTATCTCGCCGCCACGTTCGCCACACATCGCGTGACCATCACTCAACTCACAAGCTGGCAGATGGCGTTGCTTGTCCTCAGCGGCCTTTTCACGGCCGTGCCGCTGCTTCTGTTCGCCATGGCCGCCAAGCGGTTGAGCCTCGCGACCCTCGGCATGGTGCAGTACATCTCCCCAACCCTGCAACTCGTCATTGGCCTCGCGGTCGATCACGAAGCCTTCACGCGGGCCGACGCAGTAGGATTTGCGTGCATCTGGATGGCGCTTGCGCTCTACACCATCTCCCTCGTGCGAAACGAGCGGCGTCACCGCCATCGTCCGGCGAATTGCCAAGCGATGAGCGAGGCCGCGAAAGGGTGATATGAATCCATGCCCATGACGCCTAAAGCCGTGTTCCGCTCGGCGATGTTGGATATCACGCCGCTTCGCACGTCGCCCGCGTTTTGCGGCTCTGGATTGGCAGCGGCATCTCCTCGCTCGGGGGCACCATGACGCCCTTCGCGGTCATGCTGCAGGTGTATCGAGCCACGCACAGCACCCTCGATGTCGGGCTGACCGGCCTCGCCAGCGTGCTGCCAGGTGCGCTGTTCGTGCTCCTCGGCGGAAGCGTGGGCGATCGCGCCAATCGCCGCAAGCTCGCTCTTCTCGCCACAACCGGGCAGATGCTCGTGTCCGCAGTCCTCGCTGTGCAGGCGCTCATGGCGTGGTCCGCGTTCTGGCTCATCTACGCGCTGTTGTGCGCGCAGTCGGTGCTTGGAGTTATCAACGCCCCGGCGCGCCGGACGTTTGTGCCGCGCCTTCTGCCCAAGGAGCAGGTGCGAGCGGGGCAGACGCTGAACACTTTGGCCATTCGCTTTGGGGAGGTCGCTCGGCCTTCGCTTGCGGGCGTGATTGCCAGTTTCGCCGGACTCGGATGGTGTTACGCCTGCGACGCGGCGACCTTTCTCGCGGCGCTCTACGCCATCTATCGTTTGCCGCCCATGTTGCCAGAGGCCAATGCCAAGCAGGGGGGCATGTTGGACGGCGTGATGGAGGGGGTGCTTCTTGGGCGATGGCGCGCCCTTCTCGGCGCCATGTTGGCTGATCTCAGCGTCACCGTGCTCGGCGTGCCCACCGCGCTCCTGCCGGCGCTTGTGAGCGAGCGCTTTGGCGGCCGGCCGGAGACGCTCGGCCTGATGATGGGCGCCACCGGCATCGGCGGCCTGGTCATCCTGGCCCTGTCGGGCCCTGTGCGCCACATTCGGTCCGAAGGCAAAGCGATTCTGGTCGCCTGTGCCGCCTGGGCCATGGCTGCCGGGTGTCTCGTGGGGACGGGCGGTCCGCAGCTCGGCAATCTCCGCGCAGGGCTTGTGGGGAGTCTGCTCCCGCCCGGTGCGGCCATTGCCGTCGGCGGACTTTCCACGCTCGCCGCCATCTTTTGCGTCGGTTGGTTCGTGCCCGAGCTGCGGAGGGCGCGCGGGGATGGAGACTTCTGACCCCATTTGCCTTCTCCGCACTCGGTTTTTGAACCGTTTCTCAACCGCGCCGGTATTCGGCCTCCGTGACGTGCTCCATCCAATCGACCGGCGAGCCGTCGAGAGCTTCCTGAATCGCCACGTGCGCCATGGCGTGCTCTGGTGAAGCGCCGTGCCAGTGCCTTTCGCCAGACTCGAACCAAACGATGTCCCCAGGGTAAACCTCCTGGACCGATTCGCCTTCTCGTTGGACCCAGCCTACGCCTTCTAGGATGATCAACAGTTGGCCAAGCGGATGCGTGTGCCACGCCGTTCGTGCACCGGGTTCAAATCGGACGACCGCCGCGCCCACGCGGGATGGCTCCTCCGCGTTCCAGACGGGCGTGATGGAGACGCGCCCTGTGAAGGTCGCGGAGGACCCAGCGGACGGTTTGCGCTCTCGGTTGCGGACAATTTTCATGAGAACTCCTCCCTTGACGTCTCGCGACAAGACTCACGCGTCCGGCCACAATAAGGCTTTGATGGCGCGGCGCTCGTGCATGGCTCGATAACCTTCCGCCACCTGTTCAAGCGGCAGTTCGAGATCGAACACTTTCCCGGGCTGAATCTTCCCTTGCCAGACCAACTGGATGAGATCCGGCAGGTATCGGCGGACCGGCGCCGGACCTCCATGCAGGTGAATCTGTTTGTAAAACAGCAGCCGTCCGTCCAAGGACACGCCGTGTGGCACGCCGACGAAGCTCATATGTCCGCCCGGGCGCGTGCACTGGATGGCCTGCATCATGGCTTCCTGCGTGCCGACGCACTCGAGCACCGACTCCGCGCCGAGGCCGTCCGTCATGTCCAGAATGCGCTTGACCCCTTCGTCGCCTCGCTCCTCTACAATGTCCGTGGCGCCAAACTCCTTCGCCAGGGCCTGTCTCTTCTCGTGCCGGCTCATCACGATAATCCGCGAGGCGCCCATCTGCTTGGCCGCGATCACGGCGCAGAGTCCCACGGCGCCGTCGCCCACAACCACGGCGGTCTTGCCTGGACGTACTTCCGCAGCGTCTGCGGCAAACCAGCCTGTGCCCATCACGTCCGAGAGCGTGAGAAGGCTGGGAATGAGGGCGCGATCCGGCATGCCCGGGGTGGGCACGAGGGTGCCGTCTGCCCAGGGGATGCGCACGTAAGGCGCCTGGGCGCCGGGGATGCTGCGCCGATTGACGCACGAGGACGGGTACCCCGCTTGGCAGATGGGGCACGTGCCGTCGGTCGCGAAAAACGCCCCAATCACAAATTGTCCTGGCTTCACGTGGCGGACGTCCGGGCCGACCTCTTCGACGATGCCGACGTATTCATGTCCCATGGGGATGGGTTTCTCGATAGGGTTCAGCCCGCGATACGTCCAGAGATCAGAACCACATACGCAGGTGGCGACGATGCGAATGATGGCGTCGGTAGGTTCCTCAATCCGCGGGTCTTCTCGATCTTCGTAGCGGACATCCCACGGAGCGTGGATCACGGTACCTTTCATGCGCAAGGCCTCCTTCGTCAAGGTTCAGGTCTATTCTTTCACATCGCTTGTCCCAATGCCTAATCGGTTGTGACTCGTTGCGAGGATCCGTGAGGATTTCTACACAGGGGGCAAGATTTCGTGTAGATTGATCAACTTGATGGTTCGTGATGGCGTGTTTGTCGCGGGTTGTCGCCTTGGTTCTTGTCTTGACGCGCAAGTGACCGGCCCCATAGTTCACGGCCCCAGGGGGCGGTCACTGCTCAAAGCTATTCAAGCGAATAGCAGCGCGCAGGGATCCTGCCCAGGCGTCGGTGCCTGAGCATCGGTGCCGCGAACTCCGGCGCTCTTCTCGTTGTTCGTAAGTGTACTATACTTGCAATATTCGTCCATGCGGCCGTTGTTCTGCCTCCGAGGTTCTTCGGCGTTGACGCGCTTCACCAGAAGTGATATGTTCAATTCTGACAGTCTGCACGGAAGAGGGGAGGTCGAAGCCCGTGGTTCGGATGACGAAGCGACCCGTCAACCCATTCGCGCTTTCATTTGCGGCTCGACCTCCTCGCGCGAGCGCCATGTAGGGCGCTGGCGCGAGCTGCACAGGCGGCTCGCGCCAACTCATTCCACACTCGGACTGGGCATGCCGCGTGGGCATGCCTTTTTGCGTCTAGGGGGCCTGTTTGTGTTTCAAGTGTTGTGGAAGCTTCGCCATTTTTTCTGGGAGGAACGCAAGCGATACGGGATCGCCGTCGGACTCCTGCTGTTCCTCAATGTCGTCGATGTCATTCCGCCCTATCTCATCGGGCGAGCTATCGACCTCATGAGCCAGCACGGGATGACGCTCAGGGCGCTTGCCGAGCTCGTCGGCGCTCTGCTCCTCACCATTGTGGTGTCGTACGTGTGCGGCGTGACGTGGCAGTATCAGCTGTATTCCGGCGCTCGGACGCTGGAATTGTCGCTGCGCCGTCGGCTCATGGAGCACTTTCTCAAGATGACCCCGCCCTTCTTCGAGCAGAATCGCACGGGCGACCTCATGGCGCGATCGACGAATGACCTGAATGCGGTCATGCAGACGGCGGGATTCGGCATCCTGACGCTCATCGATTCGACGACGTATTCGGCGACCATCCTCGTCACCATGGCTGTGCTCGACGGATGGAAGCTTACCTTGTTCGCGCTCGTGCCCATGCCGTTCATCGCGCTCGCCATGACGAAATTCGGCCAGATGCTGCACGACCGGTTCGAGCGGGCGCAGGACGCCTTCGGGGACATGAATGATCGCGTCCTGGAGACGGTCGCGGGCATTCGCGTAGTGCGCGCGTACGCGCAGGAGCAGAACGAGGAGCGCCGCTTCGCCGAGACGATGGCGGACGTGTATCGGAAGAACATTGCCGTCGCGAAGATCGACGCCCTGTTCGACCCGACCATCAGCCTCCTCGTCGGCGTGACGTACCTCATTGGCCTGGGCTACGGCACGTACCTCGTCTTCCAGAGCCAGCTCACCGTGGGGCAGCTCACTTCGTTCAACGTCTACCTAGGCATGCTGATCTGGCCCATGCTGGCCTTTGGGCAGCTCATCAACATCATGCAGCGCGGCAATGCGTCTCTGGACCGCGTGAACGAGACGCTCGCCTACGAGCCCGACGTGGTGGACGCGGACGGAGCGGTGGAGGTGGCGCGCATCGACGAGATCCGCTTCGAGGGCTACTCGTTCCGCTACCCGTCGTCCGAGCGTGACAACCTGGTGGACATCGATCTCGTCATTCGCCGCGGCCAGACTCTCGGTATCGTGGGCAGGACGGGCAGCGGCAAGTCGACGCTCGTGAAGCAACTCCTGCGTGAGTATCCCGTGGGGCATCGCGGCCGCCTGTTGGTGAACGGCCTGCTCATTCAGGATGTCCGGATCGACGCGCTCCATCGTTTGGTGGGCTATGTCCCGCAGAATCCGATGCTGTTCTCGCGCAGCGTGCGGGACAACGTCCGCTTCGCCAAGCACGACGCGACGGACGAAGAGGTCCTTCGCGCGCTCCATCTCGCCGGATTTGCGGAGGACATCCCGCGGCTCCCGGACGGGCTCGACACGCTCGTCGGCGAACGGGGCATTTCGCTGTCCGGCGGGCAGAAGCAGCGCATCGCGCTCGCCCGCGCGCTCATTCTGGATCCGGATCTGCTAATTCTCGACGACGCGATGTCGGCCGTGGACGCGCGCACGGAGGCGCACATCCTGCGCTCCATCCGCCGCGTGAGGCAGGGGCGCACTACGCTCATCGTCAGCCACCGCATGTCGGCCGTTCAGCACGCGGACTGGATTGTGGTGCTCGACGAGGGACGCATTGCCGAAGCGGGCACGTTTCAGGACCTCATGCGGCTCGGGGGTTGGTACGCCAAGCAGTACCTGCATCAACAGGCGTTTGGCGAAGCCTCGGGCGATCTCGCCGAAGACGCGGAAACACCTGAAGAGGATGCGCCCGGCGCGCAACCGTCGCTCGCCGGGGCGGACAGGGGGGATGTGCGATGAATCGTTCCGCATCGGTCCGCGTCGGACGGCGCCTCGTGCAGTATGCGGCGCACGCGCGCGGCGCCATTGCCGCGGCGCTCGTCTTGCTTGTGCTTGCGGTGGCCGCGCAACTCGCGGGTCCGTTTGTCGCCAAAACCATCATTAACCGGGACATCGAGGGCGTGCAGCAGGTCTGGTATCGAGCGCCTGCGGGCGTGCCCGGCGCGGTGCGCGTGGATGGACAACTGTACGTGCGTGGCGACAAGTTGCCACACGGAGCGCCGAGACAACAGCCGCACACGCTCATGACGCTCGGAACGACCGCATACTTCCTGCCGGGGACGGTGCAGGCCATTGCGGCGGGGCCTCGCTCCGGCGAAATTCGCGAGGAAGTCGGGGGTCACTGGCGCACCGTATCTGCGCACCCCATCAGCCGGGCGCAGATGTTCGCGTTCTACCGGCCGGAAGTGCCGAACGTCATCCGGCTCGCCCTATTGTACTTCGCACTGCTCGTCGCCTCCGCCGTCTTTTTATACGGCCAGCAGTATCTGTTGGAGGTGTCTGCCAACCGCATCCTGCAGCGCATGCGGCGCGATGTGTTTCATCGCATCCACTGCCTGCCCGTTTCGTACTTTGACAACACGCCTGCAGGAAAATCGTGTCCCGCATTACGAACGACACGGAGTCGATTCGCGACTTCTACGTGAACGTGCTGGCGAACGTGCTCTCGAGCGCCGTGACGATGCTCGGCATCTATGTCGCGCTTTTCATCCTGAATGTCGATCTCGCCCTCCTGGCCTGCGCGCTTTTGCCTATCCTGTTTCTCTGGATCTGGCTGTACCGCCGGTACACGGTGCAGGTCAACCTGCGCGTGCGCGCACTCATCTCCGAGATCAACGCCATGCTGAACGAGACCATCCAAGGCATGCCGATTATCCGCGCGTTCAACCGGGAGACGCGGACGGCCGCCGAGTTCAACGAGATGAACCAGGCCTACTACGAGGGCCAGACGAGGCTTCTGCGCGTCAACTCTGCTACGGGGTTCAACCTCGCGGCCGTCCTGCGCAACTTGTTCTTCGCGGCTATCATCGCGTGGTTCGGGTGGCGATCCCTCCATCTCGAGTCCATCGTGTCGCTCGGCGTGCTGTACGCGTTTGTCGATTACCTGAACCGCCTGTTTCAGCCGCTCACCCAGATTGTCAACCAGCTCGCGACGCTCGAGCAGGCGCGGGCATCCGCCGCGCGCGTCTTTGAGCTCCTCGACGAACCTGGCGTGGAGCCCGAATACGGCGCCATCCCGCGCTTTCGCGGCGAGGTCGAGTTCGATCACGTCTGGTTCTCGTATGACGGCGTTCATCCGGTGCTGCGCGATATCACGTTTACCGCGAAGCCCGGGCAGACCGTCGCGCTCGTCGGCCACACCGGCTCCGGCAAGAGCTCCATCATGAATCTCCTGTTGCGCTTCTACGATCCGGATCGCGGCGCCATCCGGATCGACGGGCAGGATATCCGCGAGATTCCTCCGCAACAGCTGCGGCAGCACATGGCCATCGTGCTTCAGGATCCGTACCTGTTCACGGGGACCATCGCGTGGAACGTCGGCCTCGGGGACCCTCGTGTAAGCCGCGAGCGCATCGAAAAGGCGCTTCGGGACGTCGGGGCGGATCGGCTGCTGAGGAACCTGCCGGGCGGCATCGACGAGCCCGTGCTCGAAGGCGGCAGCACCCTTTCCGCCGGCGAGCGCCAGCTCATCTCGTTCGCACGCGCACTCGCCTTCGATCCGGCCATCCTGGTGCTCGACGAGGCCACCGCGAATGTCGACAGCGAAACCGAGCGCCTCATCCAAGATGCGCTCCAGGTCCTGAAGCGGGGGCGCACCACGTTCATCATTGCGCACAGGCTGTCGACGATTCGCGATGCGGATCTCATTCTGGTGCTCGACCAGGGCGAGATCGTCGAGCGTGGGACGCACGACGAGCTGATGGCGCTCGGCGGCCGCTATCGCCAGATGTACGAGTTACAGACGAAGGCGCTGGGTGTCACAGGTTGACGACGGCGCGGCCCTTCATCCGGCCCGCGAGGATCTCCTTCAGGGCGCTGTCGAGATCGTCGAGTGTGATGTCGTGGCCGATGTGGCTGAGCGCCTCGTCGCTCGGCTTCCACGGCCCGGCGAGCCGCCGCCAGATCTCGCGGCGCGTCTCCATGTCGAGCCACACGGAGTCGATGCCGATGATGGCCGCCTGGCGGCGGAGGAACGGGAACACGCTGGCGGTGAAGTCCGGCCCGCCCGTGTAACCGCTGATGGCGATGACGCCGCCGTACTCGAGGCGCTGGAGCAGGTGTGGCACGTACTTGCCCGACACCGGGTCGATCACACCGGCGTAGCGAGCCTGCACATTCAGGTACGATTCGCCTTCCTGCAGCAACAGCGCGTCGGGGCGCACCACGTCGTCCGCGCCGAGAGTTTTCAGCCAGTCGGCGGCTTCATCCTTGCGGGTCGACGCCACCACGCGGTACCCGGCCCGTTTGGCAATGGCGATGCCGGTCGCGCCGACGCCGCCGGTGGCGCCCGTCACGAGCATGGTGCCCATGGCGGGAGACACGCCGTTTTGCTCCATGCGGTACAGGGACAGTGCGGCGGTGAACCCGGCGGTGCCGAGCACCATGGCGTCGCGCAGCGACAGCCCGTCGGGAAGCGGGACCACCCAGTCGGCAGGCACGCGAGCGTATTCGCTGAAGCCCCCGAAGTGGCCCGTGCCGAGATCGTAACTGGTGCAGATGACGGGATCGCCCGGTCGGAACCGGGCATCCCGCGATTCGACGACTTCCCCGGCGAGATCGATTCCGAGCACCATGGGGTAGCGCGTCACGAGTCGGCTGGCGGGCTGGGAACAGATCCCGTCCTTGTAGTTGACGCTCGAGTAGCGGACGCGGATGAGCACCTCGCCTTCGGGCAGTTGGTCCAGGGTGAGCTCGCGGACGCCGGCGCGGTGTGCGTGGCCGTCCTGTTCCACCATGTAGGCGCGAAACGTGGTCATCTCGTGTACCTCCTTCGGTAGGCATGAGTGCATCAGGAAGCGGTTGAACGCTTTGGCGACACGCCGATGTGGTAGAGCAAAAACGCGTGGATCTCGGCCGACTCCCGCAAATGCTCGAGCCTGCCAGAGGATCCGAAGTGCCCGGCGCCCATGTGGGTTTTGAGCACGAGCGCCTCCTGGCCTGTCTTGGTGGCGCGCAGCTTCGCGACCCACTTGGCAGGTTCCCAGTACGCGACGCGCGGATCGTTGAGCCCTGTGGTGACAATCAGATGCGGGTAGCGCTTCGGCTCGACATTGTCGTACGGGCTGTACGACTTCATGTAAAAGTAGTACGTCTCGTCCCGCGGATCGCCCCACTCGTCCCATTCGAGCGTCGTCAGCGGGATGGTGGGATCGAGCATGGTGGTGACGACGTCGACAAACGGGACGCCGGCGGAGATGGCGGCAAACCGATCCCCGCCCATGTTGGCCACGGCGCCCATGAGGAGGCCGCCCGCGGACCGCCCGTCGGCCGCCAGTTTTTCGGGCGACGTGTAGCCCTCGCGGATGAGCGCATCTGCACAGGCGATGAAGTCGGTGAACGTGTTCTTCTTCCGCAGCATTTTGCCGTCTTCGTACCAGTGCCGGCCCATCTCGGATCCGCCCCGGACGTGCGCGATGGCGTAAATCACGCCGCGATCGAGCAAGGGGAGGAGCAGCGTCGGCATGAAGACGGGATCCAGGTTGTGTCCGTAGGAGCCGTATCCGTAGAGAATGCACGGCGCGGGTCCGTCTGCGCGCGCATCCTTCCGGTACACGAGCGAGACGGGGACGTCGGTCCCGTCGTTCGCCTTCGCCCAGAGGCGCTCCTGTACGTAGTCGGACGGATGGTACGGGCCGTTGACCGGCTGGCGGTGAAGTTCCTTCCTGGTGACGCTCACGGGATCGAGCGCGTAGGTGGTGCGCGGCGTCAGAAACGACTCGTATTGAATCAGCACCTCGCGCGTGTCGTAGCGGCGATTCGCCGATACGGAGACGGTGTAAAGCGGCTCGTCCCACTCGAGCCGCGTGAGGCGCCCGTTGGCAAACGTCCAGATCTGCGTCAGGCCGCCTTCCCGGCCTTCGATCACGACGGCCTCACGGAACGGGTGAACGCCGGTGAGATACCGGGCCTCGTCGTACGGGAACAGCTCCTCCAGGCGCTCGTCATCGCACGGCGCGATGGGGTGGCGAAACAGGCTGAAGTTCGGGCGATGGAGATTCGTCAGGACGAGAAACGCGTCGTCCCAGTGCTCGAGCTCGTATTCCACATCGGCCTGGCGCGGGCGAAACACGGTCCACTCGCTGAGCGGATCGTCCGCCGGCAGGTAACGGACCTCCGTCGAGGTCTTCGTGGAGGAGGTGAGGAACAAATACCTGCCGCTCTGCGACTTCGCGAGCGTGAGGATGCAGGTCTCGTTGTCCTCCTGGTACAAGAGCGCGTCGTGCTCGACCGGATCGCCAAGCCGATGCCGGTACAGGCGGTACGGTCGCTGCGCCTCGTCGACCGTGATGTAGAACAGGTACTGGCCATCCGCGCTCCAGGCGACGCTGCCGTCGATGAATACGCCCTCGATGCGATCCGGCAACATTTCACCCGTGGTGAGATCCTTCACGAGAAGCGTGTACCGATCCGTCCCGTCCCGGTTTTCCAGGTACGCGAGCCGCTTCTCGTCCGGGCTCGTGGCGAGCACGGTCACACTCAGGTAACCGTCGCCGGCGAGGTCGTTCAAATTGAGGACAATCTCCTCCTCGGCAGCGGCCAGGGCCTCGCGCGAGGCCGCCCGCTTGCGAGCGTGAATGGGATATTGCAAGGACTTTTCCATGCGCGTGTAGTAGAAGTATTGGTCTCCCTGGACGGGAACGCGCTCTTCCGCGTCGGGAATGCGGGCCACCATGTCGTCGTACAGCTCGTCGGTGAGCGGCTGGATGCGCTCCATGAACCACCGGTAGTATGTATTCTCGTCTTCGAGATACTGGATCACATCGGGATTGTCGCGTTCACGAAGCCAATAATACGGGTCCATTCGGCGGTCTCCGTGAATTTCGAGCACTTTCGGAATCGCTTTTGCCTTCGGCGCTTCCATGAGGTCACTCCTTCGCGGCGTTGATGGCGGTTTCAACGCGATTTCAAGGCTTCACAAGTATCATACCATGCGGCGTTTGCTGGCGCCTGTCGCTGGCGCACATGGGGGTGGGTGGCTTGCGCAAGCTGTTTCCCTATCTGCGGCCGTACCGGCTGCGCATTGTTCTCATCGTGACGTTTATCTTCCTGCAGGTGCTCGGAAACCTGTATTTGCCGACGCTCATGTCCGAAATTGTCGACAACGGTGTCTTGAAAGGCAACCTGGCGTACATCGTCCGCATGGGCGGGTTCATGCTCGGGGTCTCCATCGTCGCGGTGGGCTTCTCCATCACGGCGAGCTACCTGTCCTCGCAGACGGCGGCGAGCTTCGGCAAGCACCTCCGGCGGGACCTGTTTGCGCACGTGCAGACGTTTTCACTGGAGGAGATCGACCGGTTTTCGACGGCGTCGCTCATCACCCGGACGACGAACGACATCACCCAAGTGCAGCAGCTCGTCAACATGATGCTGCGCATGATGATCATGGCGCCGCTCAACTGCATCGGCGGCGTGCTCATGGCTGTCTACACGGATGCCAGGCTCTCCGTCGTGGTCTGGATGATGCTCCCAGTGCTCGCGGGCGTCATTGTGCTCGTGTTTGGACGGGCGAGCCGGCTGTTCCGCCTCATGCAGGGAAAGATTGATGTGCTGAATCGCGTGTTGCGCGAGAACCTGACCGGTATTCGCGTCATCCGGTCGTTCAACCAGGTTGCGCGCGAGGCGGCGCGGTTCGATCGCGCCAACGCCGATCTCACGGGCACAACCACGCGCGTGCAAAAGATCATGGCTGCCTTGTCGCCGGCGCTTATGCTCGTCATCAACCTGGCCGTGATCGCCATCCTCTGGTTTGGCGGTGTGCGCGTGGCGAGCGGAAAGATGGAAATTGGCTCGCTGATGGCGTTCATCCAGTATGTGACGCAGCTGTTGTTCGCCATCATGATGGTGTCCATGATGTTCTTCATGATCCCGCGCGCAAATGCGTCTGCCAACCGCATCTGGGAGGTCCTGTCGAGCGAGACGCGCATTCGCAATCCGGAATCGCCAAGGTCGGAACCTCAGGCCGCAGGGCTGGTCGAGTTTCGGGGCGTGACGTTCCGGTATCCCGGCGCGGAGGCGCCTGCGCTGTCGGACATTTCGTTCGTCGCAAGGCCGGGTGAGGTGACGGCCATCATCGGCGGGACGGGATCGGGCAAGTCGACGCTCGTGAGCCTCATCCCTCGCTTCTACGACGTGGAGTCCGGGTGCGTGCTCGTGGGCGGGATCGACGTGCGCGCGTGGGACCAGGAGGCGCTGCGCGCGCAGATTGGCTATGTGCCACAGAAATCCGTCCTGTTTAGCGGCACCATCGCGGACAACATCCGGGTGGGCCGCGAGGACGCGACGGACGAAGAGGTGCGCGAAGCGGCCCGCATCGCGCAGGCGCTCGAGTTCATCGAGCAGATGCCAAACGGCTTCGACGCGGTGGTGGAGCAGGGCGGGAGGAATCTTTCGGGCGGTCAGAAGCAGCGCCTTTGCATCGCCCGGGCACTTGTGCGCCGAGCACCCATTTACATCTTCGACGACAGCTTCTCGGCGCTCGACTTTCGGACCGACGCGCGCCTCCGCCAGGCGCTTCGCGAGGCCGTGAGCGCGGCGACGGTCATCATTGTCGCGCAGCGCGTCAACACGATTCGCGATGCGAACCAAATCGTTGTGCTGGACGAGGGACGCGTGGCCGGGATCGGCACACATGAGGAGTTACTCGCCAACTGTCAGGTGTACCGGGAGATTGTCCGGTCGCAGCTCGGAGAGGAGGTCACGGCATGAGTCAGGATCGGCGGGAGATGCCGGCCATGCGTCCGCCCATGCCGATGCGCCACGGCGGCATGAGACCGGGAATGCCCGTGCAGAAGCCGAAGGATTTCGGCGGCACTGCGCGCCGGCTCATGCGGTACTTTCGGCCGCACGCATGGCGCATCGGGCTGGTGTTCGTGATGACCGTGCTCGGGACGCTCTTTTCCATCCTCGGCCCGGACGTCATGAAGGGCATCACGAACGATCTCGTCGCAGGCCTGCGGCACAAGTGGATGCATTTGCCCGGTCCTGCATTCAATTGGACGGACATTGTGCGCGTGCTGGAGGAACTGACAGGTCTCTACGTCCTGTCGAGCCTGTTCAATTACCTGCAGCAGTACATGATGGCTGGCGTGGCTCAGAAGACTGTGTACGCGCTCCGGCGGGACGTGTACGCGAAGCTCGAGCGTTTGCCGCTTTCGTTCTTCGACGGCCGGCCCATCGGCGATGTCATGAGCCGGTTTGTGAACGACTTCGACAACATCGGCAACACCCTGCAGCAGGCGTTGCTCCAGTTCGTATCGAGCATCGTGACGTTTGTCGGCGTGATCGCGGTGATGTTGTCCATCAGCCCGCTGATGACACTCGTGATGTTTCTCACGTTGCCGCTGTCGTTTTACGTGACGCGGTTTGTCACGAAGCGATCCCAGGGGTTTTTCGTGGGCCAGCAGCGGGCGTTGGGGCTCTTGAACGGCCACATCGAAGAGATGTACACCGGACACGCCATCGTGCGCGCGTTCAACATGGAGCGGCGGGCGCTGGAGACGTTCGATCGGCATAACGAGGCGCTGTACGAATCCGGATGGAGGGCGCAGTTCGTCTCGGGTCTCATCTTCCCGCTTAACAACTTTATTGGCAACCTGGGGTACGTGCTTGTCAGCGTGATTGGCGGGCTGTTTGTGGCGCGCGGCGCCATCAGCATTGGGGACATTCAGGCGTTCATCCTGTACGCTCGCCAGTTCTCCCAGCCCATCACCCAGCTGTCCAGCATCTCGAACGTCATCCAGTCGACCATCGCGTCTGCGGAGCGGATCTTCGAGCTGTTGGATGAGCCGGAGGAGGCGCCGGATCCCGCGGACCCTGTGTGCCTCCGTGAGCCGCGCGGCGCCGTGGCGTTTCACCACGTCTCCTTCCGCTACAGGGACGATCAGCCGCTCATCGAGGATCTGAACCTCGAGGTCGCCGCAGGCCAGACCGTGGCCATCGTCGGCCCGACCGGGGCTGGCAAGACGACGCTCGTGAATCTGCTGATGCGGTTCTACGACGTGCGCGAGGGTTCCATCACCATCGATGGCATCGATATCCGCGACATGACGCGCGCGGATCTCCGCAGCCTCTTTGGCATGGTGCTCCAGGACACGTGGCTGTTCCATGGCACGATACGAGAGAACATCGCATACGGACGACCGGGGGCAAGCGAAGAGGAAATCCTGCGCGCCGCGCGCGCCGCGCGGGCGGATCACTTCATTCGAACCCTGCCGGACGGCTATGACACCGTCATTAATGAAGAGGCATCGAACCTGTCTCAGGGACAGAAGCAGCTCATCACCATCGCCCGCGCCATTTTGGCCGATCCCGCCATTCTCATTCTCGACGAGGCCACTTCGAGCGTGGACACGCGTACCGAGCTTCTGATTCAAGAGGCGATGCAGCGATTGATGGAAGGCAGGACGAGTTTCGTCATCGCGCACCGGCTGTCCACCATTCAAAACGCCGATCAGATCCTCGTCATGAACCGAGGGCGCGTCATCGAACAGGGCACGCACCGCGAACTCGTGCAGAAAGGTGGCTTCTACGCCGAGTTGTATCGCAGCCAGTTTGCAGGATCCAGCGTCGACGAAGCCCTGCGCGAGGCGTCCCGAAGCGGGGCGGCGCAAATCAGCGGCTTGTGATCAAAAAATGGATGAAATGGGGGAATAGCGGGCAAGCTAGGGTCATCGAAATTCGATGGAGGCGATGACCCATGGGGCCCGCTCTTCTGCTTTCTATCGCGTTCTTCGGATGGTCCCATCCGAGCACGAACCCCGCCCTCGCTGCGACGCGGCAGGCGGTGTACGGGCCGATGATGCACGCCGTTCACCTGGACGAGGCACATCACGTGGTGACGGTCGATCTGCAGCCCGTGGCAGGACCTCGCGCGTCTTCGCCGCTGGAGGCGACGGACGGGCGCGGCGTGACGGCGCCTGTCTCTCCCGACGCGTACACGGACGGCCGGGACACGGGCCGCACGATGCGTGCCAACCGCGGCGCGCTCGTGCTGTCCGTGCCGCTTGGCTGGGAGCTCGACGTCGAGGGGATAGGGGCCGACAGGTGCCAGATGCGCACCGCGGACCTCGATCACCTGGCGTTTCAACCCATCCCTGGTGCGGCGGATGGGCTTCATCGTCGTTTCCTGCTGGGGCATCCCGGCACGTATCGGCTCGTAACCGCTGACGCCGGGCAGGTGTCGAGCGTACTCGACACCGTCGTCGTATCGCCCCACTTGCGCGAACCCGTCATCGGTGCGCCGTAACCGTTCGCACGCTCGGGCATCGCTCGCCGTCACACCAACTGCGCGCACAGCATGCCGAAATAGGTCGGCCGCTCGTAGGACAACACGCGCGGGTGCCGCTCGCCCTTGGGCACGGCACCCGCGAGGACCAGGGCTTGCCACAGGCCGTCCGGCCGAGCGTGTTGAATCATCTCGCCTGGAAAGTCTGCTAGGCGTTCCAATTCTCCTGCCGCGATGACTCGCACCACTTCCTCGTCGAGCCTCGCGGCGTCTTCGTGGTAGCCGTACGGCCCGTCTTCTGCATGCGCGTGCGCCCAATCGCAGCTCGCAATCAGGGCGGCCCGGCGACGGAGCGCATCGCACGCGGCTCGGATCGCCTGGCCCAGGCGGACGTGTTCCTCAAACGGGCGGGATGGCGCCGTCTGAATCACGACCACAGGGCGATCTGGCACGAAGAAAAGCGGGATCATCGTTCCCCAGTCGAGCGGGAGCGTGGACAGAGGACCTTCCGCGGTGGCGAAGTTGAGGACCGCGATGGGCAGGTGGGGTGACGCGAACTTTGCGATCTCGCGCGCGAGTTCGCGATCCACGGCGCGGCGCATGTGAACGCGGTTGCCCTTGTCGAGGCGGTGCACACGCACCATCAGCGCCGCGGTCTGCTCGCTCAACTCGCCTTCCATGTAGGCGCTTGCAGTAAGGGTGAACTGGCCCTCCGCGCGGATGCCGTGCGGGGTGATGACGATGAACGCGTCGGGATCGGCAGTCTGGGCGGTGCGACCGAGTTCCACGAGACTTGCGCGCGTTTTGGCCATGAGATCCGGGCTCTCGCCGGCCAGTTCAGGGAGAACAGGCAGGCCGTGTGGTGCAATGGCTGCAAAGACGATGCTCATGGAATCGCCTCCTGACGCCACTGTAGACGAAATCTCGCGCGAACGCCACATTTGGCTGACGTAAGAGAAGCGGCTACAATAGAGTCAGAGGAGCGAGACGGCCGGGGGCGATGGGGAATGCCGAAAAGTCGCGAACAGGCGTTTAACGAGATCGTTCGCAGGGTGCGAAAGGAGTGCTTCGGCAAGGGACCGGAGCGGATCCACACGGTGTTCGTCGATAACATGGCCATCTCCGTGCTGCAAGGTAATCTGACGCCGACGGAAAAGTTCATCAGCCGAACGCCCGAAGGGGCCGAGATGGTGCGCTTGGCGCGGACGAGCATGATTCAGGAGCTGTACAAGCGGAAGGTCCCGGAGGGTCTGGAAGAGGTGGCGGGCTCGAAGTTTCTATACCTGTTTTCCGACTTCAAGGTGGAGGAGGACATGGGGGTTTCGGTCTTCATTTTTGAGCGCCCCATTCCAAAAGAGCCCCTTCCGGACGGATTCATCTGCGGCAAACAGGCGAATCAAGCGCAAGAATCCGCAGAATGAGTTGTATTCGGATTCACTTCGAACGTGCTATAATGTAAGTCCGTGGCGGGTGCATTCGCGTGAGTGGGCGCGCTACGAAACCATTGGCTCGGCGCTTGAATGGTTGGCCTGTAGGTTCTGCAGGCGAACACATCGGCACAAGTTGACCGCAACAGGCGGCAATTTGTGTCTTTTTTTGTGCGCGCAGCGGATAGGTCATGATGGTTTTCGTTTTAGGTATGAAGCTCGCCGCGCTGCACAAGGTAAGGTTGGGCACGATGTGAACGAGAAGAGCGCTGAGGAGAAAAGGGTGAGAGTCGAATGAGCAACGGGTTCTTGAGTCCAGCGGAAATTGCGCAACTGGCAGTGGAGGTCGGGGAAAAGAAGTCGAAGGAAGCATGGTGGAAGCTGCTCATTCTCGGCATTCTGGCGGGCGCGTTCATCGCACTGGGGTTCCTCGTCGACATCCGGGTGACGGCCAGCCTGCCGGACAGCCTGGCGTCCATCAAGAGTCTGATAGGCGGCGCGGTATTTCCTGTCGGCCTCATGCTGGTAGTCATCGCGGGTGGCGAACTTTTGACCGGCAACATGATGACGGTGCCCATTGCCGTGCACGCGGGGCGCGCGAGCATCGGCGGTCTCGTGTACAACTGGTTCTGGGTGCTCGTGGGCAATCTCCTCGGTTCGCTGTTCGTCGCGGGCGCGTTTGGCGTCGGCGCGCACCTGCTCACGGCGGATCCGTTCAAGGCGACGGTGATTGCCATCGCGACGGCCAAAGCGAAGCTCGCGTTTGGGCCGACCATTCTCTCAGCCATTGGGTGTAACTGGTTGGTCTGCCTCGCGGTCTGGATGGCGTATGGTGCCAAGGACATCGTGGGCAAGATCTTCGCCATCTGGTTCCCCATCATGGCGTTTGTGGCCATTGGCTTCCAGCACGTCGTGGCCAACATGTTCGTGCTCCCGGCAGGTCTGTGGGTCGGCGCCGACTACTCGTGGGGCAAAATCATCGAGGAATGGTGCGGTGCGTTCATCGGCAACGCCATCGGCGGCTGGATTTTCACCGCGCTTGCGTATTACCTCGTCTACCTGACGAAGTCTCGGCGCGAGGCTTGATTCGCTCGTTCCGTCGCCCGCCCGCCATGACCGCGCCCTTGCCGTGGGGCGCGGCCCGTCTACGCGGCCGTCTGTCTCCTCTCGCGCAAACTGAAAGAGAAAGGGGATATCGGCATGATCGATATCAGGACCGAAGCACAGGTCGAGGCGCGGACCGTGCAAGTCGAGATCGACGGCAAGGAAGTCACGGTGGAACAAGGCGCGTCTGTGCTCGACGCCATCCTGTCCACGGGGCAGGAACATCCGCATGTCTGTTATCATCCGGCCCTCGGCCCCATTGAGACGTGCGACACCTGTATTGTCGAGATTAACGGCAAGCTGATGCGCGCTTGTTCGACACCTGTCGAGGACGGAATGGTGGTTCGAACCAAATCCGTCGCCGCGCGGTACGCCCGCAAAGAGGCGATGGATCGCATTTTGAAGAACCACGAACTGTATTGCACCGTGTGCGACAACAACAACGGCAACTGCGTGCTGCACAACACGGTGATGCAGATGGGCGTGGAACATCAGGCGTACCCGTTCACGCCCAAGCCGTACGAGGTCGACATGTCGAACCCGTTCTATCGGTACGATCCGCAGCAGTGCATCCTTTGCGGCCGCTGCGTCGAGGCGTGTCAAAACCTGCAGGTGAGCGAGGTTCTCTCCATCGCGTGGGACCGCGAGGTGCCGCGGGTCATCTGGGACAACGACGTGCCCATCAACGAGTCGTCGTGTGTGTCATGTGGCCACTGCGTGACCGTCTGTCCGACCAACGCGCTCATGGAAAATCCATGCTTGGGGAAAGCGGGTTTCCTCACGGGCATTGAAAAGCCCACTCTCGAGAAGATGATCGACATCACCAAAAAGGTCGAACCCGGTTACTCGTCCATCTTCGTCGTCTCCGAGATAGAGCACGAGATGCGCGAGGCGCGCATTCGGAAGACGAAGACGGTCTGCACGTATTGCGGCGTGGGCTGCGCGTTCGACGTATGGACGAAGGATCGGCATATTTTGAAGGTCGAGCCGCAGATGGAGGCGCCGGTCAACCAGATCTCCACGTGCGTCAAGGGGAAGTTCGGCTGGGACTTCGTGAACAGCCCGGATCGCTTGACCAAGCCGTTGGTGCGCAAGGGCGATCGGTTCGTGGAAGTGACCTGGGACGAGGCGCTCGACGTGATCGAACGGCGCATCAAGGAGATCCAGGCGAAGTACGGGTACGACGCGGTGGCGTTCATCTCGTCGTCCAAGACGACCAACGAAGAAAACTACTTGATGCAGAAGCTCGCGCGCGCCGTCATGCACACGAACAACATCGACAACTGCTCGCGCTACTGTCAGTCGCCTGCGACCGAAGCGCTGCGGCGGACCATGGGGCTCGGCGGCGACACCGGGTCCATCAAGGACCTCGAGTTGGCCGATCTCGTCCTGATCGTCGGTGCGAACCCTGCCGAGGCGCATCCTGTGTTGTCGACGCGCCTCCGCCGTGCGCAGAAGAAGCGCGGCCAGAAGCACATCGTGGCCGACGTGCGGCGCAACATCATGGCCACACGCGCCGACCTCTTCATTCAGCCGCGCCAAGGCACGGACTTGGTGTGGCTGTCCGCGGTGACGAAGTACATCATCGACCAGGGCCGGCACGACGAGGCGTTCTTGCGGGATCGGGTGAATGGCTTCGACGAGTACGTCCGGTCACTTGAGAAGTTCACGTTAGATTACGCGAGCGAGGTCTGCGGCCTTCGCAAAGAGGAACTCATTCGCGTGGCTGAGATGATCATGGAGGCAGAGCGCGTCGCCGTCTGCTGGGCCATGGGCGTGACGCAGCACCGCGGCGGCAGCGACACGTCGACCGCCATCTGCAACTTGCTCTTGGTAACGGGAAACGTGGCGCGTCCTGGCACCGGCGCGTATCCGCTGCGCGGTCACAACAACGTGCAGGGAGCGGGCGACATGGGCTGTGCGCCTCCGTTCCTGCCTGGGTACGAGCGAGTGGACAACGAAGAGCAGCGGCGGAAGTGGGAGAAACTATGGGGCGTCGAACTGCCGACCACGCCAGGTCTCAACAACCACCAGATGGTGGACGCCATTCACGAAGGCAAGCTCAAGGCGATGTATTTGTGCGGCGAAGACATGGCCGTGGTCGACTCCAACGCCAACTATGTGGAGGACGCCTTTCGGAAACTCGAGTTCTTCGTGGTTCAGGACGTCTTCCTTTCCAAAACCGCGCAGTTTGCCGATGTGGTCCTTCCGGCCTGCCCGAGCTTGGAGAAGGAGGGAACCTTCACGAACACCGAGCGCCGCATCCAGCGCCTGTACAAGGTCCTGGATCCGCTCGGCGATTCCAAGCCGGATTGGGAGATCATTCAGATGGTCGCCAACCGGTTTGGCGCCAACTGGAACTACACATCTCCGCGGGAGATTTTTGAGGAAATGGCGAGCGCGGCCGATTTGTTCCGCGGGGCGTCGTATGACCGCCTCGAAGGCTATCGGAGTCTGCAGTGGCCCGTGCTTCCGGACGGCACCGATACGCCGCTTTTGTACACGGACGGCTTCGCATTCCCAGACAAAAAGGCCCGGCTGTATCCTGTCGACTGGACACCGCCCATCGAAGTCGGCGAGGAATACGATCTCGAATTGAACAATGGGCGGTTGCTCGAGCACTTCCACGAGGGCAATATGACGAGCCGCGTGCCCGGGATCCACGAGAAGGTGCCGGAGACCTTCGTCGAAATTTCGCCGGAGCTCGCAAAGGAGCGCGGCGTGCAGGACGGTGCGCTGGTGCGCCTTGTCTCCCCGTACGGCAGCATCAAGGTGCGCGTGGCCGTGACGGATCGCGTGTCCGGAAAACACGTGTACGTCCCGCTCTTGTCCCATGCGGACGAGGAGGCGGTGAACCGCCTGACATCGAGCGATCACGACACCGCCACCTATACGCCTGCCTATAAGGAGATGCGCGTGCGCATGGAGGTCATCCAATCGTGCGGTGAACCGCCCATCAAGCGCGGGAACTTCCGCTTGGGCAAGCCGAACCCACAGCCCGGTGTGAATGTCGAGCAAAAGTGGGCGCGCAAAGACTATGTGCCGTTGGTGACGGATCGCGCCCTCGTGAAGGAGGGTTGAGCCGTGGCGGAACCGATTCAGGTCATTCAGCGCCGGGAGGAGACGCTCGAGGAGCGGCGCCAACGCGTCCTCGAGCGCCTGGCGGACGAGGTGGTGCACGAGGAGCAGGCGGCGGAGCGTTTGATTCGACTCGTGGCGCTGGCCGAGGAGAAAGGGCTTCTGCCGATGCTCACTGCGCTTCTTGAACGCGGAGACCGGATTCTGGCGCACGTCGTGGATCTGCTGGCTCGCGATGAGTACTCCTCTGCGCTGCAGAACGCCATCGGCTTGGCTCAGGCGCTCGGGAAATTTGATCCAAGTCTGCTAGCCAGGCTCGTGGACGCTGTCGCAGGTGGGCTCGCGGACGCAAAAGAGGCGACATCCGCTGACGGGAAGCCGCTCGGCGTGTTCGAACTGCTTGCGCTGCTGAAGGATCCGAATGTATCGTATGCGCTGAGGTTCCTTCTGCGCTTTTTGTCCGGAATGGGCAAGGCTCTTCAGTCGCAAGGCTCCTCAGACTGAAGGCGCAATTTCTCGGGAAATGTCGAACCAAAATGGGCCGCGGTCAGAAGCCGCGGCCTTGCTTGTGTTGTCATATCTCCAGCCATTGTCGATAGCGCTTGAAGAGGATTACAGGACCTCCTAAATGCATTAAATATTTCATCTTCGATCCGTCCTTGAGCACGAGCGCGGTGGCGCCGGTCGCGTGATGCTTGCCGATCTCAGCCACGCCGTACCTGGGTCCAAGCGAAGCCACCATGCCGTGATCGTGGTAGACAAATGGCAACGGAGGGCGCCCCTGTGCTCTTCGCACGAGATTCGCACCGAGGTGATGGCCCATCTGTTCAGCCACCTGCCCGGTGGGCGGCAGGACGTTGCCGCGAGCGTCGGTGAAGCGCGCGCAATCCCCAATGACGTACACGTCGGCCAAACCCCTGGCCATCAGGAACTCGTTCACGTCCACTCGGTTTCGCGCGTCCACCGGAAGCCCCGCTTCCTTCAACAGGGCGGGTGCTTCGACGCCGCCCGTCCAGACGAGCGTGCCGGCTTCGAGCTTTCGGCCCGACGCGAGCCGATACGCCTGCGGTTCGGCTCCGGCCACGCGCTCGTTGAGAATCAATTCCACGCCGCGTTCAACGAGCTTCGTCTGAGCCACAGCTCGGAGTTGGTGGTCCACGTCGGGAAGAATCTCGGCGTGCGCGTGGATCAAACCTAGGCGTAGGTCCGAAACGGGCAGTCCGAGCTCGCGCACGCGCTTCGGCAACCAGTCCGCCCATTCGCCAATGAGTTCGACCCCTGTCAGGCCGCCGCCTGCCACGAGCACCCTGAGGTGGATGGGGTCCCCCGTTTGTTGGCACCGCTCGAGTTCTCGTTCCACATGGTGATGGAGTTCCATCGCGGCGAGCAACGAATCCAGCCGGAACGTGTGCTCCGCCACGCCCGGAAGTCCGAAGGTGGCCGTGCGGCTCCCGAGCGCCACAATCAGCGTGTCGTATGCCAGCGTGGCGCCGTCGGTTTCGACGAGCTTGTCCGAAAGCCGCAGGTTCTTGACTTCAGCGATGACGATCTCGCTCGTCTTTCGATGAAACAGGTCTTCCAGCGATAGCGCATACGTATGCGGGTCATGTCGCGCCCCAGCGACTTCGTGTAGAAGCGTCTTGAACGTGTGGTACGGCTCGCGATTTACAAGTGTAAACGGAATGCCATGCCGATCCAGTTCCAGCGCTACGGCGAGGCCACCGTATCCCGCCCCTAGAATCACAATTCCACCCAAATGCACTCTCTCCTCTCGCTCTGATGATACACGAATCGAGAGAAGAGAGGAGCCGAGGAGACTCGACGGCGCTGTCGTCTCTTAAAAAATGGAGCCACGCTTGCGCGCGGCTCCGGATGGGTCTCAATTCGTATAGGCGCCGTACGGAACGAGGAGGATGAACAGCACGAAGATGATGAGAAACACGACAGCCCAGCGGGTGTAACCACCGAAGACACCGTACATCGTCTCAGCACCTCCTTGTCGTTCGATGGTTCACTGTATGTACGCGGGCGCGACATTGGGTGGACGGATGCCCGGATCGGAGGCGTATAATGGTCAAGCAAGGATCTCTTTGGAGGAGGGCGAATTTTCGTGGCATTGACCTTTCGGCAGATGGTGCAAAAAGCCAAGGAGAACGTGCCAGGGCTGACCGCCGCGGAGGCGAAGAAGCGGCTGGAAGAAGACCCGAACACCCTCGTCATCGACGTGCAGGATGCGGCGGACGCCGGCGCTTGCGGGCTCATCCCGTCGAGCGTCAACATCTCGCTCGGGATGCTTCCGATTCGCGCTGATCTGGAGCTTCCGAAGGAACTGCGCGATGAGCGCCTCGCGGATCGCAATCGGCCCATCATCACGACCTGTGGAGCCGGTGGACAAGCGGCTCTGGCGGCGTACGTGCTGAAACTCATGGGTTTCACGAACGTCGCGTACATCGAAGGCGGGACGGCTGCGTGGAAGCAAGCTGGCTATGAGGTCGTACACTGATGTACAAGGAGTGTTCGTAAAAGAGAAAGCGCCCCATTTGGGCGCTTTCTGCCTTAAAAGGTGTCGGGATCGGGTCCGAAGCGATGGTTCTGGTTGAGCGCGCTGATGCGTCGCATGTCTTCATCGGACAGCGAGAAGTCGAACAGGTCCGCGTTTTCGAAGATGCGCTCTCTGCGAACCGATTTGGGGATGGTCACCACCTCGTTCTGCAGATCCCAGCGAAGCACAATTTGGGCGGGCGTCTTGTGGTACTTCTGTGCCAGCTCTTGCAGGACCGGGAGATCGAGATTCCCTCGCATAATGGGACTCCACGCTTCCAGTTGAATGTGATGCTTCCGGCAGAACTGCCTCAGGGGTTCCTGGGTCAACAGAGGGTGATATTCCACCTGGTTGACCGCCGGGACGACGTTGCCGTGCGCGAGGATATCCTCGAGATGATGAATTTGAAAATTGCTTACCCCGATGGCTCTGGCAAGTTTCTCGTCGTAGATGCGCTCGAGTGCACGCCAGGTCTCGCGATACTTCCCGCTCACCGGCCAGTGGACCAGATACAGATCCACGTAGTCGAAGCCGAGGCGCTTGAGGCTTGCTTCGAATGCACGAAGCGTCTGGTCGTAACCTTGATCGGTATTCCAAACCTTGGTCGTGACAAAGACCTCACTGCGGGGTAGTCCTGATTCACGGACAGCTTTCCCAACGCTCTCCTCATTGGCGTAAAAAGCCGCGGTGTCGATATGGCGGTAGCCGGCTTCGAACGCGAAGCGGATGGCCTGTTCGACTTCGGCACCTGCCTGCGCCTTGTAGACGCCAAGCCCGAGCCACGGCATCTTGACTCCGTTGTTCAGGGTGACGGTGTCCTGCGCGTGTTGTGCGACCATTGCGGTGCAGCCTCCCTCTCGCAATTGGTATCCGAGTGCCAAACACGATTATACCGCAAGCGCGAAGCGGTGACCGTTCATGGGCTGGTGCCATACAATGCTCCAACACGCATCAGGTTGGAGGTTTCACGATGGCACTGACCGCCTCGCACTGGCTGTATCTGGCTGTCGTCGCGTTGGTCGTCCTCGGCATGGCCATGCGCCGAGGGGCCGAGAACTGCTCATTGAATGATGGACAATCATGTACATTTGATGTATTTTATTTCTATGAAAATAAGTGATTGGGCAAGAAAGAATGGAATCACGTACAAGACCGCCTGGCGTTGGGTAAAAGAAGGCCGGATGCCCGTGCCTTTTGAGCAAACTCCTTCGGGCACCATCCTTGTTCACGAACCCGAGTCTTCCACGGAGAATGCCGTGGCCTTGTATGCCCGCGTGTCAAGCGCCGATCAAAAAGCCGATTTGGATCGCCAAATCGCACGACTCATGGAATTTGCAACGGAACAGAGGCTTGTCGTGGTCAAGGCGGTCACGGAAATCGGCTCGGGCTCAACGGGACATCGACCGAAGCTCATGAAACTACTGTCCAATCCAGATGCGCATACGATTGTGGTGGAGCATCGGGATCGGCTCATGCGGTTCGGGTTTGAATACGTCGAGGCGGCTTTGGCGGCTCAAGGCCGACGAATCCTCGTCGTGGAGCCAGGTGAGGTCAAGGACGACTTGGTGCAAGACATGATCGAAGTCCTCACGTCGTTTTGCGCGCGGTTGTACGGGCGACGTTCCGCTCGTCACCGCGCCAAGCGCGCTTTGGAGGTTTTCAAACGTGAAGATTCATCGGGCGTATCGGTATGAGTTGGCGCCGAATCGGATGCAACGGAGCCTGCTTGCCAAGCACGCAGGTGCGGCCCGATTTGCGTACAATTGGGGGCTTGCCAGACGCATCGCGCTCTATGAAGAGACGGGGCAAAGCACGAACGCCATCGAACAGCATCGGGAACTCAACCGCCTGAAGAAAACCGACTTCCCGTGGATGTACGAGGTCTCCAAATGCGCCCCGCAGGAAGCGCTGCGGGACTTGGATCGCGCGTTTCAACACTTTTTTCGCGGGTTGAAGGAGGGACGCAGGGTCGGATTCCCTCGCTTCAAGAAAAAAGGGCGCGACGATTCATTTCGCCTGACGGGTTCGATTCGCGTCTTGGACAACGCCATACAACTGCCTCGGCTCGGGCGGATTCGGCTGAAAGAAAAACCGCATGTCGAAGGCCGAATCCTGTCGGCGACGGTCAAGCGGGAGGCGGACCGATGGTATGTGAGTTTGTCGGCAGAAACGGAGATTCCGGACCCTGTTCCACCTTCGGGCGAGCCGGTGGATGTGGATCTGGGGGTCTCGTGGTTTTTGACGTTGTCTGACGGGACGAAAATCGAGGCGCCAAAGCCGCTCGCCCGATACCTTCGCCGCTTAAGGCGGTTATCGAAGCGGCATAGCCGAAAGAAACCAGGCTCGCGAAATCGGCGGAAGTCGGCGCTGGCGCTTGCCCGGCTGCACCGGAAGATCCGCAACATACGGCAGGACTTTTTGCACAAAGTGACGACGGAGCTCGCGAAAACCAAGCGAGCAATCGCCATGGAAGACCTGCATGTGCGAGGCATGGTGCAGAATCGAGCGTTGGCGCGAGCCATTTCGGACGTGGGTTTTGGCGAGTTTCGGCGAATGTTGACGTACAAGTGTGCGTGGTATGGCTCGGAACTCATCGTGGCACCACGGTTTTACGCGAGCAGCAAGACGTGCTCGGCGTGCGGGTACGTGATAAGCGAGCTGCCATTGTCGGTGCGGGAGTGGACGTGCCCGGCGTGCAGCACGCGGCATGACCGCGACATCAACGCAGCGAAAAATCTTTTGAGAATCAGTACCGCGAGTTCCGCGGGAAGTGACGCCTGTGGAGATCCCTCTGGCGGGGCGGCCTTCGGCTGCTAGTCACGGGTCGTAGAAGCAGGAAGCGAGAAGTGGACATTTGTCCATGAATCGCAGAACGGTGCGGCCGCGTTCCACGTGATGTCGTGTTTGCAGGACGGCTTCACATTCTCCGTACGGGTCTTTGCACCCGTCATTCCAATTTCAGGATTTTTTCTCATGGGATCGCCAGAGGTGTCACCCGAGATCCTCGGGCCTGGAGCACCTGGGTTTCTCTTCGATCTCGGACGTGCCCTCATCCACCACGTACCTCTGTCCGTCGCTCCTGTGGCCATCATGATTGTGCTGGTCGGCGTGATTGCAGGCCTCGATGGGTCTGGGTTTTCTGGACTCGTGCTCGTGGGTACGCTCGCCCAGGCGCTCGGTCAGCCCATCGGCGCGAACGTCGCGATGCTTGCAGCGCTGGGACAGATGGGCTCCGTGTGGAGCGGAGGAGGAACATTAGTGCCGTGGGGCGTGTTGGATATCGCCGGCGTCACCGGTTGCGACCCCGAACTCTTGACGCGGCGCAATTTTCTACCGGTCATGTGTGGCCTGGCAGCAGCTACGGGTCTCGCCATCGCGCTTGCGTAGCCGGGATCTTTTGTGTTCACCAGGGGTACATTTTACGTTCGAGTCGGTCTGGACATTTCCTAAGATTCCGTTCATATTGAAACATAGCATCCCTTCGATGGGTCTTAGATAGAGATTTCACGGAGTGGCGAGGAGATGAACGAATGAACTACGTGTATTTGCTTGATACCACGCTGCGCGACGGTACCCAGGGCGAGGGCGTCAGCCTGACGGTCGCCGACAAACTCAAGATTGCAGAAAAGTTGGATGATCTCGGCGTCGCCTACATCGAAGGCGGTTTTCCGGGAGCAAATCCGAAGGATGAGGAGTTTTTCCGAGCCGCGAAGTCGCTTCACCTCAAGCACGCGAAGCTCACGGCATTTGGCTCGACACGCCGTCCCGGCGTCCGCGTCGAGGATGACGCGGGTGTGCGGGCCGTGCTAAACGCTTCGACGCCCGTCGTCGCGATCGTCGGGAAGGCCTGGGATTTTCACGTCACGGAGGCCCTCCGCATCGATCTCGACGAAAACCTCGCGATGATCCGGGATACCGTGCGTTACTTGAAACAGCACGGCCGCGAGGTCATCTTCGACGCGGAGCACTTTTTCGACGGATTCAAGCGAAACCGAGCGTATGCGCTCGCGACGGTTCGGGCGGCGTGGGAGGCCGGCGTGGACTGGGTGGCGCTTTGCGACACCAACGGCGGGAGCATGCCGCATGAGATCCACGAGGTGGTGGCCCAAGTCATTCAGGAAGTGCCAGTTCAAGTCGGCATTCACACGCATAACGACTGCGAACTAGCGGTGGCCAACAGCCTCGCCGCAGTTCAGGCGGGTGCCCGGATGGTGCACGGAACCATCAACGGCATCGGGGAACGCTGCGGGAATGCCAATTTGGCCTCCGTGATTCCGAACCTTGAGCTGAAGCTCGGGTATCCGTGCCTGCCTTCCCGCGATCACCTGCGGCTGTTGACGCCGGTGGCCCGGTTTGTTGGGGAAGTCTGCAATCTCGTGGCGCACAGTTACCAGCCATTCGTCGGACACAGCGCATTCGCCCATAAGGGCGGCATCCACGTGAGCGCCATCCAGCGAGATCCCGAGACGTATGAGCACATTCCACCGGAAGTCGTCGGCAACGAGCGCCGTGTGCTCCTGTCCGAGTTGTCGGGCGTCTCGAACGTCTTGGCGCAGGCGCAGGCGTTCGGCATTCCCACGGAGGGACGCGAGACCGAGCTCAGGCGTTTGCTTGAGCGCATCAAGCAGATGGAGCACATGGGGTATCAGTTCGAAGGTGCCGAGGCGTCGCAGGAACTTTTGTTTCGTAGGGCCCTCAACGATTTCAGACCGCCTTTTCAAGTCCTTGCTGTGCGCGTGGATACCGACGTGCAACGCCAAGGCGAGGCGACATCTCAGGCCATCATCAAGCTCGAGGTGGACGGGGAGATCGTCCACACCGTGTCCGAGGGCAACGGCCCGGTCAATGCGCTTGACGCGGTGCTGCGCAAAGCGCTCGCCCCCTATCGTCCCGAGATCCGCCGCATGCATCTCACGGACTACAAGGTCCGCGTGTTGGACGAAAAGGATGCGACGGCGGCGAGAGTGCGCGTGCTGATAGAGTCGACGGACGGCGATCACGTCTGGCGGACCGTGGGCGTATCGGAGAACGTCATCGCGGCGAGCTGGGAGGCGCTCGTCGACAGCATCCAGTACTACCTGGCGCTCGTGGTACCGAGTCAGCCCTGGTCGAGGCTTGAAACAATTGGATGAAAGCGCGACAATGGAAGGCGAACATCGACGCGACGCGGAGCGCCGAAGCCCAAGCCCTGGCTCGGCGCTTCAGCTCTGAGTGGGGGGTGCCGGTGGAAGCATCGGGTGCAGAGCGCGCCAGGGACCGACGTGGACGCCCAGTGTCCTGGCAACGGACGCTTTGGACGATGTGCGCCGTGCAAGCCATCATGATGATGGCCTTTTCGAGTATGAACCCGTTTCTGGCGCTTTTCATCAGTCAGCTAGGCGTCCACAACCCGCGCGCCGTGGATCTCTGGGCTGGAGCCGTGGCAAGTGCCAACTTCCTCATGTCGGCCATCATGTCCCCCGTGTGGGGATCCGTCGCGGATAAGCGCGGCAAGAAGCTAATGGTGATGCGGACTACCCTTGCCATTGCCATTGCCACCAGTCTGATGGGATTGTCCCGGAACGTGTATGAGCTTCTTGTCATCCGCATGTTGCAGGGGGCGTTCAGCGGGTTTTCGGCGTCTGCCAACGCGCTCGTCGCGAGCACGATTCCGGAGGAGCGGCTGGGATTCGCACTGGGATGGCTTTCGACATTCGCCATGGTCGGGAGCCTCGTCGGCCCCCTTTTGGGCGGCGTGCTCGTCGACGCATTTGACCATAACTATCGCATGGTGTTCTATCTCACGGCGGCGTTCGCCACCACTGCGTTCCTCTTGACCTGGACAATGATTCGAGAGCCGAAAACATCGTCTGGCGAATCGAATGGCATGGGCCGGCGCATGGGGCTCATTGCCCAGTTCAAGGCTGTGCGAGACCTCCGCAGCGTTCAGGTGATGTTTTTCGTCCTCTTTGCCGCTCAGTTCTCGGTCATGAGCGTACAACCGGTTCTTCCGCTGTACATCCGGGAGCTCGTTGGACGGGATCCGCAGCTGTTCGGCGTGATCGGCACGCTTTCCGGTGCATGCTTCGCCGTGACAGGCATCGCGGATCTGATCTTCTCTCCGTTTCTCGGCAAGCGAAGCGACCGGATCGGTTACCGCAAGGTGTTGTCGATCTCGCTGGTCGGCGCCGCACTGTGCTACATTCCGCAGGCCCTCGCGCCGAACGTGTGGGTGTTTATGCTTGGACGGTTCCTGCTTGGGGCGTTTATCGGCGGCATCTTGCCCACCGCGAACGCGCTCGTGGGCCGCATGACGCCCAAGGAGATGCGAGGGCGCGTCTATGGACTCACGGCCAGTTCCACCTTCCTCGGCAGCTTTGCCGGTCCCCTCATCGGGGGAGCTGTGTCTGCTGGATTTGGGATTCGCGTCATGTTGGCGGCGGTGATCTTGCTCTACTTGGCCAACTTTGCGTGGGTGCGCTTGAGAGTCTGTGAGTGGCGAGAAGGCGAGGGCGGGCATTCGGCGGATAACGGGCCGTGATGCCGGGAAACCTGGAGAGGAAAACAATGGATTGGCCTGAGATCTGTAGCACAGGACGAGGAGGATGGCGGTGAATCGAGCGAACGGTCAGCCGGAGGCGCTTCGCCTTCCGCACGACGCAGCTTCTCGCCGCGCGATGGAAAAGTCGTACGAAGACGAGAGCCCTTTCGAGTTGCGGAACGAGCTCCTGGCGCTCGCGCGGCGTCACGACGAGAAGCGAGCCCGGGCGATGCTCGATGCGGCGCGCGGCAACCCCAACTAGATTGCGGCTGCTCCACGCGACGCGTTTTGGTGTATTGGCCAGTTCGCGCTGGAAGAGGCGAGGCGCGTCTGGCAGGAGGGCGATCTCGCCGGTATGCCGCATCCAGACGGGATCGCCCGACGGTTTGACGATTTCGTGCAGCGCTACGCAGAAACGCCTGGCTGTCAAGTGCTCCTCGAGTGCCTGGATGCGGCCGCACAGCGCGGCCTCGACCGCGAAGAACTCCTGTACGAACTTGTGGACGGCGCCACAGGCGACAACTATCCCACGCCTGAACGCATGCTGCCGTATGTGGAGCGCGTCCTCGCCCACTATCTCAGCGAGGAGATCTGCGGAGGCCGTGTTCAACCGGCCGACTTGCAGCTGTTTGCCACGGAGGGCGCGACGGCCGCGATGTGTTACGTGTTCGATTCGCTCGCGGCGAACGAGCTCTTGTCACCTGGCGCGAAGGTCGCCGTGATGGTGCCCACTTTTCCGCCGTACGTGGAGATCCCTGCGCTTGACAGGTACCGGTTTGACGTGATCGAAATCCGGGCAACCGGTCGCAATCCAGGGGGCGAACCCACTTGGAAGTATCCACCAGACGAGCTCCGCAAGGTCGCGGATCCATCCGTGCAGGCACTGTTTCTCGTCCATCCATCCAATCCCCCGTCCGTTGCCCTCAGCCACGAGACGCGCGAGACGTTAGTGGATATCGTCCGCCGACACAACCCCGATCTCATGATGATCACGGACGATGTGTATGGCACATTCGTCGAAGGTTTTCGATCGCTCGCCGCGGAACTCCCCGAAAACACGCTGCTCGTGTACTCCTTGTCAAAGCACTTCGGCGTGACAGGCTGGCGGCTGGGCGTCGTCGCTCTGCACCGCCAAAACGTGTTTGACAAGCGCCTTCAGCGACTGCCCGCTCAAGCGCGTGCTCGCCTCGGCGCGCGGTATCGGATCCTTTCGCGCGAGCCCGACGGGCTTCCCTTCATCGACCGGATGGTGGCCGACAGTCGTCAAGTCGCGCTCAACCACACTGCGGGGCTGTCGGCGCCTCAGCAGGTACAGATGGCGCTCTTCGCGCTCTACGCCTTGACCGACCGCGGTCAGCGGTACAAGGCTCAGGTACGCGCTATCTGCCACAGGCGGATGGCACGCCTGTACCAGGCGCTTGGGGTCGAGATGCCCCACATTCCTCTCTGGACCGAGTACTACACCGAGGTCGATGTCGTCGCGCTCGCGCGGAGGCGGTACGGGGACAAGTTTGTCGAATATCTGCAGGCCCAGTACGAGCCGGTCGACATCCTCTTTCGCCTGGCTGAGTCGTCGGGCATTGTCTTGTTGAACGGCGGTGGCTTTCATGCGCCCGCGTGGTCCGTGCGCGTGTCGCTTGCGAATCTGCCGGACGACGCCTACGACACCGTTCTGCGATTCATGGACAAATGTCCACTTCTCGCTTCCTGCTTCTACGACCCGTGACTAGCAGCCGAAGGCCGCCCCGTCAGAGGGATCTCCACAGGCGTCACTTCCCGCGGAACTCGCGGTACTGATTCTCAAAAGATTTTTCGCTGCGTTGATGTCGCGGTCATGCCGCGTGCTGCACGCCGGGCACGTCCACTCCCGCGCCGACAATGGCAGCTCGCTTATCACGTACCCGCACGCCGAGCACGTCTTGCTGCTCGCGTAAAACCGTGGTGCCACGATGAGTTCCGAGCCATACCACGCACACTTGTACGTCAACATTCGCCGAAACTCGCCAAAACCCACGTCCGAAATGGCTCGCGCCAACGCTCGATTCTGCACCATGCCTCGCACATGCAGGTCTTCGATGGCGATTGCTCGCTTGGTTTTCGCGAGCTCCGTCGTCACTTTGTGCAAAAAGTCCTGACGTATGTTGCGGATCTTCCGGTGCAGCCGAGCAAGCGCCAGCGCCGACTTCCGCCGATTTCGCGAGCCTGGTTTCTTTCGGCTATGCCGCTTCGATAACCGCCTTAAGCGGCGAAGGTATCGGGCGAGCGGCTTTGGCGCCTCGATTTTCGTCCCGTCAGACAACGTCAAAAACCACGAGACCCCCAGATCCACATCCACCGGCTCGCCCGAAGGTGGAACAGGGTCCGGAATCTCCGTTTCTGCCGACAAACTCACATACCATCGGTCCGCCTCCCGCTTGACCGTCGCCGACAGGATTCGGCCTTCGACATGCGGTTTTTCTTTCAGCCGAATCCGCCCGAGCCGAGGCAGTTGTATGGCGTTGTCCAAGACGCGAATCGAACCCGTCAGGCGAAATGAATCGTCGCGCCCTTTTTTCTTGAAGCGAGGGAATCCGACCCTGCGTCCCTCCTTCAACCCGCGAAAAAAGTGTTGAAACGCGCGATCCAAGTCCCGCAGCGCTTCCTGCGGGGCGCATTTGGAGACCTCGTACATCCACGGGAAGTCGGTTTTCTTCAGGCGGTTGAGTTCCCGATGCTGTTCGATGGCGTTCGTGCTTTGCCCCGTCTCTTCATAGAGCGCGATGCGTCTGGCAAGCCCCCAATTGTACGCAAATCGGGCCGCACCTGCGTGCTTGGCAAGCAGGCTCCGTTGCATCCGATTCGGCGCCAACTCATACCGATACGCCCGATGAATCTTCACGTTTGAAAACCTCCAAAGCGCGCTTGGCGCGGTGACGAGCGGAACGTCGCCCGTACAACCGCGCGCAAAACGACGTGAGGACTTCGATCATGTCTTGCACCAAGTCGTCCTTGACCTCGCCTGGCTCCACGACGAGGATTCGTCGGCCTTGAGCCGCCAAAGCCGCCTCGACGTATTCAAACCCGAACCGCATGAGCCGATCCCGATGCTCCACCACAATCGTATGGGCATTTGGATCGGACAGTAGTTTCATGAGCTTCGGTCGATGTCCGTTGAGCCCCGAGCCGATTTCCGTGACCGCCTTGACCACGACAAGCCTCTGTTCCGTTGCAAATTCCATGAGTCGTGCGATTTGGCGATCCAAATCGGCTTTTTGATCGGCGCTTGACACGCGGGCATACAAGGCCACGGCATTCTCCGTGGAAGACTCGGGTTCGTGAACAAGGATGGTGCCCGAAGGAGTTTGCTCAAAAGGCACGGGCATCCGGCCTTCTTTTTACCCAACGCCAGGCGGTCTTGTACGTGATTCCATTCTTTCTTGCCCAATCATTGAGTTTCATAGAAATGAAATACATCAAATGTACATGATTGTCCATCATTCAATGAGCAGTTCTCAGCCCTCGGACGCGAACTCGTCTCGGCGCTCGACGCGTACGCGGAGGAATGGAGGCGCGGCGGGGGCGAGGCATGACGGCGCGCTCGATGTGTTTCGCAGGCACATGTCTGTTCGCATCCCCACACGGCATAAATTTTTAACGACAAACTCTTGCGATTAGGTTCGTCTAACTTGTAGAATACCTCCTAGAAAGTTGACTCCGGAAGTCAAGTATGCGGCGCCGCGGATCTAGGAGGATGTTGAGATGTCCATCGCATGGCGGAATATTGGGTGGAAGAAGGCGCTCGTGTGGGCATGTGCTGCTGTCGTGATTGCCGCGCTGGTCTGGCAGGGCGTGACGGCTGGCGGCAACCCGGATCCCACGAGCCATAACATCGGGCGAGGAGCGGCCATCGTCGATACGGGCATCCTCGTCTTTCGCGAGGGGTTGGAGACCATCTTGGTGCTCTCCGCCATCACGGCGAGCCTGATGCGGACCGGCCAAGGGTACTGGCGCCCCATCTCGGCCGGCGCAGGCCTCGCGTTTGCGGCGACACTGCTCACGTGGTTTGTCGTCGTGGGCATCATTGCTCTCGTGGGTCAGACGGCGCCTGAACTGTCCATCCAGGCGGCCACCGGGCTCTTGGCGATCATCGTCCTGCTCATCGTCATGAATTGGTTCTTCCACCGGATCTATTGGACTGGCTGGATCAGCTTCCACAACCGAAAAAAGAAGGAGATTATCGATCAAGCGGAGCGGGGCGCACAGGCGAGATCGCTCGCGTACCGAGGCCTTGTGGTGTTGGGCTTTACCTCGGTGTACCGCGAAGGGTTTGAAGTGGTGTTGTTCCTGCAGAACACGCGAATGCAACTGGGCTCGGGCGTGGTGGTGATTGGCGCCGGCATTGGCCTCGCGCTGACGCTCATGGTGGCCGTGCTCACGTTCTTCGCCCACCGAAAGCTGCCCTACAAGCGCATGCTGGTGCTGACGGGCGTCATGCTCGGGGTGGTGCTTCTCGTGATGGTGGGCGAACAGGTGCAGGAGATGCAGCTCGCGGGCTGGCTGCCATCTACGCCGCTCAACCTCGGTCTACCGGACTGGGCGGGGCTCTGGTTCTCCTTGTTCAACAATTTGCAGAGCATCGTCGCCCAGGCCCTGGCGGCCGTCATCGTCCTCGGCTCTTACTTCGGCGCCCAGTACCTCCGCGTCTGGCGCCCGCGCCGCGAAGCTGCTCGCGAGGCGCAGGCGCTCTCCGAATGAGCTCAAGCTCCGGCGGCTTCGCCCAAGCCAACACTCACGTCCAGCGCGTGGGTGCTTTTTTTTCGTGCAACCCCGCTTTGCCGAGCCGCCTCCGACGGGCTCCTTATGTTACCATGAGTTCAGAGAAAGCTAGGAGGGAGAGGCCATGTCCATTCGCTTTGCGTTTTTTGATATCGACGGCACGCTCATCGACGATCGGCGCCAGCTTTCGCCTCGCGTTGAGGAGGCCATCGCAGCGCTGAGGAGGCGAGGTGTCGAGACGGCCATCGCCACGGGACGGGCGCCGGACCAACTTCGGCCCATCGCCGAGCGTCTCGGATTTGATTCGTACGTGTGCTGCAACGGCGCTCTCGCCGTGTATCGCGGCGAAAAGGTGCTCGCGGCGCCTGTGCCGCGCGACGTAGTGGCCTCGTTCGTCGAACTCGCTGAATCGAGCGGCTTTTCCGTCGTGGTCGCCGGAGGCGAGGCGTGCTACGCCAATCGCCGCCATGACCCCGAAATCCGTGAGGCATACCGGTTCCTGGGCTTGCCGAGCGAGCCCGTCTACGATCCCGACGCGTGGAAGCGGGAAGACATCTATCAACTCTATCTCTTCTGCAAGCCGGGCCAGGAGTTTCCGTTTGTCGAAGCGTATCGCGATGCGCTTCGGTTCATACGGCCCCATCGCTTTTATCTCGATGTGTTTCCCGCAGGCGTGTCCAAAGCGACCGGTGTCGAGGCCATCTTGCGCCGCGCCGGCTGCAGCAAGGACGAGGTCGTGGCGTTTGGCGACAGTGAGAACGACGTCGAGATGCTGACGTACGTGGGCATGGGCGTCGCCATGGGAAATGCCGCCGAGTCGGCGAAACGCGCGGCCAAGCGGATCACGGGCTCCGTGGACGAGGGCGGCATCTTCGCCGCACTTGTCGATCTCGGCCTCATCGAAGGGCAGCCGGTGTCGTGATGGCCTCCGTTTCGGTCACCGCTGAACGACTACGATGGCCGTGGCGAGCGGGCGCTTGGGCGGCGTGAGATAACGCCCCTCATACCACAGTCCCACCGAGGAGCCCCCGTCCAGGTTCATCGCATCCCACAGGCCGAGCGCCTTGGCGATGGACGCCTCCTGCCACACGTTGGCCTCGTGGATCGTCAAAAAGATAAGGTGGCCCGCGCGGTCTGTCCCGACGACGGAGCGAAGGGTCTCCGCGTTCAGGATGTCGGCTGCGTTGAGTCCTTCAACGGACGGTTCGACGTCCACCCGCCCGTTGTGCAGGAGCATCGGGCCGGCGCCGATGGCGTTCGGATACGCGGAAAACGGTACTGGCCTTTCGCTCGGCAGCGCCAGCACGGTATCCGTCAATGTGGCCGGATCGCCGACGTGGACGCGCATGGCGATAGGCGTCTTCGCCTCGCCGGCCCCGAGCTCAATATCGTAGCCGTTGGACGGGATGGGGGTGATGCCTGCGTGAATCGCCGTCACTCTGCCGCGGACGACTTGCGCCACGAGGGCGCTCGGATCGCGCGTTTCGGGGCCGAAGTACGGGGTCAGTACGTCAACCCGCATGGGATTCGTGCTCGTCCGATTCAGGTACCAGGGCCACATCGCCGAGATGGAGCTTGACGGATCGTCCACGTCGAGGGACAGCGCTTCTGCCGCGCGCAGCATCGTGGTCTGGCCGTTAGGGCCGAAGCCAAGCAGCGTGCCGCGGGCGTTGAACACAAACGCGCCGTTGAGCTCGAGGGCACCGGCGGGAAAATTGTCGCCGCCGGCGTCGAAAAACGTGCCGTTGATAGCTGCAATGGCGTGATTTTGCGCTGCGATCTCGGCGAGCGACGCGGTCGTGCCCAGCCGGTTGTTGGCGATGGCGGGCATCGCTTCGACGCCCGGCGCGCGGAGATTGATCACCAACTCCTGCACGGCCTGACCGTTCACCGTGAGTGTGTGCGCCGAGATGGCGTTTGGCAAAGGCGCGGCATGGACGCTCACGGCGGGAATCGCCGCCCTCGTTGCATACGGCAGAGCATCGACGTGCAGTGGAACCAAACGTCATTCTCCTTTCGTGTTCTGGCGGGACGTGCATGGATTTGGAACGTATGGCTCATCTTGACCGAAAAGGGGCGTGGTCAAAGATGAAGGTGAGAAGCCTCTGCGCGTGGGGATGCGCGTTCACGGCGTCGCTCGCGCTCAGCGCGGGATGTGGCGCGGCCAAGCAATCAGGGACGCCCGGCACGCCGCGTCAGGCCGACCGCTTGCCGCAGGCGAGCACGTCGAGCTCCGGGGTCCAGAACCATCACATCTTGGTGGAACCCCTGCCTCAGGGCGTGAGGACCACGGCCGACCTGTACCATTGGCTTCTCGATCAGCGACTGGCGCAAATGGACAATCCAGCCCAGGGCGAAATCTGCCTCGATCCGTCGTGTCAAGTCGCGGCTACCGTGTTTTCCGGGCCGGCAAAAGGAAACGGTGGGGCGCTTGTCGCGTTGGTGGCCTTTCAGCCCAGGCCGGGTTGGCATGTCGTTTTGGGCCCGCTGCCGCAGGCGGACGATCCGCCGCGACAAGCGGAATCCCTCAACGTGCACCTCCGCAACTATCCGCGGGCGCAAGGCGTGTGCGTCGTGAGCGCAGGCGAGATCGACTGGTATTGGATCGAGGCAGGGCACCTACAGATCATGCGCCAGCCGAAGCTCTAACGAGGTCTGCGGCTGGCTTGTTGCTTCTTGTGACTAGACCCGCTTGTCTGCGAGCTGGACGAACTCGTCGAGATCGCGCAGGGCGAAGTCGATGGCGTTCTGCCAGAAGTCGGGCTTCGTCAAATCGGCGCCGATGTGCTTTTGCGCCAGGTCCTCGACGCGCATCCGGCCCGTATCGCGGAGCAGTTCGACGTACCGGCGGGAGAAGGCCTTGCCCTCCGCGGCCGCGATGGCGTGAATGCCGGAGGCAAACAGAAATCCAAACGTGTATGGGAAGTTGTAAAATGGCGTCCCGGTGATGTAGAAGTGGAGCTTTGACGCCCAGAAGTGCGGATGGTATCGCCGAAGCGATCCTCGGTACGCCTCCTGTTGTGCCTCCACCATGAGCTGGTTCAGCCGTTCGGTGGGCACGTAACCGCGCTTGCGCTCCTCGTAAAATCTTATCTCGAACAGGAAGCGGGCGTAAATGTTCATCAACATCGCAGCAGCGCGCTGCAGCTTGTCGTTCAACAGTTCAAGCCGTTCGGCTTCGTCAGAAGCGGTTCGAATCGCAGCGTCGGAGACGATGGCCTCCGCGAACGTCGAGGCCGTTTCCGCGACGTTCATCGCATACTGCGTCGCGAGGTAGGGGAGATCGCGCATCACGTGGTGATGATACGCGTGACCAATCTCGTGTGCGAGTGTCGCGACGTTGCCAGGCGTCCCCGAGAAGGTGACGAAGATCCGCGATTCGCCATGCAAAGGGAAGCTCGTACAGAATCCGCCTGGGCGCTTGCCTGGACGGTCTTCGGCCTCGATCCACTTCCGCTCGAAACAAGCGTCGGCAAACGCAGCCATCTCCGGGCTGAACGCGGCGAACTGATCCACGATGAACCTCCGCGCCTCATCGTACGAGATGGCCTGATGGTGCGCGCCGACCTGAAGTGGCGCGTCCACGTCGACGAATGACAGTTTTTCCACCCCAAGCAGCCGGGCCTTCGCGGCAAAGTAGGGGACAAGGCGTTCCTGATTGCGCGTCACGGCGTCCCACATGGCCTCCAGTGTATCTCGGGACATTCGGTTCATCTCGAGCGGCTCTTCTAAGACCGAGTGCCAGCCGCGCGCCTCGTACACCTGCAGCCGAAAGCCGGCTAGGTGATTCAGCGCATCGGCGCAGAGGTCAGCTTCGCGGGCCCAGCACGATTCCCACACATCGAAGAGCTGGTCGCGATGGCGCTGGGCCGCTTGGGTCATCCGGTTCGAGAGCTGGCCCATCGAGACCGTCTCCCGGCACCCCTCCATCTCGATGTCTGCGGCCATACGCCCGACAATCGTGTCATACAGCTCTCCCCACGCAACGTACCCGTCGGCCGACAGTCGTGCAATGAGCCGCTCCTGTTCCGCGGGCAATCGCCGCTTGGACCGCTCGATCCGCTCCTCAATCGCAAACGCGAGAGGCTTCAGCTCTGAATCGTCCCAGACTGCTTGGATGCTGCTTTCCCCGGCCTGCCGAAGCCGCTCATCCAACAGCGCCAGCGCGCTCGTGAGCGTGGACCGAATCCGGTTGACGCGCGTCTGCAGCTTCTTCGCCTCCGCGTCGTGCACGTTCTGGGCCGTCAGGCAGGACACGAACGCGCCCGCTTGCCGAAGCTGTTTGCTCAGATCCTGCATGGTGAGGATCATGGGCTTGAGCCCCATGTCGGGACTTTGCATGGCGCCTGGTGTGTTCTGCAGCACCATCGAGAAGGATGTGACATTGGTCTCCAAGTCGTCGAGAAAGTTTCGAAACGCAGGCGAATGGCTTCCCCCTGCGTACAGGGACTCGAGATCCCACCGCTGTTGTTCGCTCACGCGATCGCCTCCCATGACGAATTATACCGCTTGCTCCACCACATGAGCTTGCTTCCAGAGGCTCTCCTTTTGCATGTGCGCGTTCACCTCACGGCATGGACGATCTCGCCTCAATGCGCCACAATGGGCGGAGAGGCCATGAACGGGGAGGGGAGAGTCGGCGATGCAGCGCTGCAAGTGGGCGGGATCGAGAGAACTGTACGTGCGGTATCACGACGAGGAATGGGGCGTGCCCCAGTTTGACGATCGCGTCCTTTTCGAATTCCTGACGCTCGAAGCCGCGCAGGCGGGGCTGCAGTGGTATTTGATTTTGTCGCGCAGGGAAGCGTATCGACAGGCATTCGCGGATTTTCAGCCGGAGGTGGTGGCACGCTACGGGGAGGAGGATGTGGCACGCCTGTTGGCGCCCAACTCAGGGATCATTCGCAACCGGGCGAAGGTGGAAGCGGCCATTCACAATGCGCGGGTTTTTCTGGAGGTTCAGGATGCGCACGGTTCGTTTGCGCGCTGGTTGTGGCGATTCGTGGACGGCAAACCCGAAGTCCACGCCTTCGCGCGTGAAGAGGATGTGCCCGCCACGACCCCGCTCGCTAAGCGCGTGAGCCGAGAAATGCGTTCGCTCGGCTTCCGATTCGTGGGGCCCGTCATGGTCTATGCGTATCTGCAGGCTGTCGGCGTCGTCCTGGACCACGTCGTCGCGTGTTTCCGGTACGAGCCGCTCCGCGCCCTGGCGGAGTCCTTGAGACATGACGTCTGGTGACGCGGCGAGGTTTCGGGGACTCCCGTCCACGGCAACGTTTGACCAGCGGCCCACAAAAATGGTACTATAAAAATGCAAGTAAGTACCTTGGGGGGTATTCCGATGGCGACAATGACGTTGACAGACGCCAATTTCCGACAGGCGATTCAAGGCGATAAACCCGTGCTGGTGGATTTCTGGGCGGCGTGGTGCGGTCCTTGCCGCATGATGGCGCCGGTGCTCGAGGAATTCGCTGAGGCGCACGCCGACAAGGTGACCGTTGCGAAGCTGAACGTCGACGAGAACCCGGAGACCACCAGCCAGTTCGGCATCATGAGTATTCCGACGCTCATCCTGTTCAAGGGCGGCCGCCCTGTGAAACAGCTCATCGGGTATCAGCCGAAGGAGCAGCTTGAGGCGCAGCTTGCGGACGTCCTGCAGTGAGGGAGCGGCGGATCCGATGACATCCGAGGCGCAGCAGGACGCCAGCCTTGAACGGGCCACTTTCGCCGGCGGATGTTTCTGGTGCATGGTCAAGCCTTTCGACACGTGGCCGGGGGTCGTGTCCGTGGTCTCCGGCTACACCGGCGGCCATGTGCCGAATCCGACTTACGAACAGGTGTGTTCCGGGACCACGGGCCACGTGGAAGCCGTCCAGATCACGTATGATCCCCGCCAGATTACGTATCAGCAACTGCTGGACATCTTCTGGCGCCAGATCGATCCGACCGATCCCGGCGGGCAGTTCTACGATCGCGGCCCGTCTTACAAGACGGCAATCTTCTATCATACCGAAGAGCAACGCCGCCTGGCTGAGGCGTCGAAGGCCGCGTTGGAAGCGTCGGGCCGATTTCAGAAGCCGATTGTCACGGAAATCCGCCCTGCGGGGCCGTTCTACCCGGCGGAGGAGTACCACCAGGATTTCTATCGAAAACAACCGCTCCACTACGAGCGATATCGGCGCGCGTCAGGCCGAGATGCGTTTATTGCCGCGCACTGGGAGCGGGAATGACCCGTTCCGCGGCCTCGGCGCCTGGGGAAAGCACTGTCAAAAAGGCGCGATGGCCTTGCCAGACCGTGTGCACGGGGACGTGAAAAATGCGGGACAGCACGTCGTCCGTGAGCACGGCCTTTTTGTCTCCGCAGGCTGCGACGCGCCCGGCGTCGAGCGCGAGCACGTGCGTAATGGCGGGAATCATCTCGTCGATGTGGTGGGTGACGTACAGAAGTGCCGGCGCATCCGGGGCCTTTGCCATCGCGTTCAACGAGGTCAATAGCTCTTCCCGCGCACGCACGTCGAGTGCAGTACACGGCTCGTCGAGGATGAGGAGCGAAGGTTTGGCCATGAGTGCGCGCGAGATGAGGACGCGCTGTTTTTCACCTTGGGAAAGCGAGTGAAACGAGCTGTTGGCGAGGTGCTCAATCCCAAACTGCCGGGCCAGCGCGCGCGCCCGTTCCCAATGAGCTTGCGTCGGCCTTTCCCACAGGCCGATGGAGGAAAAGGCTCCGCTTGCGATCACGTTAAGTGCGGTGTCTGTTCCGGCGTCCTGTTCCACGCGCTGCAGGAGGGCGTAGCTGACCCAGCCGATGTTCCGCCGGACTTCGCGGATGTCCACGCGGCCGTACGGGCGTCCAAGCACCGAGACCCGTCCTCGTGTGGGCCATTGATAGCCCGTGATGATTTGCAGGAGCGAGGTCTTGCCGGAGCCGTTTAAGCCGACCAGACCCCAGTGTTCCCCTTCGCGAATTTCAAATGACACATCGTCCAGAATGGTCCGTCCATTTCGAATCCACGTCACGTTCGAAACGGAGAGAATCGCCACGTTTTCCGCCCCCTTGCTGTCCCTTTATCGTAACACAAAACCGGCCGCAGACGTAGCTGCGACCGGTCCAGGGGCAATTCCCGCCTCAGGCCCTCACTGTGCCTTCGCGGCTTGGATCTCGAGCTCGATGTTCACCTCGTCGCTCACGAGCACGCCGCCGGTCTCAAGCACGGCATTCCAAGTGAGGCCAAAGTCCTTGCGGTTGATCTTGGCCTGCGCCGTAAAGCCAGCCACTTCTTGGCCCCAGGGGTTTTTGCCCATGCCTTCGTACGTCACGTGAAAGGTGACAGGCTTGGTGACGTCACGGATGGTGAGATCCCCCGTCATGTCGTACGTATTGGGGCCCGTCTTGACGATCTTAGTGGCCTTGAACGTCATGTGGGGATACTTCTCAACGTCGAAGAAGTCGGCGCCGCGGAGATGGTTGTCCCGGTTTTCGTCGCGCGTTTCAATGCTGGCGACGTCGACCGTGAAGTCGATCTCGGCCGTCGTCAGATCTTCTGGATCGGCGATGACGGTCGCCGAGAACTTCTTGAAATGACCGCGCACCGTCGTGAACATCATGTGCTTCACGCTGAAGCCGACCGTGCTGTGAGCCGGATCTACATTCCAAGCGACTTTTGCCATAGGTCAACCTCCCGACAGATCGATGTGCACTCATGGCTGAGTGCTTCTGCCTGCTCTTATTATTCATCAGTGATGAAAAAATGATAAGTAGGAACATCGAAGTGCTTTGGTATACTTGAAGTAACCTACCTATAGCGAAAGGCAGGCGTTCATTTCGATGTCGTCCGGCCATTCCGCAGAGTCGCCCTGTTCGGCTGTCTCCACGCTTCAAGTGCTAAGTGGGAAATGGAAGTGGCTCATTCTGTACCACCTGTTTCAACACCCTTCGCTGAGATTCTCCGAGCTCATGCGCCGCATTCCCGGCATCACGCAGCGCGTCCTCACCAAGCAGTTGCGCGAACTGGAAGAAGAGGGCATCGTCGAGCGGACCGTGTACCCCGAGGTGCCCCCGCGCGTGGAGTACGCTATCACGCCATACGGGCAATCCCTGCGACCCATCCTTGACCTCATGCATGCGTGGGGACTCGAGCACTTGCGCCGGAAGGCGGAGCGAGCCCACCAAGAGCCCAAGCTGTAAGCAAGACACCTCATGGTGGCCCTTGGCAGGCCCGCCTGGCGAGACGTGGAGAGCGGATTCCCGAGGGGAACCGGAAAACGATGGAGGTGGCGCGGAATGCGCGTGGTCATCCGAGGGCTCCTTGGGGACGAGTGGAAGGACGTGATCGCCGAGGATGGCTGGATCACAGACGTCGGCGAAGCGAAAATGGGCCAGCTCACCGGTGCTCGGCTCATCGACACGGGAGCGCACCTGTTCCCTGGTTTCGTCGACGTGCACGTGCACGGAGGGGGCGGTGCGGACGTCATGGACGCGTCCATGGATGCGTTTGAACAGATTGCGACGACGCACGCCCGGCACGGGACGACTGCGCTCGTGTTGACGACGGTTGCCGCTTCACGTGAGGCCACATCGGCGACGTTGTCGGCTTGGCGAAAGCCGGCGGAGTGGCGGGGTGCGGACGTGCTTGGCTTTCACCTGGAGGGCCCGTTCATCCATCCCGAGAGGCGCGGGGCTCATCCCGCCGAGCACGTGCGCACGCCATCGCCGGAAGAATTGAGAGCGTACGCGAGGGCGGGCCCGGTGCGCATCCTCACCATGGCGCCGGAGTTGCCAGGTGCGGATGAAACCCTTCTTACTGCCCGCGATCTCGGCATCCTCGTTTCGCTCGGCCACTCAGCGGCCACGTACGGCGAGGCGATGCGGGCGTTCGATTTGGGCGCGAAAAGCGCGACGCACCTGTTCAACGCGATGGAAGGTCTGCATCACCGGCGGCCAGGCCTGGCTGCCGCGGCGCTGGATCGCGCGGACGCGATGGTCGAACTCATCCTCGACGGTGTCCACGTTCATCCAGCGCTCGCGCGCCTCGCGATGCGCATCAAGGGGCGCCATGGCGTGATGCTCGTGACCGATGCTGTATCGGTGGTGGACATGCCGGAGGGGCGGTACGGGTTTGCCGGTAGCGAGGTGGTCTACGAGGATGGCGTTGTGCGTCGGCCGGACGGGACGCTTGCGGGCAGCGCGTTGACGATGGAGCGCGCGGTGCAGATGGGCCTCGCGCACCACGTATTTTTGCCCAGGGACGTGCCGTACGTGGCGGCCGCAAACGCCGCGCGCCTCTTGGGCGAGCGGCGTGGGCGGATCGAGCCGGGATATCGAGCGGACCTCGTGGCTCTCTCGGAGGCGGGCGCCGTCACCCACACCATCGTCGGCGGCCGGCTCGTGCACTCCGCGTAGACGCGCAAATGGGTGAACACTTTGTGAACCGCCCGTCGTCGGGACCGCCCTCGCCAAAACGGGGTCGCGATGATACAATGTACATCATGTCTATCGGTTTACTTTATTTATGGCGATCTGACGGGATCTCATGCGTGAGGAGGAGTTGGCTTGTCAGTGACGAAACGCGAACGTGACGCGGTGCAGGAGCATCTGGTGCCGACGGATCAGACGGAAGAAGCGCGGCGGTCTTGGTCCGCGCTCAAGGTCATTCAGCTGGACGAGATCGCCGTGTCCGATCTATACCAGCTGGGCATTGGCGCATTTTCCCCTCTGGACGGATTTGTTTCGCAGGAGGACTACCACTCGATTGTGGAGACCATGCGCCTCACGACGGGGCACATCTGGTCCATCCCCGTGACGTTGCCCGTCTCGGAGGACGTGGCACGCACGCTGCGGCTGGACGACACGGTGGCGCTCGTGCGGCCGGACGGCGTGATTTGTGGGCGCATGACCATTCTGCACATGTATCGCCCCAACTTGGATCACGAGGCGGAGCAGGTTTACCGGACGCGGGATCTGGAACACCCTGGCGTCCGGCGACTCTACGAGCGCGGGGGCGTGTATCTGGGAGGCCCCGTGGAAGTGCTGCCAGATGAGCGCGTGGACGAGTTCACGCCATACGCGTACACGCCCAGGCAGACGCGCGCCGCGTTTCAGGAGCGCGGGTGGCGCACCATTGTCGGGTTTCAGACTCGAAATCCGGTGCATCGCGCGCACGAATACATTCAGAAGGTGGCGCTCGAAGTGGTCGACGGGCTGTTCCTGAACCCGCTGGTCGGGCCCACCAAGGCGGACGACGTCCCGGCCGACGTGCGCCTTCGCGCGTATCAGGCCATCCTGGAGCACTACTATCCGCGGGATCGCGTGTTTTTCGGCGTGTACAAGGCCGCCATGCGCTACGCCGGTCCTCGGGAGGCCGTCATGCACGCATTGGTGAGGCGGAACTTCGGCTGCACGCACTTCATCGTCGGGCGCGATCACGCCGGCGTGGGCAACTACTACGGCACCTTCGACGCGCAGCGGATTTTTGATCAGTTCGACGTTGCGGAGCTCGGCATCACGCCGTTGTTCTTCGACAATGCGTTCTACTGCCGCAAATGTCAGGGCATGGCGACCGCTAAGACGTGTCCGCACGGCGACGAACATCACGTGACGTTGTCGGGCACCAAGGTGCGCCAGATGCTGCGAGAGGGCATTGCACCGCCGCCCGAGTTTAGCCGCCCGGAGGTCGTCCAAGTTCTGATGGAGTATTACGCGAAACAGGCTTAAACTAGACGGTAGGCCCGCGAAGGCCGAGTCAAGCGAGCTTGGAGGCTTGTCGTGATGACCGAACGACCGCTCCTGAGTCTGGACGAACACCTGTGCTTCGCCGTGTACGCCTGCGCCCGCGAAACGATGCGACTCTATCGCTCGTTCTTGGAGCCCCATGGGTTGACCTTTCCGCAATACATGGTGCTGGTCGCGCTGTACGAACTCGGCGCATGCACAGTGAAGGCGCTCGGGGAGCGGCTTTACCTGGATTCTGGCACGCTAACCCCACTTTTGAAGCGAATGCAGGAGAGCGGCCTCGTGGACCGGCGGCGAGACACCGATGACGAGCGCAAGATGTGCGTGTCGCTGACGGAAAAGGGTCGCGCGTTGCGCGAAGAGCTCGGCGTGGTCCCCGACTGTGTCAAGGATCAGATTGACGACCTTCAGGACGAGGAAATCGCGGATCTCCGGGCGCGCGTGCGCGCCCTGCTCGAGCGCATCCACCGCGCCAACGAACGGTTGCCCGGCGAGTAGGGAAGGCCGATAACGGGCCGTGGCAAGCCGATGCGCGCTGTGCGCGCTTCCGCTGAATAGGCCAGCGCCGGGTGGCCGTCACATCCGTACATTTGGAGGAGTGACGTTTCTCCGACGCGGGCCTCCGCCGGCTGGATCACCCACGGCCGGTGAACCACGCGGGTCTCGAGCACCATGCCGAGGGCGTGCGCATAAAGTGCGTACCGATTGAGAAGCCATGCCTCGATGGAGTCGGGCGCGGGCTCATACCAAGGCATGCGGCTGCCGGCCCGACGAAACCCGAGGGACAGTGCCGGCCCGCGGCCCGCTCGGCTCACCAGGCCCACGGTGAGGCCATTTTCCGCCTCCCTCACGACCATGTCCGCCGGCTCGAACGGCAGCGCGTAAGCGAGTTTTCCGAGCCGTGCAGGCCACGCCCGACTCGTCTCCAAGCGGAGGAACCACACGCCCGGCTCTCCTCCGCGCCGGACGTACGTGCGGAGGTTCAGTTGCCAAAACCTGCGCATGCCCCGGATGGGCGGCAGTCCCCGCAGTCGAAACGGATCCACAGAAAACAACACCGCGCTGACGTACGCATGCCCGTCGAACCGGTCGAGCTCCAGTCCCGGCGGAATGTGGCGCATCAGAACATCAGGATCGACGCGCCAGTGCGCCATCGCCAGGTGCCGCCACGTTTGTTCCACACACCATGCCTCTCGCATAGACCTTCCCCCTTCTTGGGTATCGTGTGCGCGGCTTCGCGGGACATCACCAGCAAGTTTTGCTAACATGAAGGCGAAGAGAGGTGTGCCGGTTGACACCCTCGTACAAGGGTCGATTTGCGCCGAGTCCCACCGGCTATTTGCACGTGGGCAACGCCTGGGTGGCCATCCTCGCCTGGCTCGACGCGAGGCAAAAGGGCGGTGCGTTCATCCTGCGCGTCGAAGATCTGGACGAGGCGAGGTCCCGCGACGTGTACCGGGGGGCGATGATGGAGGATCTGCGTTGGCTCGGCGTGGATTGGGACGAAGGCCCAGACGTGGGCGGGCCCGCTGCGCCGTACGAGCAACGCTTTCGGCGCGGATTGTACGAGCAGGCGCTTGCGCGCCTCCAAGAAGCACGCGAACTGTACCCGTGTTTCTGTGCGCGATCTCGGCTTTTGTCCATCGCCTCGGCGCCACAAGGGCAAGGGCTGTTCTCCGATGAGCCCCGTTACGATGGCCGCTGTCTTCGGCTTTCGGACGCCGAGCGGGCGGAACGAGCCGCGAGCAAGCCGCCGTCGTTTCGCCTTCACGTCTCAGACGAGGCGCTTGTCACGGTCGACGATCGCCTGCTCGGCCGGACCACCGCTCGGCCGGCCGAAGGCGGCGACTTCGTCGTCCGCCGGGCGGATGGGGTGATTGCGTATCACCTGGCCGTGGTCGTCGACGATCACGCCATGGGCGTCACCGACGTGATCCGCGGCGCCGATTTGTTTCCGTCGGCGTTTCGCCAGGTCTATCTCGCTGAGCGCCTGGGCTATGCTCCCCCGCGCTACGCGCACGTGCCACTCGTCGTGGACGAGGAAGGGCGGAGGCTCGCAAAGCGCCACGGGGACCTGTCGCTCCGCGCCCTTCGCCAGGCGGGCGTGCGGTCCGAGCATCTCGTCGGATTCCTTCTGTGGCTTGCTGGGCAACTGGACCGCCCGGAGCCTGTGCGTCTAGCCGAGGTCATGGACCGGTTCGATCTCGCCCGGTTGCCTCGCCATCCCGTCGTATGGCGGGCGGCGTACACGAGGTGGCTTCAGGCGCATGCCGATGCGTAGCCGAGGAAACGCTGTGCAGAGAATCTCCTGCAGGAGGATGAAACCGTGAGCAAAGCGAGTGAAGTGGGGAAGACCCATCTGTTCATCGACGGCGACTGGGAAGAGGCGGCGCGCCACGTCGAACTGCGGAGCCCGTACAGCGGAGAGCCCCTGGCGAAGATTGGGTACGCGTCGCCGGAACAGGCGGCGCGGGCCATCGAGGTGGCCGCGCGAGCGCAAAAGTCGTTTCGCAAGGTGCCGGCCTGGCAGCGGGCGCAGATCCTGCGCAAGGTGGCGGAGATCATCGCCGACCGGAAAGAAGAACTTGCCGAGACCATCGCGCGCGAGGCGGCCAAGCCCATCCGGGCCGCGCGCCAGGAGATTGATCGGACCATCGAGACATACCGCTTCTCGGCCGAGGCGGCCAAGTCCATCCGCGGCGAGACGGTGCCTATGGATGCAGCGCCGCGCGGCGAACACCACGTGGCGTTCACGCTTTGGGAGCCGCTTGGCGTCGTGACGGCCATCACGCCGTTCAACTTCCCGATGAACCTGGTGGCGCACAAGGTCGGCCCGGCCATCGCGGCGGGGAACGCGATTGTGCTGAAGCCGGCCGAGCAGACGCCGCTTTCGGCCCTGGTGCTCGGACACATTTTCCAGGACGCGGGCCTGCCGCCTGGTGTGCTGAACATCATCCCGGGAGACGGCAAGGAGTTGAGCGAGGTGCTGACGACGCACCCGGACGTCGCGTTTGTGACCTTCACGGGAAGCCCGGCGGTGGGCAAGATCATCCGCCAGCAGGCGGGCCTGCGGCGCGTGACGCTGGAGCTCGGTTCGAACTCGCCGCTCGTGGTGGATGACGGATTCACCGCGCGCGAGCTCGACAAGATGGCGGCCGAGATCGTCCAGGGTGGGTTTTCGTACAACGGACAGGTGTGCATCTCGATTCAGCGCGTGTACATCCACGACGCGGTGTACGACGAGTTGGTGGAGCGAATTGTGGCCGGCGCGAAGGCGCTCAAAGTGGGCGATCCGCTTGACGAGGCGACGGATGTCTCGGCGCTCATCAACGAGCAGGCGGGCGTGCGGCTCAAGGCGTGGCTGGACGAGGCCGTCGATCGCGGCGCCAAGGTGCTTGTCGGCGGGCGGATTGAGGGCAACCGCATGGAGCCGACGGTGGTGACGGGTGTCCCGTTCGATGCGAAGCTGTGCACGGAGGAGGCGTTTGGGCCCATCCTGCTCGTGGAGCGGGTGTCGAGCTTCGAGAAGGGGCTGGAACTCGCGAACCGGAGCAAGTTCGGGCTGAACGCGGGCGTTTTCACGAAGCGGATGGATCACGCCATGCTGGCCATCGAGACGGTGCAGGCGGGGGCCGTGCTCATCAACCAGGTGCCGACGTACCGCGTGGATCACATGCCGTACGGCGGCGTGAAGGAGAGCGGCGTCGGACGCGAGGGCGTGCTGTACGCGATGTACGACATGATGGAAAGGAAGCTCGCCGCCATTCGCACGAACTTCTGAGCATCTGAAGAGCCAAAAGACCGGGCCCGCGGCGAGGAGGTGAGTCTCTCCCGTGGGCCCGGTGCCTGGTTTCGGAACGGATTAGTAGGCGCCGCGGATAAAGGGAAGCACCTCGTCCTCGTAAAACCGGCGCAGTCGCGCGCGCTCATCCGGGGAGAAGGGCCTGACCTCGAGCGCGGCCAGATTGTCTTCCACCTGGTGCCGGTTTTTGAAGCCCGGGATGGCGCAGGTCACCTCGTCGTGATCCAGGATGAAGCGGAGCGCGGCTCGCGTCATGTTGCCGCGGCCTTCGCCGATCCAGCGCAGCTTCTCCGCCAACTCGACGCCCTTCGCAAACCCGAGGCCGGCGAACGTCTCCCCCACGTTGAACTGCTCACCGTGTTCGTTGAACGAGCGGTGGTCGTCGGGATCGAAGCGGTGGTCGGGCTTGAACTTGCCGGTCAACAGGCCGCTCGCGAGCGGCAGTCGGGCGAGGATGCCCACCCCCTGCGCCTTGGCTTTGGGAAGCAACTCCTCAGCCGGTTTCTGACGGAAGATGTTGAAGATGACCTGCAAGGCTCGGACGCCCGGGACCTGGAGGCACAAAAGCCCCTCTTCGACCGTCTCCACGCTGACGCCGTAATACCGAATTTTCCCTTCCGACTGCAGCTTGTCTAGCACCTCGAACACGGCGCCATCGCGGAGGATCTCGGTGGGCGGACAATGAATCTGGTACAGGTCGACAACCTCCCGCCGCAGTCTGCGGAGACTTCCCTCGAGGAAGCGGCGCACCGAGGACTCGCTGTAGGTTGCCGGATCGTGAATGTCGCCCGCTCGGCAGAACTTGGTGGCGATATAGATCTCATGTTCGCGTCCCCTCGTGGCCTTGGCTAGCAGTTCCTCACTTCGGCCGTTGCCGTACACGTCCGCGGTATCAAAGAAGTTGACGCCCGCGTCCATCGCGGCGGCCAGCCCGTCGAGGGCATCGCGTTCGTCCACGCGCCCCCAGTCTCCTCCAATGGCCCAGGTCCCAAAGCTGATTTCGCTCACTTGCAGTTCGCCCAATGGCCGGTACTTCATTCGCTCGCCTCCCCGACGAATGCGCTTTCGCTACAAAAGACGCCCATTGAAGTGGGCGCCCGGCGTCATCGAGCCGGGCGAGCCCGCAGGTAGTAGATGGGTTGTCCCAGCTGACGGAACCTCGTCTCGTATTCGGTCTGCACGTATTTGCCCGACAACGTCCCGCCCGGATCGCCTGGTGGAAACCCTCGCTCGACCTCCGCGATTTCCCAACCGCTCGCGCGGAAGGACTCAAGCGACCACTCGAAGAACTCGAGGTTGTCGGTTTTCTGTTCGAGCCAGGCTTCCGGCCGCATCCACTGCGCGTACCACGCGAGCTTGGCCGGCGCCGTCAGGCGCCGCTTGTGGTGGCGCTTTTTCGGCCAGGGATCCGAGAAATTCAGATACAGCCACGCGACCCTTGGTTCCGTCCACAGAGGGCCGAAGCGCTCGACGTCTCCGACGAGAAACGAGAGGTTGCCGAGACCGTAGAGCGCAGCGCCATAGGCTGCTTTCGCGGCGACAGCCAGAACTCTGTCCACGCCGACGAAGCGCGTTTCGGGATGCAGGCGGGCCATTTGACGGATGAATCCGCCGCGGCCGCAGCCAATTTCGAGCGCGATGGGCTCGGTCAGGGCCTGGTACCAAGCGGCGGGATCGCCCTGGTACGCGTCGAACAGATGATCACGACCGCCTTCCAACCATTTCTCGAGGCGGTGTCCCGTGCGAAAGCGCATCTTGTCTCCCTCACTTCTCGCTCGATGGTACAAAAGACCCGGCGGCCAATGCAAGCGACGTGACGGGCCGATGCAGCAACTGGTACAATGAGGACGAAAGGGGGCGATCCGCATGGGCGAAGCGCTGTTGATTGTGGACATGTCCAACGATTTTGTTCATGACGAGGGTACCCTGACGGTCGGCAAGCCCGGACAGGCTATCGTGCCCTATATCGTTTCTCTCGCGGACCGCATGCTCGCCTCGGGAGGCGTGGTGGCCGTTTGCATGGACGAGCACGACCCCGATGACCGCCACTTTCGCGACTGGCCTCCGCACAACGTGCGCGGTACGTGGGGGCAGCAGTTGTATGGGGATTTGGCCACGTGGTACGAGCGGCACAAGGAGCACCCTGACGTGTGGTATGTCCCCAAGCGGAGTTACAACGCCTTTTACGGCACTGGACTGGGAGGGCGTCTGCGCGAGCGCGGCGTGGATGCCGTCCACGTGTGCGGCGTTTGCACGGACATCTGCGATTTTCTCACTGTCGCGGGCGCGTACGACGAGGGGTTTCATGCCGTGGTGCACCGACAGGGATGCGCCACCTTTACGGATCTCGGCGACATCTTCCTGGAGCACATGCGCAGGCTGTTTCATGCCGAGATCGCCTGAAGGTTCAGCCGAGGGGCTGCCAGGTGTCGCCCGCGTCGGACGATTCGTACAGGGTTGGCGACAGCCGAGCGTCGAGCGCCACGAGGAAAAAGGCATTGGGAGAGGGCGACGACAAATCGACGGAAGCCGCATCCGCAACGCTCGCAGGCAGGCCTACGGCGGTCTGGGTGTACCAGGTCTGGCCGCTGTCGGGGCTCACCATCCACGTCTGCTGCCCGGATTTGTCTTCCAGCGCGGCGAGATCGCCGGCGGGCGAGGCGCACATGGCTTCCAGGTTGTCGACGCCGATCTCGGCCACATCCCAATTGGAGCCGTAAGACGAGTTCATCACCAGGAGCTGCGAAGCAGAGCCCACCTGGACCTCGATGGCGAGTTGGAGCGCTTCTCCAGGCCCGGCGAGCACGAGTTCCACGGACGGAGGCTGCGTGATGCCGCTCGGGAGACTGATGCTCGTGGGCTGCCAATGGAGGCCGCCGTCGTTGGTCTCTACGACGTCCACCTCCTTCTCCAGGTCATCCACCACGACCATCAAGCCCGTCTTGCCATTGGGCGCGAACGACATCGCGGTGCGGACCCCATTATGTGGCAGGTCACCCGTGGATGTGGCCACGAGTTGCCATGAGTTCCCGCCGTTCTCCGTTCGATACAAGTACTTGGCCGCAACTCCGCCGTAACCGGCGCTTTCAAAGAGCATCCAGCCCAGTCTCCCGGCCATCCACTGGCCGGCGGCAAACTGAATCGCTCCTGCTGGCAGCGCAAGCGTCGTCTCACGCCAGTGCCGTCCCGCATCCTTGGTGATCCAGACGCGAGCCGCCTGACGGCTCACGCTCACCAGCGACCACATGGTGGAGGAGTCGATCACGGCCGCCACGTCGTGCGCGCCTCCCGGCCCATAGGCGGAGACGTCGTCTGTCGGCAACGTCGGCAGGGGTACCGATTTCCACGTGTGTCCGCCGTCCGCTGTCTCGTACATGACAAAGCGGTTGGCGCGATAGCCCCACAGCAGCCCGGTGCGAGTGGTGATCATGCGCATGTGCACGTCAATGGCGCGCAGGCTCGAGGCCAAGGTGGCCACTTGCGCACTCGCACGTGACGCAAGGCGCACACCCGTCGCGACGGATGCCTGGCCCGATGGGGCGCGGACCCCGGCAGAGGTGTGCGGGTGGGAAGGCGAATCGGTTCCGCATCCCGACAGGATGACCACGACAGCTGCCATTCCCAAACGCACGAGCGTTGACGGACGCATAGAGACCCTCCTCCGGTGCGGGGCGTCGCGGCCGAGCATCTCGACCGATTGTGATCTATCATGAACAATAGGCGCTTTACAGCCGGAACACAAGCGAAACCATACATGCCAACTGTGGAGGGGAACAAACGCCATGCCGGCACTCGGGCCTTGGCTGACGGCGCTTGGCGCCATGGTCTTGACCTCGCCCCTCGTCGTGCAGCCAGACGTCAGCTCATCATCGAACGGCACCGCGGACATCCAGGTGGCTCGCGAGGCTCGCGCGGCGCTCGCTTCCCAGCGAAGCCATGTGCTCGTGGCGCTCGGAGACTCCATCACATTCGGCTACAATCTTGGAAACAACGAGAAGCCATCACCGCTCGCGTTTCCGTATCTGTTCGCGAAAAAGGAAGGGTGGCGCGCCATCGATCTCGGCGTGCCCGGTTGGACGTCTGGGGATCTGTTGCGGGCGCTGACGACGGACGCCGCGATGCGCTCCGACGTTGCCGCCGCGCAGGTCGTCACGGTCGACATTGGCAGTAATGATCTGTTGCTTCCCGCGCTCGCGATGCTGCCGAAGGGCGCGGACTGGGCGCGGGTCACGCCGACCTCGTCACAGGCGGCCAGGTTGTCGTCGGAACTCGCCCGGGGCGTTCAGGACGTGCGAAGCAACCTGGCATCCATCCTCGGCTTGTTGCATCGGTACAATCCGCGGGCGACCGTGATTGTCTACGATCTCTACAATCCCTTTCCGGCGTCGGACCCATGGCTGCACCAGACCGCGGAAGCCGCGATTGTAGCGGCGAACGCGGCCATCGTCGCCGATGCCGTCTCAGCTGGCGATCCCGTCGCGGACGCGTATGACACGCTGACGCAGCCTGCCGTGGACATTCTGCCGCACGACGTGCATCCGACCGCGCTCGGACAGCGCCTCCTGGCCGAAGCTGGGGAACAGGCGCTCGCCATGGCCCCCATGTTCCAAGCGGCGGCCACGCCGCAGGGGCAAAACGCCATCCTGCAGTGGCTCGGCGACCAGCTCGCGGCCGGTACCTGGTGAGGGCGTATAACCGTGCGCGGCCGCCGCGAGCACAAGTGAGAGCGAGTGGCCGCGCTGAGAGAAGAAACACTGGAGAGAAGAGAAGATAGAAGCCAACACGAAGGGGGAGATTCTGTGAAGTCGGAAGTGGAGATGACCAACACTCGCACCCTCGCCGAGGCGCCCACTTCGTTCGGCGCCCGCTTGCGCTTGGCCGCGCTCCTCGGGAGCTTGACCGCGATTGCGCCACTCTCTATCGACATGTACCTGCCGGCGCTGCCCTCCATGGCGCGTGATTTGCACGCCGCCACGTCGGTCGCCCAGCTCAGCCTCACGGCGTGTCTTCTCGGTTTGGCGGTCGGCCAGCTATTTGCCGGGCCCTTGAGCGATGCGCTCGGCCGCAAGCGCCCGCTGCTCGTCGGGCTGGGCCTGTATCTCTTGGCCTCCTTCGCGTGTGGCCTGATGCCGAGCGCGTGGGGGCTCGTCGCCGTCCGCCTGGTGCAAGGGCTTTGTGGATCCGCGGCCATCGTCATCGCGCGAGCCATCGCTCGGGACTTGTTCAGCGGTGTGGAACTGACGCGGTTCTTTTCGCTGCTCATGTTGGTCAACGGCGTGGCGCCGATTCTGGCGCCGGTCATCGGGGGCCAGTTGCTCCGCTTCACCGACTGGCGAGGCGTGTTCGTCATCCTCGGATGTGTCGGCGCGGCGCTGTGGCTCTGGTCGCTCGTCGCTCTGCGGGAGACGCTCGAAGTGGAGCGCCGGAACCGGGCGGGACTCGTCGGTGCCCTGCGCGCGTTTGGCGTGCTGTTTCGCGATCCCGTCTTTGTCGCCTACGCCTTTTCGCAGGGGCTGGTGTCGGCCGCGATGTTCGCGTACATCTCGGGGTCGCCCTTCGTACTTCAGGACATCTACGGGCTCTCGCCGCAGGCGTTCAGCGCGTGCTTTGCGGCCAACGGCATCGGGATCGTGATTGCGTCCCAGGTCTCCGGGCATCTGGCCCGGCGCATCGAGGGGCGGAAGATCTTCCGCTTCGGCGTGAGCCTCGCCGCGCTCGGGGGACTTGGGCTTCTCGCGAGCGTCCTTCTCGGGCTTGGGCTTCCTGGGATTCTGCCGTCGCTCTTCGTGCTTGTCTCGTGTGTCGGCATCGTGAGTACTGTGGGATCGTCGCTGGCCATGCAGCATCACGGCAAGCAGGCCGGCAGCGCAGCCGGCCTCATTGGCGTGTCCCAACTTTTGCTCGGCGCAGCCGCGACGCCTCTCGCGGGGCTTGGCGGATCGCATGACAGCCTGCCCATGGGCGCCGTCATCGCGGTGGCAGACGTAGGCGCGCTCGCGTGGTACGCGCTGTGGTCCCTGGTCATGGTTCGCTCCAAGAGGGAGGTGGTTTCATGAGCGAGACCGGAACGCCGCCTCGCCCGGCGCTCGATCCGTACGAGGAAGAGAGACAGCATCTGGAACAGGTGCGAAACATCATTCGAGGGGCGCTCGACGCGGGGCCCAGGATGCCGGTTCGGGACGAGGACGACGAAGATGCAGACGAGGCCCTGACGGCCGACGTCGTCGCTGACGTGGCGGTCGCCGAGATGGCAGAGGAGCGGCGCCACCAGCTCCGGCGGGCGCTCAACGATCCATACTTCGGCCGCATTGATTTTCAGCCTGAGGGGGAGGCCCCTCAGAAGCTCTACATCGGCAAGCAAGGCATCGATCACCCGTCGACCGGCGAGCGCGTGGTCCTCGATTGGCGCGCCCCTGCCGCCAGCGTGTTTTACTCCTTCACCGGCCAGGGAGACGAGGCGCGCTACGAAGCTCCAGGCGGCGAGGTCCGCGGCACCGTGTCGCTCAAGCGAAACATCGTCGTGCGCGACGGCGATCTCGTCCGGGTCGTCGACAGCTACGTGAAAGGGCAGAATCAGGCGGGCAGCGTCGACGAATTTTTGCTCTACCGCCTCGCGGATTCTAAGGACAGCCGGCTGCACGACATCGTGGCCACGATTCAGGCGGAGCAAAATGAGGTCATTCGCGCGGATAAGAATGTGCCCATCCTCATTCAGGGCGTCGCAGGAAGCGGAAAAACGACGGTCGCACTGCATCGGCTCGCCTATCTGCTGTACCAGCATCCGGAAAAGCTGAGGGCGGAGAAGATGGTCATCTTTGCGCCTTCCGCGATGTTCGTGGATTACATTTCCGAGGTGCTGCCCGAACTCGGCGTGGGGGACGTCCAGCAAACGACGTTCGCGGCGTTTGCGCTCCGCGTGTTGGACCATGTGGTGCTCCTGCCCGATCCGGCCAAGCGACTCCGCGAGCGGTTCGCGCTTCGGCCGTCGCAGGCGTACGAGGCGATGCGGCGCGAGATCGAGGTGAAGGGGCGGGTTGAGACGCTGGAGGCCCTCCAAGCCTTCCTGCAGGATATGGAGAAAAAGATGGTGCCAAGTCGGGACGTCCCGTCTCCGGTTGGGCCGCCCATTTCTGCAGAAACCATCGCCCGCTGGTTTCACGTGGAGTACGTGCGCTACCCGGTGCGCCAGCGGCGCGATCGCGTGGTCGCCCGTGTGAAGCGGCAGTGGGAGATGCAGGCGAAGGATGCGGGCAAGGCGGATAAGTCCACCAAGCGGCAGATTGCGGCCGCCGCGCGGGAGTTCGAGCGGGCGTGGCCGGACCTCGAGCCTCTGCCCATTTACGAAGCGTTTCTGCGGCATCATCCGGATCTGTCGCTCGCGTCCATCCAGCGGCCGGCGAAATACGGGGCCCGGCCGCTCGTGGAACCGGAAGATCTGCCGCTGCTCCTCGCCATTCACCAGTGGCTTCACGGTGTAGACGCGCGGGATGTGTTTCACCATGTCGTGATCGACGAAGCGCAGGATTTTTCTCCGGCGCACATTCGGGTGCTGCAGGCGTACTGTCCAAGCCTGTCCTTTACCATTCTCGGGGACCTGTCTCAGAGCATTCACAGCGAGGCGGGATTCCGGGACTGGGATGAGGTTCGCGCGCTGTTTCCAGGTGGAAGCCGGTACGTGGAAATGTCGGTGTCGTACCGCTCAACTTATGAGATTGTCTCGTTCGCAAACCGGATCCTCGGACCCTTCCGGCCGAAGGTCGTGGCAAAACCCGTGTTTCGCAGCGGCGATCCTGTCGTCGTCGAGCCCGTCGCGTGGGACAGCCGGTTCGATGCGCTCATGGAGCGGCTGTCGGCAGAAAGCCGGAGGGCGACGACCATCGCGGTATTGACGCGGACGGAAGAGGATGCGCACGTCTATCATCAGATGTGCCTGGAGTCGGGACTCGACGCTCACCTTCTCACGGCCGCCCAGACGCGGTACGAAGGTGGTATCAGCGTCGTGCCCGTTTACCTGGCCAAGGGGCTCGAGTTCGACAGCGTCATCCTTGTGGACGCCGACGAGGCCCATTACCGCGCCGACGAGCGGGATGCGAAACTGTTGTTCGTCGGATGCACGCGAGCGTTGCATCGCTTGCGGCTGTTGTACTGTGACCGCCCTTCGCCGCTCATCGAGTGGGCCGTGGCCGATTAAATTCTTGTCTTTTGGCGCCGAAACAGGGGATTTCGGCGCCTTTCTTTCGCAAACAAGTGCCAAGAAAGACAAGAACGACGGGATTTACGACTCCCCTGTGCGCAGGGATTCTTTTATAATGTTTCGAGAGAAACCGTTTTCATTCCTCGTGGGGCGCGAGGGGAGGGCTAACGTGAGCGTGCGCATGCCGAAAAAGAGCAATGTTTCATCCTCGCTGCACGCCATCCGAGAAGTTCGCACGAGCTGGCCGTCTGTCACCTGGGACGTGCTGCAGCAACACCCCGTGGAACTCGATTTCCGAGAAGTGAAAAGGGCGCTGGAAAGCGTGCGGGATCGCCAGGCGTGGCTGGTGGTCGTCGTACGCAGTTCGCGCGTCGTGCCGATTTACCCGTTTTTGGCGCAGATTCAGTCGGCGGGTTTCGACTGTGTACATCTCGTGTCGTGTGACGCGGCCACGTACGTCATCACGCTCGCGGCTCATCACCCGGAGCGGGCCATGGAGGGCTTCGAGTCCGCACTCGCGAGGTTGGCCGCGGATCGGACGCTCGTCGGCGTGAGCACCGCGTGCGATGAGCGGGAGGTGGTGCGCTGGTGGCAGGCGCTGATGGAGGCCACGGCCGCGTCGCACTGGAACGTGTTTGAATCGTCGGCATACTCGCAGGGAAGGCGCGAGTTGGCGCCGCTCCATGAAGAGGACAGAACGCGGTTGATCACGCGGGCCGTCACCCAGCTTGGCGATCGCGGCTATGAGGGCATCGCTTCGGTGGTGGAGGACTGGTTCGCGCAGTTGGCGGAGCGGCCGACGAAGCTCGAAGACGTGGCGGAACTCTGCGCTCAGTTCATCATGGCAGCCGTCGGCCAGCGCCAGGCAGACGGGCGGGATCGGATGCTCCAAGTTCCCATCTCGACGCGCCAATGGCTCCGCTTTGTGGCGGAAGAATGTCCAAAATGGTGGGACTGGCGCGACAAGCTGAAGCACGCGCTGATGGTGGTGCTCGGGCGAGAAGAGGCGGCGCGCACGGCTCACAGCGCGCAAATCGGTCAGGTCATCGAGATCATCGAACGGCACTATGACTCGGATCTCGACGTAGCCACACTTGCCAGCCAAGTTTTTCTGAGCCCGAGCTACCTGTCCAAGCGATTCAAGAGCGAGACGGGCATGACGATTCGAGAGTTTATTGTGCAAACGCGCCTGAACAAGGCGAAGGATCTGCTGTTGCGCGATTTTCACCTCAAGGCGTACGAGGTGGGTGCACACGTTGGGTATCCGGATCCCACGTACTTCAACAAACTGTTCAAGCGGCAGGTGGGGCTCACGCCAAAGGCGTTTCGCGATCGCGCCATGCGGCAAGCTCGGGGATTCAAGCAGGAGGATTCACGGTCTAGTTGATGCAGGGGCCATCTGACGGCCGTCCGGCGGGGCCACGAAGGCCACGGCGGGCGGCCGTCTTTCATGGCTTCAAGCTCGTCGGGGCAAGCGGAGGCTCATGGTGAGGACGAAGGCGCCGAGACATGCAAGGACGGCCGCAAGGACGTGCAACTCCGACGTCGTAAGGTGCGCACCGAACAACAGGCCGAGGACGACCGTCGACAGGATGGTCCCCATGTAGCGAGCCATCTGAAACAGCCCGGATGCCGTGCTGATGACCTCGCGCGGGCTCGCCGCAAAGAGAGCCGTCTGCAGGCCGACGTTGTTGAAGCCGTTGGACAGTCCGAGGACGGATAACACCACGCACAGCCACCACACAGGCGATGCCGTGTGCAAGGTCAACATGAGCAGGCTGCCCGCCGTCATGAACACTGCAGCGAGGACAAGTGGCGGTCGAGAGCCGCTGCGAGCCACCCAGCGTCCCGTGATGGGCGCCGTGATGAGGCTGAAACCGGCCACCGTGAGCATGATGAGCCCCGTCTCCTGCGAGTCAAAGCCGCGCACCTCCTGCAGATAGGTGGGCATGCCGAAAAAGATGGAATAGAAGATGATGTTCACCGTGGTGAACTGGATCAACACCCACGTGAGCGACATGTACTGCTTGAAAAAGCGCAGGCTTAAGAACGGGCTTTGCGCGAGGTGCTCCCGCCACCCAAATGCTGTAAACGAAACGACGCCCGCCGCTGCGGCCCACCAGGCTGGTCGTTCCGTGAGCGAGAGCAGAAAGACGAGCGACGTGGCAATGGCGAGGATGAACAGGGCGATGCCGGGCAAATCGATTTCGCGCAGCACGTCGCGGGCCTTCTGGTGAACGCCGCGGCGAGGGTTCGGCAGCACGAAAATCGCGAGGAGGAAACTGGCGACGACGAACGGAAAGTTGACGAGGAAAATCCCCTGCCAGTCCAGATAGTTCATGATGACCCCGCCGATGGACGGGCCAAAGGCGGCCGCTCCCGAAGAAAACACGGACAAAAACGCGAGTGCCTGGGCCTGCCGCTCCGTGATGACGTTCCGCACAATTCCCATGCCCGCAGGGTAGATGGCGCCGCTCCCAAACGACTGAATGAGGCGGAAGATGACCAACCATGTGAACGACGGTGCGAAAGGGGCCAACGCGCACGACAGCGTCACAAGCGCGAGTCCGATGAGAAACAGCGGTTTTCGGCCGACGAGATCGGCCACCTTCCCCATGATGGGTTGGGCGACGGCGCTGGCGAGGTAATACGAGGAGATGAGCCAAGAGGCCGTGGTAAAATGGACATGAAACACGTGTTCGAATTTGGCCATGGCCACGGAGATCATGGACGAGTTGAGTGGGTTCAAAAGCACGCCGAGCGCGATGGTCATCAAGAAGAGGATCCGTCGCCCGCCGCGCGGTTCCCCTGTCGACATGGTGATAGTGGACATGCGCCTTCCTCCTTGCAGATTCCGGTTGAATTATACGCTTCTCGAAAGATGTCTTCCAAATCGCTGGGGGTGCTGGGGATGCGCGCGGTGAAGGTCGTGAATGAGGCGCAGTTGCGCGATTGCCTGTCCATCCGGCGACAGGTGTTCATTGAGGAACAGCGAGTTCCGGAAGAGTTGGAAATCGACGAGTTTGATCATCCGGATCGGGCGGTGCATGTGCTCTTGTATGACGACGATGGGGCGCCGGTGGCCACGGCGCGGTTTCGCCCGTATCACCCTGGGGACCATCGCACGGCCAAAGTGCAGCGCGTGGCCGTCCTCGGGCACCTGCGCGGCCGCGGACTCGGCCGGGAGGTGATGCAGGCCGTGGAGGAACTGGTGCGCGAAGGTGGATTTCAGGAGATTGTGCTCGACGCGCAGCTGCACGCCGAGCAGTTTTACCAAAAACTTGGTTACCGACGCGTCTCGAACGACGTATTCGAGGACGCCGGCATTCCTCACGTTCGCATGCAAAAATCCCTCACGTGAGGCGCGCAATGACGTCCTTCTGATCCGGAAACCGTGGAGCCACCTCTTCGCGCGACACGAGCTCAAAGTCCTGAAAGTCGAATCCGGGCGTCACCATGCAGCCCACGAGCGCGAATGCCGCGCCCTCTCCCGGGATGAGCTCGGCCCCGAAGATGGTTCCGGCGGGAACCAAGACCTGAGGTTCTCGGCCGGGCGCGTCGGGCAGGCCGAGCTCCCTCGCCTCGTAGCGGCCGTCGGCATGGAACAGATGTACGATGAGCGGTCGGCCGTAGTGAAAGTACCACAGCTCGTCGGAGCGGAGCCGGTGCAGGCGGGACACGTCGCCTTGTGGCAACAGGAAGTAGATGCTGGTGGCGCTGCGGCGCGCGCCGCCATATGCCGCGATGGTGGCCGGATCGCAGAGGTAGCGCGGCGAGTGATAGATTTCGCGATAGTATCCGCCTTCGGGGTGCGGGGCGAGTTGTAAGCGTTCGATCCATCTGCGTGCGTCGGTGTTCATGGAAGACCTCCTTCATTCCATCGCGCGCTGGGAGGCATCCCTCGGCCATTTGAATCGGCCCCGATGTTTTGGCACGATAGAGAACGTTGATTCTTGACCATTATCGCACAGGCACAAAACTCGGAAGAAGGTCAGGTGCTGCGTGTTGAAACCGATCGACGTGCAAGCAGTACAGGCTGCGTTAAACCGCTTTGTCGGAGACGACGTCTACTTGCACCTAGAGACCACCAATGGCGCGTATGCCGCGCACCGGTTCGGCCAGCCGATGGCGGTGTGTGCCTACATTCGAAACGGGCGCGTTCGCTTTGAGCGGGCCGCCATCGCCGGGAATCGGCCGTATCGCGTCGGGCTCAAGATGGAGAATGGCTGGATTTACGCGGAGGGACTCACGGACTACGAAGTAGACGAGAAGGGCCGGTTGCTCTTGGCAGGCCACGATGACGAGGGGCGGCTCGCGGTTGCGCTGCAGCTTTCACGCACCCCCTGGCCCATGAGCGCGATGGAGGAGGAGGCGTGAGCGATGGCACCCGTGGAAAAGACGCGTCACCTGCTGCTCGTATATCCCCATCCCGATGACGAGTCGTTCGGCAAGGCCGGGACCGTGATCTTGTTCACCCGCGCGGGCACGCCCGCCACCCTCATCTGCGGCACGCTCGGCGAACTGGGGCGCAACATGGGCAACCCTCCTATCGCCAACCGGGAGACCCTCCCGAAGATTCGCCGGAAGGAGCTTGAACAGGCGTGCGAGATCCTCGGCATTCGGGATCTCCGATTGCTGGGCCTGCGGGACAAGACTGTCGAATTTGAAGATCCCGAGCGAATCGCAGATCGCATCGAGGCCGTGATCCGCGAGGTAAAGCCGTCGATTCTCATGACGTATTATCCTGGGCTCGGGGTGCATCCCGATCACGACGCCATGTCGAGTGCGGCGGTGATCGCCGTCAAGCGGCTGCCCAAAGAGGAGCGGCCAGTCATCTGGGGTTCGGCGGTCGTGCACGAGCCCGAGAAGATCCTCGGCGATCCCGACTTTGTGATCGACGTGTCGAGCGTCCTGGATCAGAAGCTGGCGGCGATGAAGGCCCACCGCTCGCAGTTCTCGGGCATCTTCGCGCGGGTGGAGGAGGCGCTCGCCGCTGGAGGACCGGCGCGGGAAGAAGTGTTGCGCCTGTTGGGCACGGAGCGGTATTGGGTCTACCGGATCGACGATTGAGGAGGGTCCGCATGATCCGCGTCCTATTTGTGTGTCTCGGAAACATCTGTCGATCCCCGATGGCGGAGGCGGTCTTTCGCGACATGGTCCGAAAAGCCGGCCTCGAGGGTGAAATTGAGGTCGATTCCGCCGGCATCGGCGACTGGCACGCTGGCGACCCGCCGCATCACGGGACGCGCCGCGTGCTCGAACAAAACGGCATCGACTACGCGGGCATCGTGAGCCGGCAGATTCGTCCGGAGGACCTCGAGCGGTTCGACTACATCGTCGCGATGGACGAGTCCAACATGCGCGCCCTCGAGCGGCTCGGCGCGAAGCGGTCGGAACGCGTGTTCCGGCTGCTCGATCTCGTCCCCGACGAGCCGGACGAAGTGCCGGATCCGTACTACGACGGCCGCTTCGAAGAAGTGTATCGCCTGGTGCGCCTCGGCTGCGAGGCACTTCTCCGCCGCATCCAGGCGGATCTCGCCAAGACCTGACCCCGTCTCGTTTTCTTTCATCCGCGGGCCCGGGATCTCCGGGCCCGCGCTCGTCTTCGGCACCCACGCACCTCCATCGGCATACACATGGGCGAACGGCTGAATCGAGTGGAGGATCCGACATGAAGACCATGTATCGAAACCCACTGCGGCGCGTGCGCACTGTGTTTCTCGAAGGCGTGTATCCCGACGGCCCGCTCGCCGGGCGAACCTTGGCCGCCGCTCGCTTGCCGCGCGGCAGCGTCTACCAGGTATGGATTGGTGGCGGAGATGACGTTGCCGAATGGGCGCGCCGCGCGCGAGGAAAGCTAGGCGGCACCGTCGCGGTCGGCGCGTGGCAGGACGCACACCGGTTTGAGTTGTCCGTTGAGCGGTGGCGCCCGCTTTCGGCCATTGCGCCGAAAAGCGAGGGCAAGCGGGTGGCTGGGCTGGCGCGCCCGTTCCTTTTCGCCATGGCGGCTGCGGATCGTTACTTCATCGAGACGCACGACGGCGCCTCAGACGCCGAGATTGTGGTGCGCGATGCGAGCGGGGAGCGCTGGCCCGCAGGCACGTGGCGCGACTTTCTCCCCAAGCGAGTTCACCCTGTGCGTTAAAAAATATGACGAATCCAAAGAAAAATCTTTATCTATGTAAACTATCATTACAAAATGCATTGATCCGACCCCCGCGATGCGCTACGCTACAGACAACAGGGCACGCCCTGGTCCGCATTCTCTCGCGGAGGGTCGATCTCGATGGAACCGCCATTCGAAACGGTCATCTTCACGCAGGCCGACGAAGCTCGCAACGAGTTGATGATGCGGGAGCTCAAGGAAGCGGTGGAACGGAGCCAAATCCGCGTCGTCGACATTCGGCGGTATCGGGATCAGTTGATCGTCACCTTTCGCCGGCTCTCGTCCTGAGACGGGCGGGAGCCGCCCCGGCCACGCGCCGGTCGCTTCAGGCTGTCCACGCCACTCCTTCTCCTGGGCGGATCGACTGGATCCGCCTTCTTTTTTGTGCTCCTCCGCACTCTTTGTTCGGGCGAGTGGTTTTGGACACGGCGAGCAGTATAATGAAGGCAGAAGGGAGCGAGCGCCGTGGAAGAGATCCGCACGAGCGATAGGTATCGGGAAGCGGTGCAATCGGGCCGCGTGGTGGTGGAATTCTATGCGACGTGGTGCCCGGACTGCCGTCGCATTGAACCATATTTGGGCGAATGGGAGGAAAAGTACCGAGGGCAATTCACCTTGATCCGTGTAAACCGGGACGAGGTGCCAGAGCTGGCGGAAGAGCTCCAGATTCTCGGAATTCCGACCTTCCTCGTGTATGACCAAGGCCGCGAGGTCAAGCGGCTCTTCAGTCGGGATGCGAAGTCCAAGGAGCAGGTGGAGCAGTTCTTGGACAAGGCGTATGCCTGATTTGTGCGATCACGGCCGCGGGCGGATAACGCCCTTGCGGCCTTTCGCGTCAGGAGAGGGGCAGAGAGCGGTATGACGTCGTTGCACCACTTTTTTCATCCGAAGGTGGTTGCCGTCGTGGGCGCGTCGAGGAACAAGGATCGACTCGGCCACGTTCTGTTTCGTCACATCCTAAACAGCGACTTTCGCGGGACGGTGTACCCCGTCAATCCGTCCGCGCAATCAGTGGCCGCGGTTCGCGCCTACCCCAGCCTGCGCGACGTCCCGGAACCCGTCGATCTGGCGGTGCTGGTGGTGCCAGCGTCGCAGGTCTTGTCCGTCATCGATGACGTGATTGCGGCGGGCATCAAGCACGTGATGATCTTGTCGTCTGGGTTTTCCGATATGGATAAGCCTGGAGAAGAGTTGGAGCGCGAGATTTCGGAAAAGCTGCGCGCGGCGGGATGCCGTCTCATTGGCCCCAACAGCCTCGGTCTCATCCAGATGGACAGCGAGACGCGGCTCAACGCGAGCTTTGCGCCGAAGGTGCCAGAGTACGGTCACGTCGCCATCGCGTCGCATTCCGGCGCGCTCGGGATCACCATTCTGGACTATGCGGCCTACATTGGCTTGGGCGTCGCGAGCTTCGTCAGCCTGGGCAACCGCGCGGACGTCTCGGGCAACGACTTGCTGCAATATTGGGGCGACGATCCGGCCATCGAAATGATTCTCCTGTACCTCGAGTCGTTTGGGAATCCGAGGAATTTCTCTCGGCTCGCCCGGCGCATCACCCGCCAGAAGCCCATCCTGGCTGTGAAGAGCGCACGGACGCCCGTCGGGCACGATGTGGCGAACGCGCGGACCGTCTCCGTGGCGGCCGAAGACGCGACCGTGGAGGCGATGTTCCAACAGGCCGGCGTCATCCGCGTGGACACGCTACAGGAACTGTTTGATGTCGCTGTGCTGCTGAAGGCGGGTCCCACGCGCGGCGGGCGGCGGGTGGCGGTCGTGACCAACACCGCCGGAGGGGCCGTGATGACGGTCGACCGCATTGTCCGGGAGGGGCTGGAATTCGTCGGGCCGGTCATCAACGTGGGCTTCGAGACGCTCGCCGAGAGCTATCGTGAAGTGTTGCCGCAGGTGCTGCGCGATCCGAGTGTGGATTCCGTCATCGTGCTCTTTACGCCCGTGGGCCCGTCCAACGAGGAGGCCGTGCGCGTCGCCATCTCGGCGGCGCTGTGCGAAGTGGCCAACGATCCGCCCGTCCCCGGCGTCCGCCATCCGTACGAGAAGCCGGTGGTGGCCAACTTTCTGACCACAGGTGACTACCGCGTGCGGATGCTCGAGGTGGATTCGGAGCGGCAGATCCCCATCTACCCGTTCCCAGAGCAGGCGGTTCGCGCCCTCGCGAAGGTCGTGGCGTACCACGAGTACCGCGAGAAGGATCCGGGCGTGATTCCGTTTGTCGACGGGATCGACACGGACTTGGCCCGGACGCGCATGTACCAGGAAATTTCCGCAACATCGTATCGTGGCGAGGAGGACGTTCAGGGGCTGGTGACGCTCGATTGGCCCGCCGTGCGCGAAGTGCTGGCAGCTATTGGGCTCGACGCGTCGGATGCGCCGAACGACCAAGCGGAGGAGCAGGCGACCTTCAACATCGTCGTAGAGGCGGATCCGCTGTTTGGCCCGCTTTTGCGCCTGTACCTCTCCTCGGAGGAGCGGGGCGCGGCCGCGCTTCGTCGGTCCGCCAAGACCTTGCCCGCCGTGCGGCTTCTGCCACTCACGGATTCCGACGCCCGAGAGCTGTGGAGCGACGCTCTGGTCAACAGTGCCTCGTCGCGGATGAAGCCGCATGAAGAGGTCGTGATCGACGCGATGATCCGCATGTCGCAGTGGGTCGAAGACGTGCCGGAGATTCTAGAGGCAGATCTGTACTTCGTCATCGAAAAGGACCGCGCCGTATGCGTCGCGGGCCGAGTGGAAGTCGCGCGGCGCAACGGGTAACATAGCATGAAAGAGGGGAGGTCTTGTCATGGAACACAGGAGGCTTATCATCCTGGGAACGGGGCCAGCTGGGTACACGGCGGCCATTTACGCGGCACGAGCAAATCTCGAGCCGCTCGTGTTCGAGGGCGATCAGGCGGGCGGCCAGTTGACCTTGACGACGGAAGTGGAGAATTTCCCCGGTTTTCCGGATGGCGTGATGGGTCCGGAGCTGATGGAGGCCATGAAGAAGCAGGCCGAGAAGTTCGGCGCGGAGTTCAAAGCGGGCATCGCGACGGGAGTGGACTTGTCGCAGCGCCCGTTCAAGGTCGTGATCGACAAAGAACGCGAATACACCGCGGACGCGCTCATCGTAGCGACGGGCGCGTCAGCCAAGCTGCTCGGCATTGAAGGAGAGAGCGAGATGATTGGCCGAGGCGTGTCGACGTGCGCTACGTGCGACGGGTTTTTCTTCCGGAACAAGCGCGTCATCGTCGTGGGCGGCGGCGATTCGGCCATGGAGGAGGCGACGTTTCTCACGAAATTCGCCTCCGAGGTGACGATTGTCCACCGACGCGAGGAGTTCCGCGCGTCGAAGATCATGCAGGAGCGCGCCAAGGCGAATCCAAAGATCCGGTTTGTCATGAACGTGCAGTCGAAGCGCGTGCTCTCGGACGGCAATAAGGTAACGGGGCTTGAGGTGGTGGACAACCGGACGGGCGAGACGAAGGTGCTCGAGGCGGACGGCGTGTTCGTCGCCATTGGTCACAAACCGAACACGGACTTCCTGCGCGGCCAGCTGGAGTTGGACGACATCGGGTACATCATCACGAAGGGCAACACGTCGGAGACGAGTGTGGAAGGGGTCTTTGCCTGCGGCGACGTGATGGATTCGCGTTACCGGCAGGCTATCACGGCGGCGGGATCCGGCTGCAAAGCGGCCATGGACGCAGAGAAGTTCCTGGAGGGTCAGGCGGCTCACGATTGGTCAGTGTCGCTCAACGCCTGACCTCTGGACGGGATTTCTGGTTCCGGCACCGTCTGCATGTCGGGTGCGGCGATGGCGCATACTTCAGGCGAAACACCCACTTCAACGAAGGAGTGACGCCTAGATGCAGCCGATGCAACCGACCTATGGTGGCCAGGGCCAGGGCCAGGGAATGGGCTACAATGCGCAGGTGTATCAGCAGATGCGCCAGTTCGCCACCCCGGCCGAAACGGTTCATCAGCACATGCAGCAGGACGCGCAGTACGCACAGCCGTCGTACGGCTATGCGCCGATGGGGACCATGGGCATGGGCCACAGCATGCTGAGCCAGTTTGGGTCCAATCCGCAAATGGTCCGTCAACACATTCAAGAGGACCTGCAGGCATACGGCGGGCAACCGATGGGACAAGCGATGGCGGGGATGCACGGCGGCGCTGGATATGCTGCGGGCTACGGCTCGTATGGTGCGCCGCAACAAGCGCACGTCGTCTCCATGCAGGGACGCCAGGCATATCAGCAAGCGGCTGGCCAGGGCGGCTACGGCATGTCGCCCTCGGGTTACGGCCCGCAATTGGGCTTGATGGGCGCACAGGGCCACGCGCAATCCTACCCGCAACCCTATGCGCAAATGATGCAAATGCAACCTGGCTATCAGGCGCACGGCTATGGGATGCAGGGCCATCCGTCGCGCGGCGCGTTTGCGCAATATGGGACGGATCCTCAGGTCGTGCGCCAACACATTCAGCAGGATCTAGGTTATTACGGCGCGATGCAGTGACACAAAGGGCCAGTCGCCAAGTAGGGCGGCTGGCCCAATTCCTTGTATCGCGCTGCATCTCACCTGAGCATTCGCCGCACGATTCGATGCCGCCCAACTCCTTACTCCTCGAGCGCCCCGCGGATGGTGTCCACGAGTTGGTCCGCTGCGTTCGCCTCTCGCAGGGCGCTGACAAAGTCGTCGTGCATGAGTTTGCGCGCCAGTTTCGACAGCAGGCGGAGGTGCTCATCGTGAGCGCCTTCCGGCACCAGAATGAGGAACACCGTGTCCACGGGGACGCCGTCCAGGCTGTTCCAATCCACAGGCTTTGCCAGCCGGGCGAACATGAGCGCGGCCTCTCGCACTGCGGAGGACTTGCCGTGCGGAATGGCGATGCCCTTGCCGAATCCAGTCGTCCCCTCTTCTTCGCGGTGCTCGACCGCTTGAACGGCAACGTCGACGTCGTCTACGTGGCCCAAGCGAAAAGCCAGTTCTACCATCCGCCGAATGACGTCGGTGCGCGTCGCGACCGACTCGTCCAGAAAGCATACGTGATCGCGCGTCAGGATCGTCATCTTCCTCAGCCATCCTTTCCTTGCGAATCCCCAAGTCGCGTGATTCGTCGAGCCATGGTGTGGGCCATACCCAAGCGTTTTCACGAGAAATCCATCTCTCGATTGACAACCTCCATGCTACACCATAAAATGATCGCAATCAATCATCTTCGAGCATATTCGAGCGCTCGTATGTGAAAGGTGCGTCCATCGAACGCCTGCGAGTGAAAACCTGAGAACAGCGAGGGGCAAGGGCCAAGCGGGAGGTGGTGAGCATGTTCGCAGATGAGCGCAAGGCCCGCATTGCGCAGCACGTGCTCGTGCATAAGCGAGCGACCGTGAGCGAACTGGCGCAGATGTTTCAAGCTTCCGAATCCACGATTCGGCGAGATTTGCAAGAGCTCGAGGAGCAAGGCGTGTTGCACCGCACGCACGGCGGCGCGGTGGCCAAGGAAGTGGCCGCGTTTGAGCCGACGTGGAGCGAGAAACGAATCCAGAACCAGGATGCGAAGATGCGGATTGCCGCGCTTGCCCTCGACCTTGTGCGGCCAGGGCAAGTCGTGCTGCTGGACGCAGGGACGACGACATACGAAATCGCCCGGCAGTGGCGCCATGAAGGCGTGACGGTTGTCACCAACAGCCTGGATATCGCCTCTGAATTCAGCACGCGCCGTGACCTGGATCTCGTGCTATTGGGCGGCCAGCTTCGCGCCAAGACCGGAGCCTTTGTGGGGCCGTTTGCGGAGCGGATGTTGGACGAATTGCACGTCGACATCGCCTTTTTGGGCGCGAACGGCATCGATTTCCGCGGCATCACGACGCCGAATCCCCAGGAGGCTGCTATCAAACGGGCGATGGTCAAGTGTGCCGATCGCGTGGTTCTTGTCGCGGATCGCACGAAGCTCCACCAGACCGCGTTTGTGCGGGTGGCCACCTGGGACGAGATCCATACGTGGGTGTCGGACGGACCCCTGCCGGACGGCGAGTGGCGCCAGTGGCAGGCGGAAACCGAGGTGGAGTTCATTTGTGAAAACGAGGAGGGAGGGGTGATGGAATGACTGTGCAGCCGGACGATCCAGAAAGCCTCAGTTCGGCGGACATCGTGACGGTGACCGTCAATCCGGCGATTGATGTGTACGTGCGCACAGAGTCCCTCCAACCGGGCGAACTGCATCGCGTGGACGAACAGATTCTTGTGCCTGGAGGCAAAGGCGTGAACGTATCTTGTGCGCTCGAGGCGATGGGCCGAAAGAGTCGCGCGCTCGGGTTTGCGGGCGGTTCGCGCGGGCGGTGGCTGGCCTCTTCGCTTCCTGGGTGGGCGCAGTGGATCCCCATTGCAGGAGAGACGCGGATGAACTTGAAGGTGATGGAGGACAACGGTCGGCTGACCGAGCTGAACGGGCCTTCGCCTCACATCGATCCCGAGAGCTGGGCGTTGCTGAGTGCTCAGGTGCTCGAGGTCTTGCGGCCGGGGGCGTGGCTCGTCATCGCCGGGAATCTGCCAGAAGGATGCCCAGTGGAGGGATACCGTGCGTGGACGAAGGCGGCCGTCGAGAGAGGGGCGCGCGTCGTTCTCGATTCTAGCGGAGATGCGCTGCGCCTCGCGTTGGAAGCTCGTCCGCACGTCGTGAAGCCAAATCGGCAGGAGCTCGCGGAGTGGGCCAAGGCTCCGGTGCTGGACGCGGTGGACGCGGTTCGACAGGCGCTGCGCATGGCTCGATACGCAGCGTGCGTCGTGGTCTCGCTCGGGGCGGATGGCGCCATCGCGGTCACGCAAGAAGGCGTTTGGCGCGCGCGGGTGCCGAGCGTGAAAGTGGTGTCGCCCGTGGGCGCTGGGGACAGTCTTGTGGCCGGAATGGTGCATGCGCTCTCAAGCGGGCGTTCCGTGCCCGAGGCTCTCGCCTTCGCTTCCGCAGCGGCCACGTGCAAGGTAGCGTTGCCGCCGGGCGTGTTTCCTTCGCTCGCACAAATTGCGGCCATCGAGCAGCAGATTGAAATCGAAGCGTGGAGGGATGTGTTTTGGCCAAGTTCGTAGCGGTGACCGCGTGTCCAACTGGAATCGCGCACACGTTCATGGCGCAGGAGGCGCTTTTGCAGGCTGGAAAGAAGTTGGGGCACGAGGTGCGCGTCGAGACGCAGGGCGCGCTCGGCGCCGAGGACGCGCTGACCGAGGCCGAGATCCGCGAGGCGGACGCTGTCATCGTAGCAGCGGATAAGCAGGTCGATCTCGACCGTTTTCGAGGGAAGCGCTTGCTTCAGACGTCCGTGAGCGCGGCCATCAAGGAGCCGGAAAGGTTGCTGGAGGATGCGTTGCGGGCGCCGACCTTTGAGCCGGGCGAATCGCGCGGGGCGCTCGACGAGATTCAGGCGGCGAAGCACGCGCGCAACCAAGGGACACCCGCCGTCTATCGGCACCTGATGAACGGCGTGTCGCACATGTTGCCGCTTGTCATTGCGGGGGGCATCTTCATCGCGCTGTCCACGGCTATCGACATCAACGGCCAGTCGTCCTTGGCTCAGGCCTTTGACAACATCGGCGGCGGATCGGCCTTTAAGCTGTTTGTCCCCGTTCTGGCGGCCTTCATCGCGCAGTCCATTGCGGATCGGGCCGCGTTCGCCGCAGGGCTCGTCGGCGGCTGGATTGGCACGCAAGGGACCATGTATCACGCGGGGCCGAACGCGAGCGCTGGGTATTTGGGAGGCATCATCGCAGGGTTCGTGGCGGGCTATGTCACGCTTGCGCTGAAAAAGTGGATCCGGGTGCCGCGATCGCTCGAAGGCATCAAAACCGTTCTCATCCTTCCGGTTCTGTCCGTGGGCATCGTGGGGCTGCTGATGATCTACGTCTTGGGCCATCCGGTGGCCGCGCTGATGGGCGCGCTGTCCAGTGGCCTCATGCACATTGGCGCGAGCGCGTCGCTCGGGCTCGGCGCCCTGCTCGGTCTGATGATGGCCTTCGACATGGGCGGTCCGTTCAACAAGGTGGCGTATTTCTTTGCTGTCGGCCTTTTGGCCACGAAGACGCCAGAAGCCGAAATGATCATGGCGGCCGTGATGGGGGCGGGCATGGTTCCGCCGCTCGCGATGGCCATCTCAGCTTTCGCCGCGCCGCGCAAGTACTCGCCGGAGGAGCGGGACGCCGCGAAAGCCGCCGTGATTCTGGGGGCCTGCTTCATCACCGAAGGAGCCATCCCGTTCGCGACACGAGATCCGCTCCGCGTGATCCCGTCCATCATGGTGGGATCCGCCGTGACGGGCGCCCTCAGCATGCTGTTCCACGTCACGAACCCGGCGCCGCACGGAGGCATCTTCGTGTTCCCGCTCATCGGGCACTGGTACCTGTTCGTGGTCGCCATCCTCGTCGGGGCGGGCGTGGGCGCCGCCATGGTGACGGCGCTCAAGCGGGAAATCCAGGCTCAGCCCGCCTGATGCGTCAGCAAGGCAAGTCCGCAGCACGCACGTAGGAGAATCGAACCGTCATCCCGCATCCACACGCAACTTACAAGCGGCCCCAGCTCTCGCGCTGGGGTCGCTCCATCGTGTCTGATGTGCGAGAACCCTCGGCATGTGCCAATCCGTGACGCCGAGGCCGCCCGCGTCTGCTCCTCCTGCCCGCTCCTCCACCTATTCTTCGTCTCGGGGCCTGTGCTTTTTACGTACGCCATTCGCCTGAAGTCCTGCCTGTCCCACGAAGGCCGCCAGAATCAGGACCACAATCTCCGCCACGATGGAAACGGACAGCGCATACCCCGACTTCATCAGCCACAGGCACGAGAGTCCCATCAGCTCGGGAATGGCGGCTGCTGCGACGAACACGAGTCCGTTTGCGAGGAACGAGAACGGCCCCTCGACGACACCCGAAAAAGCGAAGAACGCCAGTAGGCACGCGGCGAATACATCGAGAATGAGAAGCACGGAATCGCGCGCGGCCAGCATGAGCAGGTGGAGAATCACGGCGCTCACCCCCGTGACCGGCTGATCATCCAGGCGTCAGGAGGTCTGGATCTCCCGGTGTATGTTCGACGATGGCAGTTCATTTCCTTTCGCAACCTCCCATCGAAGGGCGCTTTCCTGCATGGGTGAATTGGATCGCCGCTCTGGGCGTCGAGACAAGGGCGCATGGACTGTGGCACAATAGCCGTGAGACACGAAGGGATGGGGGACGGCTGGATGGACGTCATGACAGGAACGCTCGTCGAGTGGGCCATGGCCATTCGACAAGGCGAGGTGTCCTCGTTCGACGCTGTGGCGCGGCATCTCGAGCAAATGGCCGCGCACAACGTGGACGGGATGGGGATTCGCGCCGTGATCGAGGTGAACCCCGAGGCCCTGTTGGAGGCCGAGGCGCGGGACCGGGAACGCCGCACCGGGTTTTTGCGGGGCCCGCTGCACGGGGTGCCCATCCTCGTGAAGGATAACCTCGACACGGCCGATGCCATGCAGACGACAGCTGGATCGGTGGCGCTCGAGGGGCACCGGGCCAAGGAGGACGCGGAAGTGGTGCGCCGGCTTCGCGCGGCGGGCGCCGTGATCATCGGCAAGGCGAATCTCACGGAATGGGCGAACTTCCTAAGCGATCATATGCCGAACGGGTATTCCTCGCGCGGCGGGCAGACGCTGAATCCATACGGACCTGGAAAATTCGATGTCGGCGGCTCGAGTTCAGGGTCCGGCGCGGGGGTAGCGGCGGGCTTTGCCCCCGCGGCCATCGGCACGGAGACGAGCGGCTCCATCCTGAGCCCGTCGAGCGCCAACAGCCTCGTGGGGTTGAAGCCGACGCTCGGCATGGTCAGCCGGCGCGGCATCATCCCCATCGCGATGAGCCAGGATACGGCGGGGCCGATGGCGCGTACCGTCGCCGATGCGGCGCTTTTGATGTCCGTCATCGCCGGCCCGGACCCGCGGGACGTGGCGACGCAGGGCGTGCGCTGGCCGGCGCGCGAGGCGTGGCTTCACCTTCGCCGCGGCGCGCTCCGAGGCGCGCGGATTGGCGTGCCGCAGGCGTATCTGGAGGACGTTCCAGAGGACGAGCGCTCGGTCTTCCATGAGGCGCTCTCCGAGCTGCGCGAGCTTGGGGCGGACGTGATCGAGTGCGACCTCGCGAAGGACAGCTTCGATTACGACGTGCTCGTCGCGGAGTTTCCGCCGGCGCTGGATCGGTATCTCGCCACTGTGGAGCCATGGCTGCCCGTCCATTCGCTCGCCGATGTGATGGCGTTCAATGCCCGCCACGCCGATCGCGCCCTCCGATACGGCCAGGCGATTTTCGAGCGGGCGCGGGCGCAGAGCCACCTGCACCTCGCGGACGGCGCGTATATCCGCGCGCGGCTTCGCGATCTGCGCAAGTCGCGCCAGGAAGGCATCGACCGCGTGCTCGCGGAGCACCGGTTGGACGCGCTTGCGTTTGTGAACTACTACGGTTGTTCCATTGCGGCGAAGGCGGGGTATCCGTCCATTACCGTGCCCGCCGGGTACACGCAGGAGGGCAAGCCGGTGGGACTGACGCTCACCAGCACCGCGTACAGCGACGTCCGGCTGTGCCAGTTGGCGTACGACTACGAGCAGGCGACCCATCACCGGCGCCCGCCTGCGATGTGAGGAGGAAGCACCATGGCGTTTGCGATTTGGGGAGGCGTGTTCGCATTTCTCGCCGTCGCGCTTGGCGCGTTTGGCGCGCACGTGTTGGGGGACAAGCTGTCTGCCGAGATGATGTCCGTCTACCACACGGGCGATCAGTACCAGATGTATCACGCGCTGGCGCTCATCGCCGTAGGCATCCTGCTCCGGCTTCATCCCGATTCTCGCCTATTGTCCGCGGCGGGGTGGCTGTTCGCCTTGGGGATTGTGCTGTTCTCGGGCAGCCTGTACGCCCTCAGCGTGTCTGGCGTCAAGGTGCTCGGGGCCATCACGCCCATCGGCGGCCTCTGCTTCCTGGCCGGGTGGATTTGTTTCATCCTCGCCTTGGCGCGCTGATCGCCAGAGATAAGCGCCTACGCCGGTGAGGCAGATGGCGCCGCCGAGCCCCTCGAGCGGCGAGATGGGCTGGTGCAGAAGCAACGCTGCGAGGATGGAACCGACCACCGGTTCCCCCACGACGGTCATGGCGATGGCCGTCGGCGGCACGCGGTGCAGGAGCGCGTTGAAGATGCCGTGGCCGAGAATGGTCGAGACAACGGCAAGCGCTGCGAATAAGAGCCAGTTGTGGGCGCTGTAGCCCCAAAACGGCGCGCCCAGGCATGCGTTGGCCAGGGCAAGCACCGCACCGCCGACGACAAAAGCCGATGCGTTGTACGTCCACGCGGGGATCTCCATCCGGGCCCGTGCGCCGACGAGGACGTAGCCCGAGACGGCGAGGGTCCCGAGGAGCGACATCAGGTCGCCCAGGGCACCGGTGCGGGTGACTCCGGCGCTTGCCGCTGCGGCGAGGGCGGCGCCAGCGATGGCCACCGCCATGCTGGCGAGATCGACCCACGCCGCGGGCGCCCGGCGCCACAGCCACTCGCCCATCCACACAAACACCGGTTCGAGCGCCAGAATGATGAGCGACGAGGCGACGCTCGTCAGCTTCAGCGACTCAATCCAAAACAGAAAGTGAAGGCCGAGCAATACCCCGCTCGCCGCGAGCCATCCCGACATCCGCCGAACGGACTGCGCTGGCGGCCGTTCCCGCCACACGGCGGGCACGAGCAGGACGGCAGCCATCCACAGCCGGTACATGCCAATGACGCCCGCCGGCGCCGTCGACCACGCGATGAAAATGGCGGAGAACGAGATGGCGACGAGGCCGACGGCGAGGAGCAGGGCCGTGATCGCCCTCACGGCGCCGAGGCTTGGCGGTGCCGATCGAGAAACGCGATGGTCCGCCGGTAGGCTTCAATCTCGTTCTCCAGCTTCATAAATCCGTGGCCCTCGTCCGGAAACACGATATATTCCACCTCTCGCCCTTTCTCCCGCAGGGCCTGCACAATCTGATCTGATTCCGCCTTGACGACGCGCGGGTCGTTCGCGCCTTGGATGACGAGCATGGGCTTCGTCATGCCGTCCAGATACGTGATGGGCGAGTCCTTGATCAGCCGCTCGCGATCCGCCGGATCGTCCGGGTCGCCCAGCCACATCTTCATGATGGGCTTCCAGAAGTCCGGAACCGATTGCGCAAAAGTGACGAGATTGCTCGGCCCGAAGAGGTCGACGCAGGCGCGGAAGTAGTCCGCATGCCGGCCATGCAAAAGAAGCGTCATATAGCCGCCGTAGCTGCCTCCGACCAAGAAAAGCTTGTCGCGGTCTGCGAGGCCCTGCGCGACGAGCCACTCGATGCTTGCAATCATGTCCTTGCGCGGCCCTTCGCCCCAGTCGCGCTCCACCATCTTCATGAAGCGGCTGCCGTACCCCGTGCTGCCGCGGAAATTCGGCGCGAACACCTGGTACCCGAAGAGGAGCCAGTACTGAAACAGTTTCCGGAAGCCTTTGCGCTCGGCGGCCTGCGGCCCGCCATGTGGCCAAACGATGGTGTAGCCATTCGCAACCTCGGGCTTTGGGCGGAAGAGCAGCGCTTCGAGGGTCAGGCCGTCAAAAGACGGGAAGTGGACCACGTCGGCCCGCACCAAGTCGTCCGGGGAAAAGCCCATGGGGCGCACCCGCGTGAGCGGACGCCAGGTGCCGTCCAGGTCGAGCATCCACACATTTCCGGGCTCGTTGTCGCTTCCGCCGAGAAGATACAGGCGGCCGCTGTCCCCAACCTTGATTTGCCCGACGACGTCGCAAGGCGCCGTCAGCTTCTCTGCAGAACCGGTGCGCAGGTCCACTCGGTACAGTTGGTCGATCACGCCGCGCATCACGGCGGCGTACGCGGTCTGGCTGTCCTCGTGCACGGCCACGTGCGTGACGCTTCCCTTTTCTGGTGTCCAGATGCGCTGGAACGAACCGGTTTGCGGATCAAACGAGGCGAGATAGAGTTCGTCCGCTTGATAGTCCGTGGCGAAGACCACGAGATGACCCGCGAATTCGATGGACTCGACGATGTGCGGAGTCCCGGGATCCGGCGTCAGGCTCACGCGTTCGCCGCCGCGGTGGAGGTGGGCGATCTGGTACGTGTTTGCGAAGGCCGTCGCGGTCACCCACATGGACTCGTCATCGCTCACGGCCGCCAAAACGGTAGGGCCGCCCTCGCCCTCGTAGAGCTTTCGCTCCTCCCCGGACTCGAGGTCGAACACGTAGCCGCACAAATACGTGGGATTGTCCTTGTCCGACGAGTAGTAGATGCGGTTTCCGTCCTTGGACGTCGTGCAGAACATGAAGCGGCGGCCCTCGTGGGTGCAAAGCGGCTGCGTTTCGCCGCCGCGGGGCGGGATGAGGTAGAGTTGGGCGTTCTCATCTCCGTCGTGATCGAACGCGACGAGCACGTAGCGGCCTTGGGGGTCGAAGTGCATCGCGTAGGGCACCTGGCCTTCGTTCGTCAGCCGGTAGGGGAAGGGGCAATCGAGATCGATGCCCCAGGCGTCGTAGCGGCCGGAGAAATTGGTGGCGACGGCGATCCGGGTCTCGTCCTTCGAGACCGCTAGCCCGAAGATGGTGGGGGTGTGGAAGAGTTGTTCGGGATTCGGGCGCGGGAGTTGTATCACGAGTTTCACGCTCCTTCGTGGTGTGAACCTGAGGGTGGGTCGGCCATCTGAGAAGGATCTTTTGCGCGGAGTGTGAAAATTCCTGCCGAGCCGTGGGGCGGTTCCAAAAGATTGGAGGATAGGCGCGGGGAATCGTATCGGCATGGGGGTCACCCGGTTCGCGCCGGCGGGCGCCATTCTGTGCTATAGTCGGCTGAGAAGAAGCGAGACAGGCGGTGAAAGGGACTTGACAGGCCGATTGGAGCTTGAGCGTGCACATGAGGCGCATTCCAACCCAGAAGTCGACTTGTACCTCGAACAGGGTTGCATGCGCTGTCGCTTTGGCGGCACGCCGGACTGCAAGGTCCACCGATGGGAGGACGCATTAAAGGCGCTTCGCGCCATTCTGCAAAGCTGCGGGCTCGCCGAGGAAGTGAAATGGCGGCAGCCTTGTTATACCTATCAGGGTCGGAATGTGATTATCATGAGCGCCTTCAAGGACTACTGCGCGCTCAACTTTTTCAAGGGAGGCATGTTGGAGGATCGCCACGGCTTGTTGGAGAAGCCGGGCGAGCACACGCAGGTGGGGCGCCAGATGCGGTTTCGAAGCGCGGATGAGGTGAAGGCGCGCGAGGACGCCATTCGCGACTACATCCAGCAGGCGGTCGAGATCGAGCGCGGGGGCAAAGCGGCGCCACCCCGCGAGGCGCCGGAGCCGCCGATGCCGGAGGAACTGTTGCGCAAGTTCGATGAGATGCCGGAGTTGCGGCAGGCGTTCGAGTCGCTGACACCTGGCAGGCGGCGGGCGTACCTCCTGCACTTTTCGGCGCCCAAGCAGTCAAAGACGCGGGCAGCCCGCATCGAGAAATGCATTCCCATGATCCTGGAGGGCAAGGGCCTCTACGATCGCTGAACGGCGAGGGAAGAAATATGTGGAAGATCGTGAACGAATGGGCGCTGGTTTTGTGCCTCAGCATATTGTGTATTTAGCTATATGGCTATAAAATGAATCAAGAAGTCGTGCGAGGATTGTGGTGGTAAAGGTGAATGAGCGCGTATTCAAAGCCATGTCGGATGGGACGAGGCGGAGGATTCTTGAACTGTTGAAGACAGGGCCGAAGACGGCCGGGGAGATTGCGGACCACTTTCCCCATGCGCAGCCCACAATCAGCCGTCATCTCAGCGTATTGAAACACGCAGATCTGGTGGTGGACCGGCGCGAGGGAACGCACATCGTCTACCGGCTCAACACCACCGTGTTGCAGGTGTGGCTGGCCTGGCTTCTTGAACACTTTGGGAGTGATGACCGTGACGGGGAAGCGTAAACCGCAAGCGGTGCCGTGGTAGGGCTGGGCGGCATGAGCCATGGCGTTGGCGTTTGGCTGCTTGGCGTACCCGCATCTGCCCGCTGATATCCCAAAGTTATCTGCAGTCGAATGATACGCCGCGCTCGCGATTTTGGGTCGTCTTTGATGGACCTGCTGTGTTGTTGGGCATCATGCTCCTTTGGTACGCGTATCGGTGGTGGAGGCGGAACTCGAAGCTCGATGCTTCCTTTTGGTCGACATATCGGTACATTGGCGGCGTGGTGGTGGTCTGCGTTTCTCTGATGTACGCGGCGGACCTTGCTCATATGCTTCACAGGGCCACGCTGCGGTGGGAGGCCACCGCGTCTGGACTTGGACGTACCGCCTCTGCGGCCAACTGGGCGTCCCCGCCGGGATGTTGATCATCCTGTTGGCGTGGGTGTTGCCAGCCGGACACGGGATGCTCGAGGTCGCCATGCTGGTTCCCGTGTGCCTGTGGGTTTTCATCGCGTTGGTGGCCTCGTATATGTACGCGAGGCGCCTTCGGAAGCTGTGACGGGCGCTTCGAGGCGGCGCTCGCGAAACGGAGGTGGCGAGGTGCACAAAGTCTCAAAGTGGCGCAAGGCGCTGAGAGAGCTCACGTCACCCGTTGGGTGGCAGGATGTTCTCCCGGAGTACGTGTTCTATCGCGGCGTGGAATACGCGGAAACCGGGCGCGTGGTCTCCTGGTCGCTGCACGACGGCGCTATCCGCGCTGTCGTGCGCGGCTCGGCAGACTATCGCGTCTTTTTGCACATCGAAGATGTCGAGCAGAGCCGTTGCTCGTGTCCATACGGCGGGCCGTGCAAACACTGGGTCGCCGTCGCGCTGCACGTCGCCCGCGAGACGCGGCTCGACGGGATTCGAGGAGGGCAACCGCTCGATCTCGACGCGTGCCTCGGCTCCATCGGAGACGGTGAAGTGCCGGCCTATGTCGCCGATGTCATGGCGTTGCGCCCCGACGTCTCGCTCCTCCTTCGCGCCATGCGCTTCGTGCAAACGGCGCCCGTCCGCTGGGCAGATGAACCGTCGCTCTCCCATCTTCACCAGGAGGCGCGAGCGCTGCTTCTTGCCGCCGACCAAATCGCGCAAGGCGATGCGGCCGTCGCTGTGGAGCGGGACGCGCCGCCTCCCGTCACCGTCACGTACACCGGCGCGGGCTGGGAGAGCGCACGAAGGCTGATTCAAGCCTTCGCGGACGCCCTCGCGGGTGAAACGCCTGCGGAGCTCGCGCCCTATGCGGTCTACGATTTCCGCCGGCTCGTGGCGCGCTTGAGCGACGACGTCCCGGGCGAGTACGAGCTTTCCCACAGGGAGCTCCTCCGCTCGCTTGGCGCCCCACTCGCGGCGGCGGTCAAGCGGCTTTCCGGCCTCGGGGAGGCGGCGATGGGCGAATGGCGCACATGGTCGCTTGCGAGACTCTCCGAAGCGACCTGTGCCGAAGATGCACTCGACGCGCTATCCGCGCTGCAGGGCGGGTGGTTCGACACGCGCCATCTGCGCGCCGCCTGCGAGCGGGTGATTGCCGTCGATGATTTCCCCCGTCCGCCCGGCCTAGAAGGCTGCGTGCCGCACGTGCCCAGGATTCCGGTGTCGCTGGCCACGCGGATCGAGGAGAATTGGCGCGAGATAATAGCCTTTGCGCTCCAGATGGGCGATCTCGCCGCGGCCGACGAGATCGCGCGCATGCGGCCCGTGTCTGACCGCGATGGGGACATGCGCCTGGCGCGGGCCGCCATGGATGCTGAGGACTGGGGGATTGCGGAATCGAGCCTCAAGAGGATCGCAGGGACGCGGCCGTCGGCCGACGTGTGGCAGATGCTCGCGCACGTGATGGATCGCCAGGGTAAGTCGGATGACGCCATGTCGTGCCTGCGCGAAGCGTTCCTGTGCGATCCGACAGACGAGAGGCGCGAGTGCTGGCTCGCGCGCGTGCCGGACGAGATTCGCCATGATGCGGTCATCCAGTGCGCGAACCGGCTGCTGAACCAGCGACACCTTGCCTCTGCCTGCGGCTTGCTCCTTCATGAGGGACTCGTGGCGGACGCGTGGCGCGCGTTCGAGGTGGGGCTTCAGGGCGCAGAGATGTGGTCGCCGGGGCCCGGTTTGGAACGCGTGATGGCCGCGCTCGCCGCGCAAGACGCTGAGAGGCTTGTCCGGCTCGTCGCCCGGGTCGCCCTCGAAGCCATCGGCCTTCGGGGCCGCGATGCGTATCGGCGGGTGTGCCAGTGGCTCGCGGTCCTGCGCGCGGGTCTGATGGATGCCGGGCGCGGGGCGGCCTGGGACGAGGTGCGGGCTGCGGTCGAAGCCGAATGCCGGCGCCTTCCCGCGCTTCGCGACGAATTGCGCGCATCCGGGCTCTTCGCGTAAAGGTGCGCCGGGCGCGTGAAGCGACGCGAACGGTCGCGCGCGTCCTTGACGCTCGCCCTGCGCGTCTGTACATTTTGTCTATCGCTTGTGATTTGAGCGCACGAAGGGAGCCGACCACGTTGAAGATCGAATCAAAGCTGGCCCAAATTGGGAATCGCCAGGATCCCAGGACGGGAGCCGTGTCTGCCCCAATTTATCACTCGACGACATACGCTCATCCGGCGCTCGGCCAAAGCACCGGATTCGATTACACGCGGACGCTCAATCCGACTCGCAAAGTCCTCGAGGACGCCATCGCCGAGTTGGAGGGTGGCGTGCGCGGATTCGCCTTCTCCTCCGGCATGGCCGCAGTCCACGCCGTCTTTTCGCTGTTCTCCCCGGGCGATCACGTCATCGTCTCGAGCGATCTGTACGGCGGCACCTATCGCGTGCTTGAGCACATCTTTCGCCCGCTCGGCATCGAGGCCACGTATGTGCACACGGGCCACCTCGAGGAGGTGGAGGCCGCCCTGCGCGATACCACGCGGGCGCTCTTCATCGAAACGCCCACCAATCCGACCATGCAAATGACGGACATCGCGGCCGCGAGCCTGTTTGCGCGCCGGCGCGGTCTTTTGACCATCGTGGACAACACGTTCATGACGCCCTATTTCCAGCGTCCCATTGAGCTGGGCGCGGATATCGTGGTTCACTCGGCCACGAAGTTTCTGGGCGGACACAACGACGTGCTCGCCGGCCTCGTCGTGGCGAAATCGGCCGAGATCGCCGAGCGGCTGTACTTCGTCCAGAACTCCATCGGCGCCGTGCTCGGGCCGCAGGACGCGTGGCTGCTCATGCGCGGCATGAAGACGCTCGCCATCCGCATGGAGCGGTGCGCCATGAACGCGAGCGCCATTGCGGCATGGCTCGACGCGCGCGACGACATCGTGAAGGTCTACTATCCCGGCCTCGATACGCACCCGGGGAAGTCCATCTGCTCGAAGCAGGCGTCCGGCTTCGGGGGCATGGTGTCGTTCGAGGTGCTGGACGCGCGGATGGTGCCGTTCATCCTCGAGCATTTGAAGCTCGTCACATTCGCGGAGAGTCTGGGTGGCGTCGAGACGCTCATCACGTATCCCACTCGGCAGACTCATGCCGACATTCCGGAGGAAATTCGGGAGAAGGTGGGCGTCACCGACAGGCTGCTGCGGCTGTCGGTGGGCATCGAGCACATCGGGGATCTCATTGACGATCTCAGCCAGGCGCTGGATTACGCTGCGGAGCAAGTGCTCTCCCGCAGGCGATGACGTGCACGGGCCAATCCGCCACAGGCGCGGCGGATTGGCCCGGGCCATATGCGGGAGAAGGTGCGGATTCGTAGCGCGGGCGCATAGGATTTTGTGAGATGCGCGTCGAACATGTTCCTATGAAAGGTTTCGAAATTGCGTTTTATCTCTGAAACCAGGGGGTGGCCGATGTGGAGGTGCCGTCAAAGCTGACGGGCGCCGACGCGGATCAGAGCCGCGCGCTGCTAGGCGCCGAACACCCCGTGCGCGTGGGGGAAACGCGCCTAGGGCCGCAGTTTCGCTACGATCTTCGCGCGCCGCGCCTCGAGGAGCTGGATCGGTTCATCGTCGAGCGCCCGATTCGCGACTGGTCCCTCGTCCGCTGGAAGGACGTCGGCAAGCCCGTTCGCGTCGAGAACTACGCATCTGGCAAACGGCTCTGGGAAGAACAGCACGGCGACACGATGCCGGTCAAGACGAGTTGGGAGATGTTCAACCGGTCGTTCCACAGCTGGTTCGTGAAGGACGGGCCAGCCGCGCAGCGGGCCGCCATGCGCCGCATGCTGAAGAGCGTCGCTTCGCTTCGGGCGGACGAGATCGCCTCGGTTTTTCAGGAACTGCAGCAGGTCACGCTGTGGAACCTGGCGCACCGCGTCACCGACACCATCTGGGACCCGCGCGGGAAGCGCGCGCTGTTTCGCGGGCTTGACGTGAAGCGTCCCCGCATTCTGTTCCTCGGGGCGGCGGAGGGTTACGAGGCGATGCAGCTGTACGCCATGTATCCCGGTGGCGAGGCCGTGATGGTGGATTACGATGCCTTCTGTCGCGACCATCGCTTTGGGGAGTTTCCGGAGGATTACCCGTTTCTCGGGTATGATCCGGCGACGGGATCGGCGCGCCCGTGGTATCGGAGCGAGATGAAACTGACGTACCTGGTCGAGGACATCCGCAAGCTGCCGTTTGAGCGCGAATTCGACATCGTGCTGAGCGTGGGGCTTTTGGAGCACTTTCCGGACGAGTACAAACCGGAATGCATCGAATGGCACCGGAAGTTCCTGCGGCCGGGCGGTTACGCCATTCTGACCACGCCGAGGCTTGGGTGGAGGACCAAGCTGTTCTACCACGTGATGGCGGAAGCGATGAACTACACGTATCGAGAACTGATGACTGTCGATCAGATGGGGCTGTACCTTTATGAAAACGGATTCAACATTCTTCGCCATGGCTGGATCAAGACGCACAACGGCATCGTGGCGCAGCCGCGCTGAGAGCTATAAGCGGCGAAATCGGGGTGGATGACGTGCAGGTGTACCGGTTCACGGGCGACACAAAACCGGATCAGGTGCTGAACGAGGCGGGCGAGGTGGTCGGGTCGTTGCCGGACAATGCGGCCGATCTCGCCCTCGAGTGGTACCCTTTCATGATCTTCTGCCGAAAATTCGACGAGCGCGCGCAACTTCTCCAGCGCCAGGGACGGCTCGGGACCTACGCGCCGTTTCGCGGCCAGGAGGCGGCGCAGATAGCCAGTTTTGCCGTGCTTCGCCCGAGCGATTGGGTGTTTCCCACGTACCGCGAGCTCGCCGGCATGATGTACCACGGGCTGGAGCCTGTGCACGCCCTGCTCAAGAGCCGCGGCCATCCTGACTCAGGCCGCATGCCGGACGGTCTCCGTATGGCGCCCGTGCAGATCGCCATCGCCGCACAGATCTTGCACGCGGTGGGCGCAGGGTGGGCCTGCGAGTTGCAGCAGACGGACGACATCGCCGTCGCGTACTTCGGCGACGGCGCGACGTCGGAGGGGGACTTTCACGAGGGAATGAACTTCGCCGCCGTCATGCGTTTGCCCGTCGTGTTCTTCTGCCAGAACAATCAGTACGCCATCAGTGTGCCTGTCGAGCGGCAGACGGCGTCGCCCACGATTGCGCAGAAGGCCATCGCCTACGGCGTGGAAGGGATCCGGGTGGACGGGAACGACGTCTTTGCCGTGTACCAGGCCATGCGCTACGCCGTCGATCGCGCGCGCCGCGGGGAGGGCCCGACGCTCATCGAGGCGGTCACGTATCGCTTGGGCCCGCACACGACGGCGGACGATCCCGGAAGATACCGGGAGGCCGCCGATGTCGAGCGATGGGCGGCGGCAAAGGACCCGCTCGTGAGGCTCAGGCTCTGGCTCACGCGCCAGGGGCTCTGGGACGATGCGCGGCAGGCCGCGTGTGAAGAGGAGGCCGAGGCGCGCGTGCGCCAGGCGGTGGCCGAGATGGAAGCGTACCCGCACAAGCCCCTCGCGGAGGCCGCGCGCCACGTCTACGCCGAAGTCCCCGAGGGTCTCGCGCTCGATCTCGCCGAGCGCGGAAAGGAGGCGCGCTGACATGCCCAAGTGGACGATGATCGAGGCCATTCGGGATGCGCTGGCCATTGCTCTTCGCGACGATCCGCGCGTTCTCGTCTTCGGCGAGGATGTGGGGAAAAACGGGGGCGTCTTCCGCGCGACGGACGGGCTGCAGGCCGAATTCGGCGAAGCCCGCGTCGTCGACACGCCGCTCGCGGAGAAGGCCATCGTGGGAACGGCAGTCGGCCTCGCCATGGCGGGCATGAAGCCCGTCGCGGAGATCCAGTTTCTCGGCTTTGCCTACGAGGCCATGGATCAAATTGCGGCGCAGCTCGCGCGCATCCGCTTCCGCACCCAGGGGCGGTTCACGGCACCCGCGGTCATTCGCGCGCCGTACGGCGGTGGCGTGCGCACGCCGGAGCTGCACTCGGACAGCCTGGAGGCGCTCTTCGCCCACACGCCGGGGCTCGTCGTCGTGACGCCGAGCCGGCCATATGACGCCAAGGGCCTTTTGCTCAGCGCCATCCGCTCGCCCGATCCCGTCATCTTCCTGGAACCCATCAGGCTCTATCGCGCCTTCCGTGAAGAGGTGCCGGAGGGAGACTACGAGGTGCCTCTCGGCCGTGCCGCCGTCCGCCGCGAGGGCTCGGACGTCACGCTCGTCGCCTGGGGGCCGACCGTGCCGGTGGCGGAATCGGCCGCGGTGCAGGTGGCATCGCAGGGGATTTCGTGCGAGGTCATCGACCTGCGCACGCTCGCGCCGCTCGACCGATCCGTCCTCAAAGCGTCGGTGGAGAAGACCGGGCGCGCCGTCATCGTCCACGAGGCGGTGCGATATGCCGGGCTCGGCGCCGAAATGGCCGCCTCCATCATGGACTTGGCGTTTTACCACCTGCGGGCTCCCATCGAGCGGGTGGCCGGGCTCGACACGCCGTATCCGCCAGCCGCGCTCGAGGACGCCTGGCTTCCCAGCGTGACGCGCGTCGTCGAGGCCATCCAGCGCGTGATGCAAGACTGACGCTGAATCGCAGGTTTACGTTTGAAGGAGGGATTTGGATGTTCACGCGCCACTATGCGTATTGGCCGAAACGTGTTCCACGAACGCTGACGGTGCCCCGCATGCCCATTCACGACAACCTCGCCGTGTCCGCTCGCCGCTATCCGGACAAGACCGCCATCTATTACTACGGCCGCGAGATTTCCTTTCGGGAGCTTCACGCGGAGGTCGAGGCGCTCGCCGGTTATCTCCAACAGGTCCTCGGCGTGAAGCGGGGCGATCGCGTCGCGCTCTACATGCAGAATTCGCCGCAGTTCGTCGTGGCTTATTACGCCATTCTGCGCGCCGACGCCGTCGTCGTGCCCCTGAACCCGATGCTCGTGGCGAACGAGCTCCCCTTCTACTTCGAGGACTCCGGCGCGCGCGTCGCCATCGTCGGCCAGGAGCTCGTCGATCGCGTCCGACCGCTCGTGGAAACCGGCGCCATCGACAAGGCCATCGTCGCCTGTTACCACGACGCCCTGCCGCCCGAGCCAGCGCACCGCGTGCCCGACGTGGTCGCGGCGCCCGCCGTGGCTCTCGATCACCCTGCGCTGGTGCCATGGTCACAAGCGCTTACATCCGGGCTTGCCCCGCGGCCGAGCGAGGTGTCCGCGGACGATCTCGCCGTCATTCCCTACACGTCCGGCACCACCGGCGTGCCAAAGGGCTGCATGCACACGCATCGCACCGTGCAGGCCAACATCGTCTGTTCCGTGGTCTGGAACGGCGTGACGCCGGATGGTGTGGCGCTCTCAACCCTGCCCTTCTTCCACGTCACCGGCATGGAGCACAGCATGAATGCACCCGTCTACTGCGGCAACACGTTCGCGATTCTCACGCGCTGGGACCGCGAGACGGCGGCGGAGCTGATTGAAAAGCTGCGCGTGACCCATTGGACCAACATCGCCACCATGGTCGTGGACTTCCTCGCCAACCCGCGCATCGAGTCGTACGACCTGTCCTCCCTGATGGTGGTGGGCGGCGGAGGCGCCGCGCTGCCAAAGGCGGTGGGCGAGCGGCTCAAGGCGCTCACCGGCCTCGACTACGTCGAGGGCTACGGCTTGTCCGAGACCATCGCGCAGACGCACACCAACCCGCCGGATCGCGCCAAGCTCCAGTGCGCCGGCGTCCCGCTCTTTGACGTGGATGCCCGCATCGTGGATCCGGAGACGCTCGCGGAGCTCGGCCCGGGTGAGGAGGGCGAAATCCTGGTCTCCGGCCCGCAGGTCTTCCTAGGCTACTGGAACCGCCCGGAGGAAAACGAGAAGGCGTTCGTCGAGATGGACGGGAAGCGGTTCTTCCGCACGGGCGATCTCGGCCGGTACGACGAGGAAGGCTACTTCTTCATCGTGGACCGCATCAAGCGGATGATCAACGCGTCTGGATTCAAGGTGTGGCCCACCGAGGTGGAGTCCATCCTCTACAAGCATCCGGCGGTGGAGCAGGCGTGCGTCGTGGGTGTCCCAGACCTGCGGCGGGGAGAGACGGTGAAGGCGTTCATCATCCTCAAGCAGGATTACAAGGGCGCGGTGACGGCGGAGGACATCATCGCCTGGGCGCACGAGCAGATGGCGGCGTACAAGTGCCCGCGCGAGATCGAGTTCGTCGATAGCTTGCCGATGTCCGGCAGCGGCAAAATCCTCTGGCGCGTGCTGCAGGAGGAGGAACGCAGGAAGCGGAAGGTCGCATCGCCCTGAGGAGTGAAGCGGATGAACATCGGCAACGAAGCGCAGTTTCAGATTTACCAGATGCGCCTAACGGGCCAATACCGGGGAGAAACGCTTTGCATCTCGGTGGAGGACTGGATGGCGCGGGCGCGGGAGGTGTTGTCGCCAGAGGCGTTCTGGTATCTCGCGGGCGCGTCGGGGCGGGGTGAGACGATGCGCGCGAACGAGGAGGCGTTCGACAAGTGGCGGATTGTGCCTCGCGTGTTCCGCGACGTGTCGGATCGAGATCTGTCCCTCGAACTCTTCGGCGAGCGGCTGCCGTATCCCGTGCTCCTCGCGCCCATCGGCGTGCAGTCCATTCTGCACGCCGATGGGGAGGTGGCGGCTGCCCGGGGCGCCGCGAAGCTGGGCCTGCCCTACATCGTCAGTTCGGCGTCGACCATGTCGCTTGAGACCATCGCCGAAAAGGCGCCTGGCGCGACGCTCTGGTTTCAGCTTTACTGGTCGAAGGACCGCGACGTTGCCCAGAGCTTCGTTCGCCGGGCCGAGGCTGCCGGGTGCAAGGCGCTCGTCGTCACGCTCGACACGCCCATGATGGCCTGGCGGGAGCGGGATCTCGAGCGCGCCTACCTGCCTTTCTTGCTCGGCGAAGGACTCGGCAACTATGTCTCCGATCCGGCATTTCGCGCGAAGCTGCGCCGGTCTCCCGAGGAAGATCTGGCGGGCGCCATCCTCCTCTGGACGCAGATCTTCGGGAATCCAGGGCTCACGTGGGACGATCTCGATTGGCTGCGCGAGGAGACAGATCTTCCCCTCCTCCTGAAGGGAATTCTTCATCCCGACGACGCTGAGGAGGCGTTCCGCCGGGGAGCCGACGGCATCATCGTCTCGAACCACGGCGGCCGGCAAGTGGACGGAGCCGTGGCATCGCTGGACGCGCTGGTGGCCATCCGGGAACGCGTCGGCCGCGAGAAGGTAGTCCTCATGGACGGCGGTGTGCGGCGCGGATCCGACGTCGTGAAGGCGCTCGCGCTCGGTGCGACCGCCGTGCTCGTAGGCCGGCTGTACGCGTATGGCCTCGCGGTCGACGGCGAGTGCGGCGTGGAGACCGTCCTGCGGTATCTCCTCGCGGACTTCGATCTCACGATGGCCCTGTCGGGACACCGCTCACTTTCGGCGCTCGACGCAAGCGCGCTCGCGCGCGCGTAGCGAATCTGTCAACCCTCCTCGTGCGCTCACGGGCGGCGGATCATCGCACAGCGCTCGACTTCCGCAGAGCTACCGCTTAGACAGAAGGTTCGAGCGAGGTCAACTGCAGACCCAATCGGTTGAACACCTCGTCCAACAGTCCGAGCGGCAGGCCGACGACGTTGTAGTAGTCGCCTGCGATGGACTCGACGAGCAGACTTCCGTACCCTTGGATGGCGTACGCGCCCGCCTTGTCCATCGGCTCGCCCGTGGCCACGTATCGCCGCAACCACGCGTCGTCTCGAGGCCGCATGCGCACCTGTGTCTCGGCGAACGCGACCTCTTCCGCAAAAGCCGTGCGAACGCATACGCCCGTGTAGACGAGGTGTGTCCGCCCGCGGAGGCGTTTCAGCATGGTGAGGGCCTGATGGGCATCGCGCGGCTTTCCCAGGATGTCTCCATCGATGGCGACGACGGTGTCCGCCGCCACGACGACGGCGTCCCGCCGCTCGGCCTCGTCGAGCTGCGCCCACACGGCCTCTGCCTTTCGTTGGGCGAGCGTTACCACAGCTTCCTGCGGCGGCGTGCCCAAGGCGATGGTCTCGTCGGCCTGGCTCGGCCGCACGGAAAAGGCCACGCCGAGCATGCCCAACAGCTCTCGCCTTCTCGGCGATCCCGACGCGAGAATGATGTGCATGGCGCAGGTCTCCTTCCTCAATTTGCACGCATGGAAAAGACGCCGACGCGCACAGTAAGCATAGCTCCGAGCGGCAAGGAGGCGAAGGTGGCATGACATCGCGGCGAAAGTCGATTGGCCGGGGCGATGAAGCGTCCGGCCCGGTGATGAGCGCTGAAGCGAGCCGCGCGATGCGCCGCGGCGAAAAAGTCGGCAGTGCCTCTCGCCATGGCAATCCGTCCTATGGACGTTATGCCCGAGCGCTCGACGGCGAATACGGTGCGTCGGTGCGCGACGAACAGATCTGATTCCTTTGAGCTCGGGGCAAAGCGCAGGGCACAGGGAGACCTGTGCCCTGCGCGCGTTCTAGGGACCTCAGACCTGCTCTGCCCAGGCGTGCGCGAGCGCATAGCGCGCCGCTTCGCTTCCTGCCGTGTGCCCCGTGGAAAACGCGATGGTGATGTTGTATCCGCCCGTGTGCGCGTGAACGTCCATCACCTCGCCCGCGAAGTAAAGTCCGGCGCATAGCTTCGACTGCATGGTCTTTGGATCAATTTCTTTCACGCTCACGCCGCCTCCCGTCACGGTGGCCTTCTCAAGCGGAAGCGTCCCCGTCACAGGGATGACGAGCCGCTTCAGCGCGCGCGAGACCCTCGTCAGCGACGCGTGCGAGGCTTGAGCCATCGGCACTTCTCCGTCAACCTGGGCCTCATGCAAGATGAACGCCGCGAGGCGATCCGGCACGTGTCTCTCAAGTTCCGTGCGCAGCCTCCGTTTGGGG